>NZ_DBLYVB010000015.1:0-58326 GCF_057604405.1 Hominiventricola sp.
ATTAAACTATTTGACACCAAAACAATATAAGGAGTACTATGCTCAGTTTTGAGTGTATAAAAAATGAAAAAAGTGTCTACTTTTTGTTGACTAGTGCAAAAAAATGAAATTTGGGCAGATGGAAATATTGATATTGAAAATGCCCACAAAATAAAGCAGATTTTGGCAGAGAAGGGGAGATACTTTCTATCTGCCCAATATGGGATTACAGCATTTGAAATCTGGAAGATTTTACGGAAAAAGAGCCTGTTATTGGGTATCAGGAAATAGTTATGATCTATCTGCCCAATCTCCGGGACAGCACATAACAACTGGCACTTCAAAACCGGCATAGTAAGATTGCGGAATTTCCCGTTACATCTGCCACTGGGACTTTGGAGTGTTGACAAAATTACAATTCCCCATAGACAATCGTTCAAAATTACGCTACAATAGAACATACGGCAAGTAAGACAGACAATCGCGGCTGATTTTATCAGGTGAGGAAAGTCCGGGCTTCACAGGGCAGGATGCCGGATAACGTCCGGTGGAGGTGACTCCAAGGCCAGTGCAACAGAGATATACCGCCAGCACCGCAAGGAGCTGGTAAGGGTGGAAAGGCAGTGTAAGAGACTACCGCCCGACTGGTAACAGGCGGGGCACATGTAAACCCCATCCGAAGCAAGACCAAGCAGAAGCATATGGTGGCCCGCCAGCTTCAGGTAGGTTGCTTGAACGTGCCGGTAACGGTACGTCTAGATAGATGATTGTCCAACGACATAACCCGGCTTATCGTTTTGCTTGCTGTAAAAATAAGATTGATAAAGACGCAGGGCGGCTTCTACAAAAGGAAGTTCCCTGCGTTTTTTATATCAGGAGAGGAAGAATATCCATGGTACGATTACGTCCATATAAGAAATGTGATGCGGCCACGATTGTGGGATGGCTTACCGATGAAGCCGGATTCTGGAAATGGTGTGCTGGAAGATATGATCACTATCCGATTACAGCAGAGGATATGAATGCTTTTTACAACCAGTTTGAACAGAATCCCCGCCATTTTCAGATGACGATGCTGGATGGAACAGAAGTAAAGGGGCATCTCATCATGCAGTTCCTCGATGAGGAGATGAAAAATCTGAAATTTGGCTGTATTATCGTGGATTCTGCAGTCCGTGGAAAAGGGTATGGTTACCGGATGCTGGCACAGGCACTTGATTATGCATTTGGAATTCTGAAAGTGGATCGGGTATCACTGGGTGTCTTTGAAAATAATCCGGCGGCAAAGCGGTGCTATGAGAGACTGGGACTTACTGCAACCGGAAAATATGAAGTGTATCATCTGATGGGAGAGGACTGGAACTTTCATGAGATGGAAATCAGCAGAGAAAAATGGACAGGGGGAGAACAGCGATGACAAAATTATATTCCTGGAATGTAAATGGCCTGCGTGCCTGTATGGAAAAAGGTTTTCGGGAGTTTTTAGAGAGGGAACAGCCGGATGTGCTGTGCCTGCAGGAAACCAAGATGCAGCCGCATCAGGCAGAGTTTGAGTTTCCGGGCTATGAGATCTACTGGAACAGTGCAGTGAAAAAAGGATACTCCGGAACAGCAGTGCTTACGAAAGAAAAGCCGGTAAGTGTCTCCTATGACCTTGGATTTGAAGACAGGCATAACACGGAAGGACGTGCCATTACAGTAGAGTACCCGGATTATTATCTGGTGTGTGTCTATGTTCCCAATGCCCAGGACGGATTAAAACGAATTGACTATCGGATGGAATGGGAAGATGATTTCCGCGCCTACGTGGGTGGCCTGAAAGAAAAGAAGCCGGTCATCATTACCGGTGATATGAACGTGGCAAAGGAAGAGATCGATCTGAAAAACCCCAAGAGTAATCGTGGAAATGCAGGATTTTCCGATCAGGAGCGGGATAAAATGAGGGAGCTTCTGGCATCCGGTTTTGTGGATTCCTTCCGGTATCTCTATCCGGATCTGAAAGATGCCTACAGCTGGTGGTCTTACCGCTTTAAGGCAAGAGAGCGGAACGCAGGCTGGCGGATTGACTATTTTTTAGTATCTGAGGGAATGGAAGAAAGAATCGAAGACAGTAGAATCCTTTCTGAGCAACTAGGCAGTGACCATTGTCCGGTGGAACTGATTTTGAAATCATAAAGAAATGGAACGATTGATTTTTCATGTGGATGTAAATAGTGCCTTTCTGTCCTGGGAGGCGGCAAGACGTGTGAAGGAGGGTCTGCCGGATCTTCGGGAGATTCCTTCCTGCATTGGCGGAGATCCGAAATCCCGCCGGGGAATTGTGGTGGCAAAATCCATTCCTGCGAAAAAATACGGAGTTATCACAGGAGAACCCGTATCTATGGCACTTCGAAAATGTCCGGAACTGGTATGCGTCCCGGGGGATTTTGTGCTGTTTGAAACTTGTTCCCGGGCATTTAAAAAAATATGCGCATCCTATGCGCCGGTTATGGAGTCTTTCTCCATCGATGAAGTTTTTCTTGATATGAGCGGCACAGAGAAAATTTATCCGGATCCTGTAAAGCTGGCTCACGAGATCAAGGATCGAATCCGGGAGGAACTGGGTTTTACCGTCAATATCGGAATTGGGACCAACAAGCTTCTGGCAAAGATGGCATCAGATTTCGAGAAACCGGATAAAGTCCATACGCTGTTTCCGGCGGAAATTCCAACCAAAATGTGGCCGCTTCCGGTGAGGGATCTTCTGTTTCTCGGAAAAGCATCGGAACAGAAGCTGATAAAGGCGGGGATTAAGACCATAGGAGAGATGGCACGTTATCCGGAAACGGAGATTCAGCGGCTGCTGGGAGAAAAGACAGGACATCAGTTATATGAGTACGCCAACGGCAGAGATGATTCTCCGGTGCGGGGAGAACGGGAAGAAGCAAAAGGATACAGTGCGGAGACCACGACGGAAGAAGATATTGTGACCTATGAGCAGGCATTTTCCCTGTTGCTGGCACAGTGTGATGTGGTAGCGGCCAGAATGCGGAAAGACGGTAAGAAATGCAGCTGTATATCGGTTACTTACCGGATGCTGGATTTCAGAACTAGGTCTCATCAGAAGAAGCTGGAAAATCCGACGGATGTGACGGAAGAAATTTTTGCCCAGATAAAGAATCTGCTGCGTGAATGCTGGCAGTGCCAGCCGCTGCGCCTGATTGGTGTGGCATTGACAGATCTGACATCAGATGATTTCCGACAGATGTCTCTTTTTGAAAATACAGAGAACCATGAGAAACAGAAAAAAGTGGACGGAGTGGTGGATGATATCCGCAAGCGTTTTGGAAATGGAATGATTGTGCGGGGAAGTACCATGAAGACAGCAGATAAAGTGGCGCGAAAAGCAAAGGCGCAGATGGATTTGCATTAAAAAAAGCCTGTCACCGGTTTTACAACCGGGGCAGGCTTTCGATATGTCAGAGTTTATTTAATAATAGTTCCGGCTTTCTCTTCCAATGCTTCTTTTGCATCATCGAGGTCAGCAATGACGGTAACGCGGCCCGGTTTTCCGGATACAAAGGAAACAGCAGCAACGACTTTCGGAAGGATGGATTTCTCAGCGAACTGTCCTTCTGCAATGTAGCTGCGGGCTTTCTCCACGCTGATGGTGTCAAGAGGTTCGCAGTTATCCTTGCCGTAGTTCAGATAAAGCTTCTTCTCGCCGGTGAGCAGGAGCAGCATATCGGCATCCAGAAGTTCTGCCAGCTTACCGCTTGCAAGGTCTTTTTCGATCACGGCACTGGCACCTTTGAGGCGGTTGGCCTGTTTCAGTACCGGGATTCCGCCGCCGCCGCAGGCAATGACAACCTGTCCTGCATCGGAAAGGGTGCGGATGGCATCGATCTCAACAATGTCTTCCGGCTTCGGAGCGGAGACGATTCGTCTGTATCCGCCTTCGACTTTCGTTACATAATTTCCTTTTTCTTCTTCGGCATCTGCCTCTTCACGGGTCATAACACGTCCAATAACTTTAACCGGTTTGTAGAAGGAGTCATCGTAAGGATTTACCACAACCTGAGTCAGAATGGTGGTAACCGGGCGCCCGATACCGCGGTTTAACAGTTCCTCACGAATGGCATTCTGCAGGTCATAGCCAATGTATCCCTGGCTCATGGCAGAGCAGACAGACATAGGTGCGAAGGTGTAATCTGGATGCTGTTTTCCAAACTCGTTCATGGCGGTATGGATCATGCCCACCTGGGGTGCGTTGCTGTGGGAGATAACAACCTGGCAGTCAGCCTCCACAAGATCAGCAATTGCCTTTGCGGCATTTTTTACAGCGGTCTGCTGTTGGGGAAGCGTAGCTCCCAGCGCTTTGTGCCCTAAGGCAACGACAACTTTTTTTTTGCTCATAGATGGGTCCTCGTTTCTGTCAGAATTTACTCAGGAACTCCTGTCCTGAATTGTTTCTTTAATTATAATTGCATTACAGGAAAATTGCAAGGGCGTGACAAATATGTTATACTATTTAAAGCTATGCACATGCCAGTGATGGTGTGCCCATACTTGCAGGGTGCACATTGTTACTGGCATGCATATGGCGAACAGCCATACAGGAGTAATAATCAGCGAAGAAGGAGGTTCTTCATGAAAACAATTACCGGATTACTGGAGAAATTAAATTACAGAGTGATAGATGGTGCCTTGGACGGAGAGGTCAGCGCACTGGTATACGATTCCAGAAAAGTAACAAAGGACTGTATGTTTGTCTGCATCAAAGGTGCGGTATACGACAGCCATGAGCATACGGAAGAGATTGCATCAGCAGGTGCGAAAGTTATTGTGGCAGAGCGTCCGGTGAAAGTACCGGCGGGTGTGACACTGGTACTGGTGGATGACAGCCGCTATGCACTGGCACTTCTGTCAGCGGCATGGTTTGATTATCCGGCGGAAAAAATGAAAGTGATCGGTATCACCGGAACCAAAGGAAAGACAACAACCACCTTCATGGTGAAGGGCATCCTGGAGCATGCAGGCTACAAAGTAGGTCTTATGGGCACCATTGAAACGATTATTGGAGAGAAACATATTCCGGCATGCAATACCACACCGGAATCCTATCTCATTCAGGAATATTTTGCACAGATGGTAGAGGCAGGCTGTGAGATCTGCGTCATGGAAGTGTCCTCCCAGGGACTTATGATGCACCGGACTGCCGGTATTCCCTTTGAAATCGGCATTTTTACCAACCTGGCACCGGATCATATCGGTCCTAACGAGCATGCCAGTTTCGAAGAATATGCAGCTTGTAAAGGGATGCTGTTCAAACAGTGTCGTCTGGGTATCGCAAATATTGATGATGAGCATTTTCAGATGGTGCTGGAAGGTCATACCTGCAAGTTGGAAACGATTGGATTTTCGGAAAATGCAGACTATCGCGCTTCCAATGTGGAACTGATCGGCAGACCGGGTTATCTGGGAGTGAAATATCATGTATCCGGAAAACTCAACATGGATGTGGAGATCGATATTCCGGGACGGTTCAGCGTGTATAATTCTCTGGTGGCTATTGCCGTATGTGAGCATTTTAAAGTATCCGAGGAGGATTTGAAAGCAGCGCTCAAAATCGTAAAGACCAAGGGAAGAATTGAACTGGTCAAAGTATCCGATGATTTTATCCTGATGATCGATTATGCACACAATGCCATGGCACTGGAAAGCCTTCTTTCTACTCTGCGGGAGTATCATCCGCAGCGTCTGGTATGTGTCTTCGGATGCGGCGGCAACCGTTCCAAGCTTCGCCGTTATGAGATGGGTGAAGTATCCGGAAAGCTGGCGGATTTGACTGTGATTACCTCTGACAATCCGCGTTTTGAGGAGCCCCAGGATATTATCAACGATATTAAGATCGGTATGGAAAAGACCGATGGAAAATATATCGAAATCTGTGACCGTAAAGAAGCCATCCGTTATGTAATCGAGCATGGTCAGAAAGGCGACGTTATCGTTCTGGCAGGAAAAGGCCATGAAGATTATCAGGAGATCAAAGGGGTAAAATATCCCATGGACGAGAGAGTGCTGATTCAGGAAGTGCTGAAGGAGCTGTCGGAGAAATAGATGGAGTATGCCAATGTGATCGTGGATATTTCCCACGAGAAACTGGATAAAATTTTTCAGTACCGGATTCCGGAACATATGAAAAGCACACTGCAGACCGGCATGCAGGTAACATTTCCCTTTGGAAACGGTAACCGGCCGATGAAGGGCTATGTGGTGGGATTTGCAGAGACACCGGATTATCCGCCGGAGCGGGTGAAAGAATTGACCGGAGTGGCAGAGGGCAGTGTACGTGCAGAATCCCAACTGATTGCTATTGCATCATGGATGCGGAACATGTATGGATCCACCATGAATCAGGCATTAAAGACGGTGCTCCCGGTCAGACAACAGGTGGCAGAAAAAAGAGAAGTAACCCTGCGGCTTCATGTGAGCAGTGAGCAGGCAAAAACGTTATTAGAAGAAGCACTTCATAAAAATTACCGGGCAAAAGCAAGACTTCTGGCAGCGCTTCTTGATCATGGAGGAAGTCTTGATAAGCGGGAAGCGATGGACCGGTACCAGATTACTGCCCCGGTTATTAAAAAATTTGAAGAGGATGGGGTACTCCTTCAGGAGACAAAGACACGTTACCGGAATCCTTTCGAGGGACATTTTCAAAGGATGCATGAACATCCGCCGCTGACGATGGAGCAGCAGCAAGTGGTAGATGGTATCTGGCAGGAATACGAGCAGGGAATTGGTAAGACCTATCTTCTGCAGGGGGTAACCGGCAGTGGTAAGACGGAAGTGTATATGGAGCTCATTTCCCGGGTGATTGCAAAAGGGAAGCAGGCCATTGTGCTGATTCCGGAGATTGCCCTGACAATCCAGACGGTGCGCCGGTTCTATGAACGCTTTGGTGACCGGGTATCGGTTATGCATTCCCGATTGTCGGAAGGCGAGAAATATGACCAGTTTGTCCGGGCAAAAGAAGGCCGGATCGATGTGATGATCGGACCAAGATCTGCGTTATTTACACCATTTTCACAAATAGGTGTTATGATTATCGATGAGGAACACGAAGGGGCATACAAAAGTGAGACGGTGCCGCGGTATGATGCCAGAGAAGCGGCAATTTACCGGGCGTCTCTGAGTGGAGCTTCTGTTATTCTTGGAAGCGCAACTCCATCTCTGGAGAGCAGTTATCGCGCCAGAAAGGGTATGTATGGCTGGTATCGGCTGGATCACCGGATTGGAACGGCCATGCTTCCGGAAGTATCAGTGGTGGATTTGAGGGAAGAGCTGAAAGCAGGAAACAGGAGCATTTTCAGCAGACGACTGTATTCTGCCATGGATGACCGACTGAAAAAAAGAGAACAGATCATGCTGTTCCTGAATCGAAGAGGATTGTCCGGATTTGTGTCCTGCCGCTCCTGCGGTAAAGCGGTACGGTGTCCTCATTGTGATGTGACGTTATCCTTACATCAGGATGGATGGCTTCGTTGTCATTACTGTGGTTATCAGATCCGGATGCCGGAACAATGCCCGTCCTGCGGGTCTCCTTATATTTCCGGATTCCGGGCAGGAACCCAGCAGATTGAACAGGAAGTGAAAAAATATTTTCCGGGAGCACGGGTTCTGAGGATGGATTATGATACTACCCGAACAAAGGAAAGTTATGAGAAGATTCTGACCGCATTTGGAAAAGGGGAAGCCGATGTGCTGGTAGGAACCCAGATGATTGTAAAAGGACATGATTTTCCAAATGTGACACTGGTGGGTGTCATTGCTGCAGATATTTCCCTGTATGCACCGGATTACCGGGCATCGGAGCGGACATTCCAGCTTCTGACTCAGGCGGTGGGAAGAGCCGGCCGCGGGAAAAAAGCAGGTGAGGCAGTGATTCAGACCTATATGCCGGAACATTACAGTATTGAGACAGCAGCCAAGCAGGACTATGAAGCCTTTTACCGGCAGGAAATTTCTTACCGGAGTCTCATGGGGTACCCACCCGTGGAAAATATGATGGGTATTTACTTATCCTGTGAAGCACCGGAACTTTTAGAACAGCAGGCAGAGGTTATAGGAGAACGAATCCGGGCGGCGGGCAGGCAGCAGCTACAGATGATTGGTCCGGCAGATGCAGCGCTGTCAAAGAAAAATGACCGTTATCGCAAAGTAATTTATATCAAACACAGAGATACAGAACAATTATTATATATCAAAGAGCAGCTGGAACAGCAGATAGAAAAGGAAACGGTCTGGGAAAAGGTCCGGATCCAGTTTGACCTGAATCCGTTCCAGGCTTATTAAGGAGGAAATTATGGCAATTCGTAATCTGAGAATTGAAGGAGATCCCATTCTTCGAAAAACAAGCAAAGAGGTAAAGGAGATTACTCCGAAAATTGTGGAACTGGTAGATGACATGCTGGAGACCATGTATGAAGCAAATGGCGTGGGACTGGCAGCACCTCAGGTAGGGGTTTTAAAAAGAATCGTTGTGATTGATGTGGGAGAGGGACCGATTGTTCTCATCAACCCGGAGATTACCAGAACGGAAGGCAGCCAGACCGGAGATGAGGGATGTTTAAGTGTGCCGGGAAAGGCAGGCACCGTAACCAGACCGAATGAAGTGACGGTCCGCTTTATGGGCGAAGACGGAGAGTGGTATGAACTGGAGGGAACCGAACTTCTGGCAAGAGCCATCTGCCATGAGTGTGACCATCTGGATGGAAAGCTTTATGTGGATCTGGTAGAAGGAGATCTCCATGACGTGACCTATACGGATGATGAGGAGGAATAAGATTCATGAAAATTATTTTTATGGGAACGCCGGATTTTGCGGTGGGAACACTGGAAGCACTTCATGAGGCAGGACATGAGGTTACGCTTGTGGTCAGTCAGCCGGATAAACCCAAAGGACGTGGCCATGAACTTCAGCCAACTCCGGTGAAAGCAGCAGCAGAACGTTTGGGACTGCCGGTATTTCAGCCGGTAAAAGTACGGGAAGCGACAGAAGTTCTGGAACAGACAGAAGCTGATGTGATGGTGGTGGCTGCTTTTGGACAGCTGATTCCTTCAGGCATTCTTCATATGAAAAAATACGGGTGTATCAATGTGCATGCCTCTCTGCTGCCTAAATATCGTGGAGCAGCACCGATTCAGTGGGCGGTTATTGATGGAGAAAAAGAATCCGGTGTGACGATCATGCAGATGGACGAGGGACTGGATACAGGTGATATGCTGGCGAAGGCGGTCGTTCCACTGGATGAAAAAGAGACAGGCGGCAGCCTTTTTGACAAATTAAGCATTGCAGGAGCAAAGCTTTGCGTGGAAACACTTGCAAAACTGGAGAAGGGTGAGATCACAGCAGAAAAACAGGGAGAATCCCCGACCGCTTATGCTTCCATGCTGAAAAAGAGTATGGGAAATATTGACTGGACAAAAGATGCAGTGTCTATCGAGCGTCTGGTCAGAGGTCTGAACCCGTGGCCCAGTGCCTATACCACATTGAACGGAAAGACTATGAAGATCTGGCAGTGTGATGTACTGCCGGATGAAGAGGGAGCATCAAAAGGAACCTGTGGTGAAATACTGGAAGTAACAAAGAAAGCCATGATTGTTAAGACCGGTGATGGAAGACTGGCGCTGACAGAGATTCAGCTGGCAGGCAAAGCGCGGATGGATGCAGGTGCATTTTTACGCGGTTACAAGGTAGAACCGGGCACAATGCTGAAGGCAGAACAGGAGTAAATGATGTTTGGTTATTATTATGATCCTACGTACATTCTGGTACTGATTGGAGCGCTGTTGTCCCTTTGGGCATCAGCAAGAGTGAACAGTACCTACAACAGATATGCAAAAGTATACAGCCGTTCCGGGCTGACCGGTGCCGAGGCAGCCCAGCAGATTTTGAAAAATGCCGGGATTTACGGTGTCCGGGTGGAACATGTCAGTGGAAATCTTACTGACCACTATGATCCGAAAGC
The DNA here is from genome assembly GCF_057604405.1 of Hominiventricola sp. Classification (NCBI taxonomy): domain Bacteria; kingdom Bacillati; phylum Bacillota; class Clostridia; order Lachnospirales; family Lachnospiraceae; genus Hominiventricola; species Hominiventricola sp. The sequence continues at coordinate 9,990 of NZ_DBLYVB010000015.1, forward strand.
GAAAGTTCTTCGCCTTTCCGACAGTGTTTATGGCTCCCGTTCTGTAGCAGCGGTCGGTGTGGCAGCCCATGAGTGCGGTCATGCCATTCAGGATGATGTGGATTATGTGCCGCTTCGTTTCCGCAGTGCTTTTGTGCCAGTTGCCAATATCGGAACCCAGATTGCATGGCCGATTCTGCTGATCGGACTTTTATTTACAAAGTCTTATCTGTTAATCCAGATCGGATTGCTGTGCTTCTTCTTTGGCGTACTGTTCCAGCTCATTACCCTTCCGGTAGAGTTTAACGCTTCCGCAAGAGCGGTACGGATTCTGGAGAATACCGGAATGCTGGATCAGGAGGAATTAAGAGGTACCAGAAAAGTGCTCTCTGCAGCAGCTATGACTTACGTGGCAGCAGCGGCTGCTTCTATCCTGTCCATGCTGCGTCTGATTCTTCTTTTCGGAGGTAACAGAAGACGTGACTGATCAGGGAACAAAGGTAAATACCAGGGCACTGGCACTGGATTTTTTGTTGGAAACAGCGGAAAAAGGCGGCTACAGCCATGTGGTGATGAGAGGCATGCTGGAAAAATACCAGTATCTCGACAAAAAAGAACGGGCATTTCTGACCAGGCTTAGCGAAGGAACTCTGGAGCGAATGCTGGAGCTGGATGCCATTATCGACAAATTTTCCAAAGTTCCTGTGAAGAAAATGAAACCGGTGATTCGGAACCTGTTAAGACTGTCGGTTTATCAGCTGAAATACATGGATCAGATTCCGGATTCTGCTGTCTGTAATGAGGCAGTGAAGCTGGCGCAGAAGAAAGGCTTTTCCAGCCTGAAAGGCTTTGTCAACGGCGTGCTTCGGAATATTGCAAGAGAACTTCCGAATGTAAAGTTTGAGGACTTATCCATTCAGTATTCCACACCCCGGTGGATTGTGGATCAGTGGATTTCCGAATATGGGGAAGAAAAAGCAGCCCTGATGCTGGCAGACCAGTATCAGGAGAAGCCAACGACCATCCGGGTCAATCTGTCAAAAATCAGCCGGGAGGCGCTGACAGAGCGACTGAAAAAAGAGGGAGTGCAGGTGCAGGCGGTAGAGGATGTAGACTGTGCACTGGCCATCAGCGGATATGATTATCTGCGGGCATTGACTTCTTTTCGCGAAGGTCTGTTTCAGGTGCAGGATGTAAGCTCCATGAAAGCAGCATTGGCAGCAGATCCAAAGGAGGGAGACAACTGTATTGATGTCTGCGCAGCGCCGGGAGGCAAGAGTCTTCATCTGGCAGAACTTCTTCACGGTACAGGAATGGTAGAAGCAAGAGATCTGACTGAATATAAAGTAGGATTGATTCAGGATAATATTGACCGGACAGGAGCGAAAAATATCCAGGCGGTGCAGATGGATGCCACGGTACTGGATGAGGCATCTGTCAAAAAAGCGGATGTGGTGCTGGCAGATCTTCCGTGTTCAGGACTTGGTGTGCTCAGTAAGAAGACTGATCTCAAATACCGGATGACACCGGAGCAGCAGGAAGAATTAGTGGATTTGCAGCAGCGGATTTTGTCGGTTGTGTGGCAGTATGTAAAACCGGGCGGTACGTTGGTCTATAGTACCTGTACCGTGCATAAAGAAGAAAATGAAGGAAATGTGGATTGGTTCCTTGAGAACTATCCGTTTACATTAAAAGAACAGATACAGATGCTTCCGGGTGTGGATGCCTGGGATGGCTTCTTTATCGCAAAACTGGAGAGAAAGAGAAATGACTGATATCAAATCTCTGACGCTGGATGAGCTGACAAAGGAAATGGAAGCCATCGGCGAGAAAAAGTTCCGTGCAGCACAGATTTACAGCTGGATGCACGAGCGTCTCGCAGACGATTTTGATCAGATGACCAATCTGTCAAAGAACTTAAGAGAAAAGTTAAAAGAAAATTATGAGCTGACCCGCCTGGAGCTGGTACGGGTGCAGACTTCCAAAATCGATGGAACCAGCAAATTTTTGTTCCGTCTGTCTGATGGCAATGTTATCGAGAGTGTTTTGATGAAGTATCACCATGGCAATTCTGTCTGCATCTCTTCTCAGGTAGGATGCCGTATGGGATGCCGCTTCTGTGCATCTACTCTGGATGGGTTGGAGCGCGGCTTAAAGCCTTCTGAAATGCTGGATCAGATTTATCAGATTCAGAAATGGTCCCAGGAGCGCGTTCACAATGTAGTAGTCATGGGGACGGGAGAACCGTTGGACAACTATGATTCCCTGCTCCGTTTTATTCATCTTCTGACCTGCGAGGGAGGACTTCATATCAGTCAGAGAAACCTGACGGTATCTACCTGCGGTATTGTACCGAATATGAGACGGCTGGCAGATGAAAAACTGCAGATTACCCTGGCACTTTCCCTGCATGCCTCCAGTCAGGAGAAGAGAAAGACATTGATGCCTGTGGCGAATAAATATGCCCTGGATGATGTATTGGATGCCTGCCGGTACTATTTTGAGCAGACGGGCAGACGGATTACCTTTGAGTACAGCCTGGTAGGAGGTGTCAACGACAGTGCGGAGGATGCCAGAGAACTGGCAGCACTGGTACATGATATAAACTGCCATATCAATCTGATTCCGGTCAATCCCATCAAAGAACGGGATTATGTCCAGTCAGATAACAGTGCCATTCAGAGCTTTAAAAATAAACTTGAAAAATCAGGGATAAATGTTACCATTAGAAGAGAAATGGGACGAGATATTGACGGCGCATGCGGACAGCTGCGCAAGAGCTATATGGATACGGAAAAAGAGAGAGGTGAGTAGAAGGTGCAGACATCGGTTGCAATGACGGATATCGGCCGGGTGAGAGTGGTAAATCAGGATTATGTATATGCTTCAGATCTTCCGGTCGGAAATCTCCCGAATCTGTACATCGTTGCGGATGGAATGGGAGGACATAAAGCCGGAGATCTGGCATCCTCCTACGCGGTGCAGACCATTGTGGAAGCGGTACAGAGGAGCACGGAGAGCCGCCCGGCACTGATTCTGCAGAAAGCAGTCCGGTATGCTAATTACCGGCTGTATGAAAAATCCGGGGAACGGGAGGAATATAACGGCATGGGAACCACATTGGTGGTTCTGACTGTATGCGGAGAGGAAGCGTTGGCTGTGAATGTAGGCGACAGCCGCCTCTATGAGATTGCAGAGGGCAGCATCGTACAGATTTCCGAGGATCACTCTCTGGTGGCAGAACTGGTGCGAAAAGGAGAACTGACCCAGGGAGAAGCCAGAAAACATCCGGATAAAAATATTATTACAAGAGCGCTGGGTATTCAGGAAGAAACGCAGATGGATCTGTTTCCTTTTCATGTGGAGCCGGGAAACCGGTATCTGCTCTGCTCAGACGGACTGAGCAATATGGTGGAGGATGAAGATCTCTGCCGGATTATCAGTGAGAAAGCAGATCTTGCAGAGATTGGAAGCCGACTGATCAGGGAAGCCAACACGAATGGCGGACTGGATAATATAGCGGTCGTACTGGTAGAAATTGGACAGCGTGAGGTAGGATTATGATAAAAGTTGGAACGATTGTGGGAGACCGCTATGAGATTCTGGAGAAGATCGGAGTCGGCGGTATGGCGGAGGTCTTTAAAGGAAAAGACCATAAACTCAACCGTTTTGTTGCAGTAAAAGTTTTGAAAGAAGAGTTCCGCGGGAATGAAGGCTTTGTAAAAAAATTCAAAGAAGAAGCTCAGGCGGCTGCAAGGCTTGCCCATCCCAATATTGTCAACGTCTATGATGTCGGCGATGAAAATGGAATTTACTATATTGTCATGGAGCTGGTAGAGGGTATCACCCTGAAGAATTATATTGAGCGGAAGGGAAACCTGACGATTAAGGAAGCAACCAGCATTGCTATCCAGGTCTGTGCAGGACTGGAAGTGGCCCATAATAACAACATCGTACACAGAGATATTAAACCTCAGAATATTATTATTTCCAGAGAAGGAAAAGTGAAGGTGACGGACTTTGGAATTGCCAAGGCAACCACATCCCAGACTACCACAGCCAATGCCATGGGTTCTGTGCATTATGCATCCCCGGAACAGGCACGAGGCGGCTATGTGGACGGCAGAAGCGACATCTATTCTCTGGGTATTGTGTTATATGAAATGGTAACCGGACGGGTTCCCTTTGACGGCGAGACAGCAGTGACAGTAGCAGTGAAACATTTGCAGGAAGAAATGGTTCCGCCTAGCGTATACTGCAAAAATATTCCCTTCAGCCTGGAGCAGATCATTAAGAAATGTACCCAGAAGAGTCCGGACCGCAGATATCAGGATATCGGAGATCTGCTGGCAGATCTGAAACAGTCCCTGATGGATCCGGAGGGGGACTTTGTCCAGATGGTAAATGTGGATGAGCAGGCCCGCACGGTTGTCATGACAAAAGGAACAGCCTCTAAAATCAAAGAATCCAGAAAGATAGACATTCCGGTGATGAACCTGGATGATGAAGAAGAGGATGAAGATGATGAGGACGAATACGACGAAGATGAAGATGATGAGGACGACGAGGATGATGAAGAACTGAGTCCGGCAGTGGAAAAAGCGATGACGATTGCAGGTGTGGTACTGGCGATTATCATTGCGCTGATTGTTGTTCTTCTCGTATTTAAGACCTTGGGACTTGGAAAGAATCATTCCGATGATACGTCTGATGTTCAGCAGACAGAGCAGACAGCGGATACAGATGCGGACAATAGCTCCGACAGTACTTCCTCTGACAGCACGGAAAATACGGTGGTGATGCCGAATCTTCTGGGCAAGACCATGACGGAAGCAAAGATTGAACTGAAAGATCTGAGCATCAGTATTACATTAAAAGGCAGTGAGAACTCCAGCCAGTATGCAGCCGGACAGATTATCAGCCAGAGCGTGGACAGCGGTACCCGCGTGGCAGTCGGAAGCTCTGTGGAGGTAACCATTGCAGGAAGCGGATCCACAGGAACCTCTTCTTCTGACAGCAGTTCCAGTACCAGCAGTACCACTACGACTACGGACAGTGAGGTGACAGTTCCCAATGTAGTAGGAAAAGATGAGGCTACAGCGAAGAGTGCCATCACGGCAGCGGGACTTACCGTTGGAACGGTATCAGAATCAGCCAGTGATACAGTGACGGCCGGTCTGGTTATCAGCCAGACAGTGGCAGCCAACACAAAAGTAGCAAAAGGAACTACCGTGAGTATTGTGCTCAGCAGTGGTCCCAGCAGTGTGAAAGTAACGGATGTCGTCGGTCATGAGCAGAGCCGTGCAGAACAGGAGCTTGCGGCCGCAGGATTTCAAGTGTCAGTGAAGGAAGCCTATTCTTCCGATGTCCGTTCGGGCCTGGTCATCAGTACGACGCCGGACAGAGGAACCCCTGCAAAGCCAGGAAGCACCGTAACCATGACCGTCAGCCAGGGAAAAGAAAAAGTGACGATTCCTTCGGTCAGTGTAGGTATGACCTATGAAGCAGCGGCAGAAAAGCTGGAAGACGCAGGATTTACCGGAACCATCAGTGAGGCAACGGAATCCAGCAATTCTGTGGGAAGCGGATTTGTCACCCGGTACAGCCCAAGCGGAGCCGTAGATCCGGATGGAACGGTAACGATCTATGTGAGCACTGGTTCTGCATCTGGTACGGGAACAGACGGAACTGAAGGAATGCCGGCGAATTAAACTATGACAGGAAGAATTATAAAAGGAATTGCAGGCTTCTACTATGTGTATGTGGAAGGCTGCGGAGTATACGAATGTAAGGCAAAAGGCGTATTCCGGAACCGAAAGGTAAAGCCATTGGTTGGTGACCGGGTGGAAATCCAGGTGATCGATGAGGCGGAACACAAGGGCAATATGGAAGAAATTCTTCCAAGAACCAGTGAGCTGATCCGTCCTGCAGTGGCAAATGTAGATCAGGCAATGGTCATTTTTGCAGCGGCAAAACCAAAGCCAAACCTGTCTCTTCTGGATCGTTTCCTGATCTCCATGGAACAAAAAGAGGTTCCTTCCATCATCTGCTTTAACAAAATCGATGAAGCGTCCGAAGAAGAACTTCAGCGATTAAAAGAGATTTATGGTGGATGCGGCAGCAGGCTTTTGTTCATCAGCGCCAGATATGAGCAGGGAGTAGAGGAAATCCGGGACCTGCTTCGGGGAAAGACCACGACAGTGGCAGGCCCATCAGGTGTTGGAAAATCAACACTTATCAATCTGCTGGTGCCGGACGCAGAGATGGAGACGGGACAGATCAGCCAGAAGATTGACAGAGGAAAACATACCACACGGCACAGTGAACTGTTCCGCGTGGAAGAAGACAGCTATATTTTTGATACTCCGGGCTTCAGTTCACTGGAACTGATGGGGATGGAAAAAGAAGAATTACGGTATTATTTTCCTGAATTTACGCCCTATGAGGGCAGCTGCCGGTTTCAGGGCTGCGTCCACGGACAGGAGCCGGGCTGTGCGGTAAAGGAAGCAGTGGAGCAGGGGAAGATTAACAGGGAACGGTATGAAAGTTACCGTCTGCTCTTTGGAGAGCTTCAGGAAAAAGAGAAGAGGAGATACAATTAGATTATGAAAAGATATTTATCACCATCCATTTTATCAGCAGATTTCGCGCATCTGGGAGAGGATATTCAGCATGCGGCAGCAGCAGGTACCCAGTATCTGCACTATGATGTCATGGACGGTATGTTTGTACCAAGTATTTCTTTCGGAATGCCGGTACTGGAATCCGTCAGAAAAGTAACAGATCTGGTGCTGGATGTACATCTGATGATCGAAGATCCGGATCGTTATATTGATGATTTTGTAAAATGCGGTGCCGATATCATTACCGTACATTATGAGGCATGCAAGGATGTGAAGAAAACGCTGGAGTTCATTAAAAGCAAAGGGGTGAAAGCAGGTGTAACCATCAAACCAAAGACCCCAAACAGTGTTTTGGCCGACGTACTGGATATGGCAGATATGATCCTTCTCATGACGGTAGAACCGGGCTTCGGCGGACAGGCTTATATTCCCGAATCCACCGGGAAGATCAAAGAGCTTCGTCAGATACTGAATGAGAAAGGGCTGGATACCGATATCGAAGTAGACGGCGGCATCAAGAAGGATAACCTCCAGATGGTTCTGGATGCAGGCGCGAACGTCATCGTAGCCGGAAGTGCCATCTTTAAAGGTGACATTGAGCAGAATGTCAAAGATTTCCTGCGCATTATGGGAGAATAATACATTGCATACACTGATTATCAGCGGGGGCACAATCGATACCGATTTTGCCCTCGATTTATTAAAAAAAGAGAAATATGATCACATTATCGGCGTGGATGGTGCGCTGAAATTCTGTAAAGAACAGAATATTGTCCCTACCCGTATTGTGGGAGATTTTGATACCCTGGATCCGGAGATTCTGACCTGGTATCAGACCCATACCCAGATCGAGATCCGGCAGTTTAATCCGGTGAAAGATGCTACCGACACCCAGATTGCCATCGAACTTGCCATGGAGCTGGGCAGTAGGAAAATCACCCTGGTCGGCGGTACCGGAACCCGGCTTGACCATGTGCTGGGAAATATTCAGACCCTGTATCTGCCTTTTGCAAAAGGCATCGACTGCCGAATCGTGGATGCTCATAACCGGATCCGGCTGGTATCAGGGGAACTGCATCTGAAGATGGCAGAACAGTGGGGCAAATATGTGTCCCTGATCCCGTTCACAACGGATGTGGAAGGTGTGGATCTGATTGGTTTTAAATACCCGTTGGAAAAATTTAATTTTACCGTTCTTGGTACCGGCAGCAGAGGTGTTTCCAATGAGATTGCGGAAGAAGAAGCGGTGATTCGCATAGAAAAAGGAATCATGATATTGGTGGAGTCGAAAGACTGAAATAATCAAAAAATGCAAAATTTTCCTTGACTTCTCAGCTTTTTCTATGCTATATTAGATAAGGCTTTTTGCGGGCAAAGTATGTCCAATGAGCCGGGTGTGTCAGATAACTGACGACCCGTTACGCAAAAATCACGCGGACGGATTCCGGAAGAGGTGCCTGTATACAGGTCCTTCTGGGAGTAGAAGGTCACGCGGAAGAAAAAAACCAAAACGGAGGAAGAACAATGAGCGTAATTTCAATGAAACAGTTACTGGAAGCCGGCGTACACTTCGGTCATCAGACCAGAAGATGGAACCCGAAAATGGCAGAGTACATCTACACCGAGAGAAACGGTATTTACATCATCGACCTGCAGAAATCTGTAGGAAAAGTTGATGAGGCTTACAAAGCAGTTGCAGATATCGCAGCTGAGGGTGGAAAGATCCTTTTCGTTGGTACTAAGAAACAGGCTCAGGATGCTATCGCAGTAGAGGCAGAGCGTTGCGGAATGTACTATGTAAACGAGAGATGGCTCGGTGGTATGCTGACCAACTTCAAGACTATCCAGGGACGTATTGCAAGACTGAAAGCAATCGAGACCATGGAGGAAGACGGAACCTTCGACGTACTGCCGAAGAAAGAAGTCATCGCTCTGAGAAAAGAGATGGATAAACTTCAGAAGAACCTTGGCGGTATCAAAGAGATGAAGACCCTTCCGGATGCTATCTTTGTAGTAGATCCGAAGAAAGAGAAGATCTGTGTACAGGAAGCTCATACTCTGGGAATCCCGCTGATCGGTATCTGCGATACCAACTGCGATCCGGAAGAGCTTGACTACGTAATCCCGGGTAACGATGACGCTATCCGTGCCGTAAAACTGATCGTTTCCAAGATGGCAGATGCTGTTATCGAGGCAAATCAGGGCGAAGCTGAGGAGTATGCTGAGGAAGCATATGAGGAGCAGCCGGTAGAAGAGTAATTTACAGGTAAAGGCCGTCCGGGACAGTATTGTTCCGGACGTGCTGTAAACACACATCCCACAGGAGGAATCAGATCATGGCTATTACAGCATCTATGGTAAAAGAGTTAAGAGAGATGACCGGTGCAGGAATGATGGATTGTAAGAAAGCACTTGCAGCTACCGAGGGTAACATGGAAGCAGCAGTGGATTTCCTGCGTGAGAAAGGTCTTGCTACCGCACAGAAGAAAGCAAGCCGTATTGCAGCAGAGGGTATCGTAGCTACCGCTCTGTCTGAGGACGGAAAGAAAGCAGTTGCTGTCGAAGTAAATGCAGAGACTGACTTCGTTGCTAAGAACGAGAAATTCCGCAACTACGTTGCAGATGTTGCTGCACAGGCACTGAACACTACTGCAGCAGATATCGACGCATTCCTGGCAGAGCCGTGGGCACAGGATACCACCAAGACTGTAAAAGAGGCTCTTGCAGCTCAGATCGCAGTGATCGGTGAGAACATGAACATTCGTCGTTTCAAACAGGTTGAGGAGCAGAACGGATTTGTAGCTTCTTACATCCATGCAGAAGGAAAGATCGGTGTTCTCGTTGACGTTGAGACCGACGTAGTAAACGATGAGATCAAAGAGATGGCTAAGAACATCGCTATGCAGATCACCGCTATGAAACCGGTATACACCAACGACAGCGAAGTTGATGAAGAGTACAAAGCTCATGAACTTGAGATCATCAAATCTCAGATCGAGAACGATCCGAAGATGGCAGGAAAGCCGGAGAAAGTTATCAACGGCGCTATCATGGGACGTCTGAACAAACAGCTCAAAGAGATCTGTCTGCTTGATCAGGTATATGTAAAAGCAGAGGATGGAAAACAGAGCGTAGCAGCTTATGTAGCTCAGGTTGCAAAAGCTAACGGCGCTAACGTTACTGTTAAAGGATTTGTTCGTTTCGAGACCGGTGAAGGTATGGAGAAAAAGAACGAGGATTTCGCAGCAGAGGTTGCAGCTCAGCTTGGTAAATAAGCCGTTTGTAAATAACGCTGATAAAGGGACATGGAAACGATTGGTTTTCGTGTCTCTTTTTTTATAAACTTTTTACCTTTCGGAAATAATAAAATCATTGACAAATCAGAATAATAGATTTATTATCGAAACATATTGTATGTAGTATTTAATACTATATCAAATAGTAATAAAAAGAAAGGTAAAGAAAATATGGGAAAATCAAAGTGGAAAGTGGGAATGGCATCTGCGCTGGCTGTAGGGGCAGGAGCTGCGGCTGTCGTGGCAGGCAGAAAGAAGAAGTCTAAGACGCTTAAAGAGAGCAATTATCGGAATACGGAGCGCGGAAAACAGGCGAAGAACAGCAAGGGGATCTATTATTCCAGCGGAAACTATGAGGCTTTTGCGCGGCCGGAGAAGCCGGAAGGTATTGAAGGAAAATCTGCATACCTGGTTGGAAGTGGTTTGGCTTCATTAGCAGCAGCCTGTTTTCTGGTAAGAGATGCCAGAATGCCGGGAGAGAATATTCACATTCTGGAGGCTATGGACGTTGCAGGAGGTGCATGTGACGGTATTAACGACCCTTCCAGGGGCTATGTCATGCGTGGCGGCCGCGAGATGGAGGATCATTTTGAATGTCTGTGGGACCTGTTCCGAAGTATTCCGTCTCTGGAAGTACCGGATGCATCGGTGCTGGATGAATATTATTGGCTGAACAAACATGATCCTAACTATTCTCTGTGCCGTGCAACAGTGAACCGTGGAGAGGATGCTCATACCGATGGCAAATTCCGTCTGAGTCAGAAGGGCAGCATGGAGATCATGAAACTGTTCTTTATGAAAGACGAAGATCTCTATGATAAGACGATTGAGGATGTCTTTGATGACGAAGTATTTCGTTCGGATTTCTGGCTCTACTGGCGTACGATGTTTGCATTTGAAAACTGGCACAGTGCCTTAGAGATGAAGCGATATTTCCAGAGATTTATTCACCATATCGGTGGACTGCCGGATTTTTCTGCATTGAAATTTACCAGGTATAATCAGTATGAATCTCTCATTCTTCCTATGCAGAAATATCTGGAAGAGGCAGGTGTGCAGTTTCAGTTCGGAACGGAAGTGACCAATGTCCGTTTTGAGATGGAGGGCGAAAAGAAGACAGCCAGAGCCATTGAATGCAAGGTGCATGGCGAGGTACAGGAAATCCCTCTGACAGAAGATGATTTTGTATTTATTACCAATGGAAGCTGTACAGAAGGAACGATTTACGGCGATCAGAATCATGCTCCGACAGGAGATGCGGAAATTAGAAACAGCGGATGCTGGTCTCTCTGGAAAAATGTTGCCCGTCAGGATCCGGCATTTGGACATCCGGAGAAATTCTGCTCCAATATTGAAAAGACCAACTGGGAATCCGCCACAGTGACCACTTCCAATGAGAAAATCATTTCCTATATCACAAAGATCTGCAAACGTGATCCGAGAACAGGAAAAGTCGTGACCGGTGGTATTGTCAGCTGCAGAGATTCCAGCTGGCTCTTAAGCTGGACGATCAATCGGCAGGGACAGTTCAAAGGGCAGAAGAAAGATGAGATCTGTGTATGGGTTTACAGCCTCTTTACAGACGTACCGGGCAATTATGTGAAGAAACCTATGAAAGAGTGTACGGGTAAGGAAATTACGGAAGAATGGCTCTATCATCTGGGCATCCCGGTAGAAGAAATCCCGGAACTGGCAGAACATCATGCGAACTGTACACCGACCATGATGCCTTATATTACGGCATTCTTTATGCCGAGAAGCGCCGGAGACCGGCCGGATGTCATTCCGGATGGCTGTGTCAACGCAGCCTTCTTAGGACAGTTTGCTGAAACCCCGCGGGATACCATTTTCACCACGGAATATTCTGTGCGGACAGCTATGGAGGCGGTCTATGGCCTCTGTGGTGTGGATCGTGGTGTTCCGGAGGTATGGGGCAGTGTCTATGACGTAAGGGAACTGTTGGACAGCACCGTAAAACTCATGGATGGCAAATCCCCATTGGAGATGCCGCTGCCCAAACCATTGGAAATGCTAAAAAAACCATTATTAAAGAAAGCAGATAAAACTATTATCGGGAAATTATTACGCGATCATGGTGTTCTGAAAGATGGAATGATCTAGAAATAGAATTTTAGCCGTTACGTAAAAAAGACAACCGACAACCTGTGAGCGGTTCCTCTCACAGTTTGCCGGTTGTCGGTTTTATGCCGTAGAATGGCTTACAGCTTAATATTTTTCAGAAGAGAACCAAGACTGGTAGCAATATTCTCAGACTTCGGAATCTCATAATGCTCGTTAGCATCCTCTTCCTGGGCACTTTCCAGAAGTGCTTTCATACTGAGGGAAAGCTTACCGTCTTTGATAGCGGTAACTTTCACTTTTACTTCCTGACCTTCTTTGAGTACTTTGTCAGGGCTTACCACGCGTTTGTCAGAGATCTGGGATACGTGAACCAGACCGGAGAGACCGTTGGACAGGCGGACAAATGCGCCATAATCTTTCAGAGTCTCTACGGTGCCGTCCATGACGTCACCTACATGTACCTGCTCAAAAGCAGCTTTCTTTTTCTCGTCTTCTGCGGCTCTTGCTTCTGCTCTCAAAATCTCTCTTGCGGAGAGAACCAGACGTTTTTTCTCAGGATCTACTGTGATGACGCGAACGCGTACTTTTTTGTTCAGCCACTCGTTCAGGTCGTCTACATGCTCCAGAGAAAGACGGGATGCCGGGATAAATCCGCGGATACCCTCTACATATGCGATAACACCACCGTTTACCACACCGCCGATTTTAACAGTCAGGACGGTTTTGTCATCCATCTGCTGTTTTAACTCTGCCCATACCGGATCTGCTTCGTCGTCTGCTTCCGGAGCAGCTTCCTCAGCAGCTTTGTAGGATGCTTCCAGCTCCTCTGCAAAGTCATCCATGGTTTTCTTTTCTTCTTCCATTGTGTAAATACCTCCCGTAAAGATTTAAGTCCATATGTCCTTATTATATGGGAATTCGTCGGTAAAATCAATTATTTACTGTAGGTTTTACAGATCTTTGCAACAACTCCGCTCAAAGCAAGCAGTGCCAGTGCATTCGGGATAACCATCAGTCCGTTGAAGAAATCAGCCAGGGACCATACCAGGTCTACTTTCAGTGTAGAACCAACGATGATGAAGATGACAACAATCAGTGAATAGATTTTTGTCGCTTTTACACCGAAGAGATGCTTTACATTGATAGAACCGAAGAAATGCCAGCCCAGAATGGTGGAGAAAGCAAAAAACAGAAGGCAGACAGCAATGAAAATATCACCGAAGCGTCCGAATACGGTGGAAAATGCATACTGGGTCAGTGCGGTGCCGTTCTTTCCGCTGCTCATAGCGCCGGTGGTCAGAACGGAGAAGACGGTAAGGTTCAGGATAATAAAAGTATCAATGAAAACGCTGATCATAGCAGTCAGACCTTGCTGATGCGGATTCTCAGCGGTTGCACGTGCATGTGCATGGGGAGTGGAACCCATACCCGCTTCATTGGAGAAGAGTCCTCTTGCAACACCATAGCGGATCGCTTCTCTTACAGTGATACCTGCAGCACCACCCATGATAGCAGACGGCTGGAATGCGCCTACCAGAATCTGGCGAAATGCTTCCGGGATCATGGTGAAGTTGCATCCGATTACAATCAGGCTGCCGATGATATAGATGCAGGCCATGAAGGGTACCAGTTTTTCAACAACAGCTGCCAGACGATCGGTTCCGCCGATGAAAATGAAGGCTGCAAACACAGCAAGGATAATGCCCACAGCTACCGGCGGTACGTTGATATTTCTGGATGCGAATACTTCAGAGAAGGCAGCGCCGATGGAATTGGACTGCACCATATTTCCCATAAAGCCAAGGGCCAGGATGATAAATACAGAGAACAGACCTCCCAGAACTTTACCAAAGGTTCCTTTAAATGCTGCGTGGATATAGTAAACCGGACCTCCGGTTACCTCTCCGTGTTTTACAACTTTATATTCCTGTGCAAGGGTAGCCTCGGCATAGATGGTAGCCATTCCGAAGAATGCGCTGAGCCACATCCAGAAGATGGCTCCGGGGCCGCCGCCGAAAAGTGCAGTTGCAGCACCGGCCAGATTACCGGTACCTACCTGAGCGGCAATTGCGGTTGCAACAGACTGGAAGGGGGTCATTTCGCCCGCTTTCTTCTCACCCTTGTGACCAAGGTTGCCAAAGAGAAGCTTGAAGCCCTCTCCAAATTTTCTTACCTGAATGAACTTGAGTTTTATGGTGTAGAAGATACCCGTACCACATAATAGTACGATCAGTACCACATTCCATAAAAATCCATTTGCGTTGTCCACCAGTTGTAACAGTGATTCCATTTCTTAGTTCCTCCTACTCGTTATATGCTTGAACATAAAAATAAGAGCTGATAAACTATCAGCCCTCCAAAGAGTAGAACAATCTGCATGTAAAATATGCCCTGTCCTTTTGCCTGAGAGATTGGCGGAAGATACGTTTCCGCTGTACACCTTCGGCGCTCGTCCATCGAGACTCTCCAGAGTGCCTGTCGGGTGTCCGGCCCGACAAGACGTAGAAGACTATATCATATCTCTGGAGTAAATACAATAGTCCGCGTGGAAAAAACAGAAAAATTTTTAATCGGCGGTTTACTTCGTCCTTCCGGAACCGGATACCCAGTCATCGGAGGGGCTGGTATTCCAGGTGAGGGTGGAACCATCGGAGGTGACGGTAATGGTACCCTGGTCGTCGGTACGGAAAAGCTGCACACCTGCCGCGCGAAGTTTGTTCAGAGTCTCTGCATGGGGATGTCCGTAGGAATTGCCGGTTTCGCAGCTGATGACGGCATAGGTGGGAGAGACTGCATCAAGAAATGCATCACTGGTGGAAGTGTGGCTTCCGTGATGACCGACTTTCAGCACATCCGCAGACAGGTCCATGCCGGAAGCGAGCATATCATTTTCGGCTTCTTCCTCAGCATCTCCTGTAAAGAGGAAGGTATTGCTGCCGTGGGTCAGGCGCAGGACAATAGAACAGTCATTGCTGTCTTCATAATTTCTTGCAGGAGAGAGAATCGTAAAGGAAGATTCTCCAAAGGCATAACTGTCGCCCACTTCCGGGTGAATAGCTGTGTAATCCTTGGATTTCATAGCCTGAATGACATCGTCGTAAGTTCTGGTATCGGCTTTTCGTTCCGGCATGAGAATGGTATTGCAGTCAAATTTATAGATTACCACATCTGCACCACCGATATGATCAGCGTCAGGATGGGTCAGCACCAGATAGTCAAGGGAAGAAATACCAAGATATTCCAGATAGGACTGTACTTTTGTACCCTGGTCATTGTCTCCGGCGTCGATCAGCATGGCGTGTCCGCCCTGGGTCAGAAGGGTACAGTCACCCTGACCAATGTCGAGAAAATGAACGGTCAGATCTTCTGTAACGTCCGAAGGTGCGTAGGCAGTCTGTATCTCTGCACCGGAGGCAAGGTCAGAAGCGGCGGTAAGGATGGTGTTCAGTGCGGATGATATGGAATCAGCCTGCCCATTTCCATATCCGGCAATACCAAGGATCAGCACAACCAGTGCGAGGAGCACCGGGACAGTCCGTTTTCTTCGTTTTTTGCGGTAATAATGTTTTTTTCTGCTCATAAAATGTCTCCAGTCTGTCATTGTAGTTTTCGAACATATGATCTATCTTAGCACAGCCGGAGAAAAAAGAAAAGCGATAAAAAGGAGACATTATGCACAAAACTTATTTTACAAAGTTGGAAAAAATATGATATAATATACAAAAGAAATGGAGGTGTTTCTATGAGTAAACGTATTATCACAATTAGCCGTGAGTTTGGAAGCGGTGGAAGAACCATTGGTAAGATGGTGGCAGAGAAACTCGGAATCGCTTTCTATGACAAGGAACTGATTGAGAAGATCGCGGAGGAGACTGGATTTTCCCAAAAGTTTATTGAGGAATACGGCGAGCATGCACCGGGAACCAACGTATTTTCTTATTCTTTTCTTGGAAGGGATGCCAATGGAATTTCCATGCAGGATAAGATCTGGATGCAGCAGAGAAAGCTGATTCTGGATCTGGCAGAAAAAGAGCCCTGCGTGATTGTCGGACGGTGTGCAGACTATATCTTACGTGACCGGACAGACTGTCTGAATGTATTTATCCATGCATCCACGGAAAAGAAAGTAGAGCGAATCGTGAAACTCTATGGAGAGACTGCAGACAAACCGGAAAAGCGTCTGGCAGATAAGGATAAGAAGCGTCGTGTAAATTATCGGTATTATACAGACCGGGAATGGGGAGCAGCACAGAATTATCATCTCTGCCTGGACAGCGGTGAGTTTGGAATTGAGGGCTGCGCAGATCTCATTGCGGATCTGGCAAAATAAAATGGACTTGAAGGAGTTTTAGAAAAACCATGGCGAAGTATATAATGGCATTGGATGCCGGTACCACCAGTAACCGCTGTATCCTTTTTGACAAACAGGGCCATATCGTAAGTATGGCTCAGAAGGAATTTACCCAGTATTTCCCGAAGCCAGGCTGGGTGGAGCATGATGCCAATGAAATCTGGTCCACTCAGCTGGGAGTTGCGGTGGAAGCCATGCAGAAGGCAGGTGCATCCGCGGCAGATATTGCGGCCATCGGAATTACCAATCAAAGAGAAACGGTGGTAGTGTGGGATAAGAAGACCGGAGAACCGGTGTATCATGCCATTGTCTGGCAATGCCGCAGAACTTCTGCCTATTGTGATGAACTGAAAAGACAGGGGCTGGCGGGAATGATCCGGGAGAAGACAGGTCTTATGGTGGATGCTTATTTCTCGGGTACTAAATTAAAGTGGATTCTGGATCATGTAGAAGGTGCGAGAACACGGGCAGAAAGGGGAGAACTTCTCTTTGGAACCATTGAGACCTGGCTCATCTGGAAACTGACCAAAGGAACAGTCCATGTGACGGACTATTCCAATGCATCCCGCACCATGCTTTTTGATATTCAGACATTACAGTGGGATCCGGACATTCTGGAACTTCTTCAGATTCCGGCTTCCATGCTGCCCATGCCTGTTCCATCAAGCGGTGTTTGCGGAATGACGGATCCCAGCTATCTTGGCGGAGCAATTCCCATTGCGGGTGCGGCTGGTGACCAGCAGGCGGCACTGTTCGGACAGACATGTTTTGAGGCGGGAGAGGCAAAAAATACTTATGGAACCGGCTGTTTCCTTCTTATGAATACAGGGGAAAAGCCTGTCTTTTCGGAAAATGGACTGGTTACTACCATTGCCTGGGGACTTGATGGAAAAGTAAACTATGCACTGGAGGGCTCCATCTTCGTGGCAGGAGCCGCTATCCAGTGGTTAAGAGATGAATTGAAGATCATTGATTCTTCTGCGGATTCCGAATATATGGCACAGAAAGTCAAAGACACCAATGGATGCTACGTAGTACCGGCCTTTACCGGACTGGGAGCACCCTACTGGGATCAGTATGCCCGCGGTACCATCGTAGGACTTACCCGTGGCGTAAATAAATGTCATATCATCCGGGCAACACTTGAATCCATTGCCTGTCAGGTGCACGATGTGTTGGAAGCCATGGAAGCAGATTCCGGCATCCAGCTGTCTGCACTGAAAGTAGACGGCGGCGCCAGTGCCAATAATTTTCTTATGCAGACACAGGCGGATCTCATTGATGCGCCGGTCAACCGTCCATGCTGTGTGGAATCCACGGCCATGGGTGCAGCTTATCTGGCAGGACTGGCAGTCCGCTACTGGAAAGATGTGGACGAAGTTCGCAAAAACTGGGCTATTGATCAGACCTTCTACCCGCAGATGAGCATGGAAGAACGTAAGAAAAAATTGTCCGGCTGGAAGAAAGCTGTGAAATACGCCTGTGGCTGGGCGAAAGAAGAATAACCCAATAAAATAAAGCAGATAAGCTGTGAAAAGGAACCGCTCGCGCTAAGTCCTCGATCCAGCGGTACTAACATTCGAACGTCGCTGATTGCTCGTTCTCATGAAGTACCGGGACTGCGGACGTTCCTTTCACAGGTTATCTGCTTTTTTGCTGTCTGCTTCACAAACACCGGTGTCTATTGTCAGTGTCAGCTATTAATTTTCCAGCGCCAGCTTTGTAAACACATCGCCGCGTTCTTCAAAATTCTTAAAAATTCCATAACTTGCAGCGGCCGGTGACAGGACGCAGGCGTAACCTGCAGGAGTCACTTCTTTTGCAAATGCAACCGCTTCTTCCAGCGTATCCACCAGATGAAGCCGTTCCGGCTGATGGAAATCCGGGTAGGAAGCATGAATCTCTTCATAAATCCTTTTTCCGGTGGCAGCCATAAGAATAATATGGGGTACCGGGTCAACGGACAGGTAGGAGATCAGATCCTGGTAGTCAATGCCCCGGTCCATGCCGCCGATGAGGACGGAGCCGACGGAAGAGACGCTTTTTAATGCCTGAATGGTCGTATCACAAATCGTGGAGATAGAGTCATCATAAAAGCGGATACTGTTCTTTTCACCGACCAGGCGCAGACGGTGGGGAAGTGGTTCATAACTGATCAGTCCCTGCTCGATCTGGCGGTCACTGATGCCCAGTGTGCGGCAGATTGCATATACAAATGCAATATCCAGATGGTTGTGGTGCCCCAGCAGCGGAATTTTATCTGTGGGAATCTGATAATCATGGTCTTCAAAATGAATGCGGCTTCCGGATAACAAGACGTCTGCCTCGAAATTCTGGTCAGATACAGAATAAATCCGGGAACGGCAGGTTCCAGCTGCCGGAATCACATCCGTGCCGCAAAACAGAAGATCCTGCGGTTTCTGGTGCAGGTAAATCTGTTGTTTGGAGTGGATGTATTTTTCCATGGTGCCATAATGATCCAGATGTTCTTCATGAATGTTCAGAAGCACGCCAATATGTGGGGATACGTGAGTGTATTCCAGCTGATGGCAGGACAGCTCACAGACCAGACGGGTATCCGGATGAATTTCTTCCAGAATATCAAAGGCCGGTATACCGATATTTCCGGCAAGCACGGTGTCTTGACCGGATTTCTTCAAAATATGATAGAGAAGAGTGGTGGTCGTGCTCTTTCCCTTGGTTCCCGTAATTCCGATGATCCGGTCACGGTAAGCTTCAAAGAATACTTCCATCTGTGAAGTGAAGCGGCAGGAATACTGTTCCGGATCTTTGGGCAGGACTACACCGGGACTTTTGAAAATCAGGTCATAATCATCCAGCGTGTCCATATAATGCTCGCCGCATAATGCTTTGACAGAATCCAGAAGCTGAACCTGATTCTTATCTGCAACCGTGACGGAAGCAAATCCTCCCACTTCCAGAATTCGATGGAGAGTAGAATGTCCTTCTCTGCCATATCCCAGGATCAGGATATGGTTGTCTTTTATCTGTTCTTTTAAAATATTCAGCATATTTGATCTCCTTGTATAGGATGCATAAATGTCATTCTGTGGTTATTTTATCACAGACCTTTTTAAATGGAAAGGGGATTTCCCCCTTCCCATCATTCACAGTCCTTTTTTAGCTGTTCTTCGCACAGGGGAGGACCAAGCTCTAATGGCTTAATATTCAGGTTCAGAAGATCCCCGTTGACGAAGTTCAGGCACAGACTGTCATCGGCAGTTTCCAGGCTTCCCTTTGGTACCCGTACCTTGCCCTGGTGAGGGATTAGATACTGGGAGAAGAAGACACTGCTGACGATGAGCGTCAGGCCCACGGTGATCTCGCTGTTTGCCACATCCAGATTCAGTACCTTCGGATAGGCGATGGCATTTAAACCCTGAGTCATGGAATGATTAGCAGCGGTAAATCCCAGATAGGAAATGAGTGGTGTAACTGCAGTTCCGGCCGTATCCAGCGTATAGGAAATGCCATAAGGAGTGAAAAGTTCCAGCGTGACGGAGCTGGGATTGGTATCCTCATTGTAGCCCGCGTCCGTAGCCGGAGGCAGATAGGTAAATGATTGGACAAAGGTGCCGAGCAGCTGGCCAGAGCAGCTGTAGAGCCGGATGAGCAGCGTGACGGCAATGTTCTGCAGGGTAATTTCCGTACAGTTGGGACGGCCGCTGATGGGTGTGATTTCACTGTTGGTAAAATCAATGTTCAGCACCTGGACAAAGGCCTTTTCTGCTGTGGTAAGGGTTGGAAATGTGGTGCCGTCCACGGTGAGGGTCTGACAGATGTTGATGCCAATCTCATCATAGACTACGGGCGCATAGACCGCCAGCAGGTTCGGATCCCCACATAAGGGGGAGGAACACAGATCCGTACAGGGATCATCCAGATGGCAGGAGATGCTTTTACGACAACATTTTGGCATGAAAAAGGCTCCTTTCTGTAAAGATATTCTCCTTATAGAGTATGTATCTGGTTCATTTTTGCTTTTCTCAATCATATATATGGGTAGGAAAAGGAGGAGATCCGGATGAATGAAGTCTTTGAGCAGGGAGCGCAGCAGAAACTGGTGCTGTACACAGAAGGAAATGAGATTATTGCGGTCCGGCTGCCCCTGCGGACAGGTGGTGAATATGTGCTGCGGGATGGGTACCTGGCAGATCTGACTGCAGTTGTTTTGGAAAATACCATCCGTTTTGCCTGGCATTCATTGGAGCATCGGATTATACTGTCGGATATTCATGGAAGACGGGATCAGGTGGTGTTAAGCGACGCTATGAATGCGAGCCAGTATGGAGGACTGCGGCTTGTGAACCGGGAAGGAAAACTCTGGCTGTTCTATACAGCGAAGGAACCTGCAGAATCAGTCTGGAAAGGGTATCTGTTCCAACCAGAGGAGGAAGAGGCTGCCCGGGAACTTCCGGGAGTTTATGATAAACGACCGGTGTTGGAGATTCACAGGCTAGGTGTATGGTGGATTCTGGAAATGGGATTGCCCGGAAAGTTTTCTTATTTTATATGGGAAGAGAACGGAAAAATAGTGTCCGCCAGGGAGCAGGCAGTGCGGGAAGAGCAAAAGAAAATAAAAGAGCAGGAGCAGCAGATTGCCTATATTTCTGAGCAATATGAGCAGCTACGGAAAATTACGATAGAGCTTCAGGAGGATGGAAGACGGATGATGGATTATATTCGGCAGAAAAAAAGCGGGCACCCTCCGAAGAAGGTGCCCTGAAAAGGTTTAATATAATTTCTTGGCATGAACGACGAAACGTTTTGCACCCTTGTTGGTACAGGTGGAAAGGGTGAGGACAGAATCATTGGTTCCCACAGACACGCCTGTATTATAGAGAGAGGAAGCAGTCAGTTCATCCAGAAAAGCAGCATAGGTATCGTCAGAATGATATCCGATAGTGTAAGTAATATCGGTTACATCTGCCTCATGGCAGGAAAAGATCTGATAGCAGTGTGTGCCATCTTCCTGATCCAGATAAACGTACGGATGTGCTTCATAATAATTTTTCTTTCCGTAATTCTTCAGACCTGCAAACATGGAGCCATTCTTCATATTGTGACCATAAACAATGGTGTGAAGATCGGAAAAATCTCCGGCATTGCTTGCTTCCACAAAGATAGCGCCGGATTTATTTTCCTGACGGCGGAAGGTGTGGGTCAGATAGTAAACATTGTCCGTCGTATGAACCACCGGATAACTGATTTCGGTTCCTGGAATCTCAATCCAGCCAACTGCCTCTTCATTGATCTTTTTCAGAGAAGCAAAATCAATACGCTCTTCTTTTGAGGAAGCGGCTTCGGGCGCTTCTTCTGATGTATCATCAGAAGTGTTATCAGAAGAGGAAGAAGCCTGATCCGGTGTTTCCGGCTCCGAGAGCACATACTGCTGCAGGTCTTTGTATTCCTTATCACCGGAACTGTATCCGATGAAAATAGTTGCTAATTTCCAGATGCTGAAGGCCAGCAGGCAAATACAAAATCCAAGAAACAGTCCCTGGAGCAGAGACTGAAGGGGAGTGCTTCTGCGGCGTCCGTGTTTTTTCTGTTTTCTTTTCTTGTTGTGCATAGTTTTTACCGTCCCATATCATGATTGATTTTTGATATACATTAACCATATTTTATCAGATTCCAGGAATAAATACCAGAGGAATAAAATATATCGCCAATCATCGGATTTTTGTTGCCTGCCCGGAAAATATGGATATAATAATGAATAGAAAACAAAGGAGAAAAGAAATGATTCAGGATATTGCACCAAAGAAATATGTCAATCACTATGAAGAGCAGAGTCCGGCAGCAGAAGACTGGATGCTGGTATACCGGGACGGCAAAGTGCTCTGTCGGTTTGACAATGAGAAAATGTATTTTCCAAAAGTAAAAGAAATTACCCAGGAAGAGCAGGATGTGACCTATCTTTTCACCATCAGCGACGAGCGTTTCTTCCTTCTGAAAAATGGACTTGATGGGGAATTGGAAGGCTATGGCTGGGAGAAACCGGTGGTTTTCAGAAATGCCAGACCTCAATATCGTGGATTTGCGGGAATTACGGGCATGCAGCTTTTTGACTGGTATCGTTCCAATAAGTTCTGTGGCCGCTGCGGTAAATCGATGGTTCCGGATCATAAAGAGAGAATGGTTCATTGTGAATGCTGCGGTAATATGGTGTATCCGAAGATCTGCCCGGGAGTTATTGTAGCTGTAACCAATGGAAATAAAATTCTGCTTACGAAATATGCACCGACACCGGGAAGAACTGCCAGTTATGCACTGATTGCCGGATTTACGGAGATCGGTGAGACTCTGGAAGAGACGGTACAGCGGGAAGTTATGGAAGAAGTTGGTCTCAAAGTCAAAAATATTCGTTATTACAAGAGCCAGCCCTGGTCCTTCTCCTCTACTCTGCTCTGCGGATTTTTCTGTGATGTGGATGGAGATACGGATATCACGCTGGATACGGAGGAATTGTCCGTGGGAGAGTGGTTTGAACGGGAAGATATTCCGCTGGAAGATGATGGCATCAGCCTGACCAGAGAGATGATCGGAGTCTTCAAGACCGGCGGTGAGAAGAATCTTTAAAAGAAGACAGCACATAAAAACGGCAGATCAGTTCGATCTGCCGTTTTTAACGTTCATTTATGGACGTTATTTCTTATATAATACCCGGATGGAGTTCAGCACGCACAGCATGGCAACACCGGTGTCCGCAAATACTGCCATCCACATGGAAGCGAATCCACACAGACCGAGGATCATAACGATAACCTTGATAGCAAGTGCAAATACGATGTTCTGCCAGGAAATGCTGACAGCTGCTTTTGCAATTCTCATGGAATCCGGAATTGCAGTCATGCTGGAGGTCATGTAAACCACGTCTGCTGCTTCAATGGCTGCATCAGCGCCGCTTCCCATAGCAGCACCAACATCAGCGCCTGCCAGTACCGGAGCATCGTTGATACCGTCGCCGACGAACATCACATGCTCATGCTGGGAACGGATTTTCTGAAGCTCGCTCAACTTATCCTGCGGAAGCAGTTTTGCGTGTACTTCATCAATTCCAGTTTCTTTTGCAACAGCCTCTGCACTGTTCTGAGCGTCACCGGTCAGCATAGCGGTGGTGATACCCTGTTTCTTCAGTGCTGCGATAGCGGATTTTGCATCTGCTTTGATCGTATCGGAGATGGTCAGGTATCCGGCGTAGTCACCTTCTACTGCAACCAGAACCTCGGTTCCGAATACATCATTTTCGTAAGCAGAAAGGTTGACACTGTGATGTTCCATGAGCTTTCTGTTGCCACAGAGAACCACATTTCCATCGATGATGGCCAGAATTCCCTCGCCGGCGATTTCTTTTAAAGTAGAAGGTTTGCTTAACTGCAGGCCTTTTTCTTTTGCTGCGGTTACAATGCTGACTGCAATCGGGTGAGTAGAGTTCTGTTCACAGCTTGCAGTGATCTGAAGAAGTTCATCCTCGGAAAGTTTTCCTGCGGATACGGTTTTCTGAAGAACGAAGTTTCCTTCGGTGATGGTTCCAGTCTTATCCATAACGACTGCTTTGACATCAGCAAGTGCTTCCAGAGCAACGCCGCCTTTGAACAGGATACCTTTCTTGGAACCTGCACCGATACCTGAGAAGAATGCCAGCGGTACACTTAATACCAGAGCACACGGGCAGCTCATAACCAGGAAGGACAGTGCGGTGTAAATCCAGTAATGCCAGTCGCCGCCGCCAACCAACGGAGGAAGCAGAGCAGTACCAAGTGCCAGAAATACAACGATCGGGGTGTATACTCTGGAGAATTTGGTAATGAAACGGTCTACCTTCGGCTTGCTTGCTGCTGCGTTCTCTACGGAATCCAGGATTCTGGTAACCATGGACTCGCCAAGGGGTTTCTCAACACGGATGGTCAGCTGACCGGAAGTGTTGACACAACCGGAAGTGACTTCATCATTGACTGCTACATGGACCGGTACCGGCTCGCCGGTGATCGGTGAAGTGTCGATACGGCTGTCACCGTCGATGACAATGCCATCCAGCGGGATACGGTCGCCAGGACGAACCAGGATGATGTCACCCGGAACAGCATCCTCTGCCGGAATCACTTTTGTTTCGCCATTCTCTACAAGGTTTACTGTCTCCGGACGAAGGTCAACGGCCTCCATGATCTGTCCGCGGCTTCTCTCAACGGCTTTCTCCTCGAAGAACTCGCCGATACGATAGAATAGCATAACGCCGACCGCTTCCGGATAGGACTTGATTGCGAAAGCACCGAGGGTTGCAATACTCATAAGGAAGTTCTCGTCAAAGATCTGGCCTTTTCCTATGTTGCGGACAGCGGTCAGAACAACTTTCCATCCAAGAACTGCGTAAGCGATGACATAGAACGGAAGCAGAACTGTCATATCCATGTTCACATGCTCCAGAACTTCCATCAAAATGAAGAGAATGGCACCGACAGCAATGCTGACAACGGTACGCTGTTCCGCGGTCATGCCGAATTTCTTCTCTTCCTCTTTTTTAACGGAAGGTTTGCGTTCCATCTCTTTGATCACTGCATTCGGCTCTACAATGGCACAGACTTCTTTGATTTTCGGGAGAATGCGATCCGGGTTGGCAGCGGTAATACGAAGCTGCTGCGTTGTATAGGTAAGAACTGCTTCGCTTACTTCATCCAGCTCATTGATCTTACGCTCGATCTTTGCGGCACAGTTGGCACAGTCCAGATTTTCCACGATGTAGATTTTGGTCTTTAATCCGTTGGAAGTTTCCTTCGGAACAACCTTTACTTCAGATTCAATGGAAGAACAGATATCCTGAATCTGCGGAAGGAGTGCATCATAGTTTTCAGCAGTAATACGAAGCTGTTTGGTGGCGTAGGTGATGGTTGCCTCTGCAACGCCCGGCAGCTCATTGATACGCTTCTCCATCTTTGCGGCACAGTTTGCGCATCCCAGGTTTTCCAGAATGTATACACGTTTTCCATGGGCATTGACACCTTCGTGATGATGTCCGCATCCACACTCATCGCCGTGTTCGTGATGGTGATGCTCGTGCTCGTGATCATGGCCGTGGTCATGACCGCATCCGCAGCTGTCGCCATGTTCGTGATGATGATGCTCATGCTCCTCATGGCCGTGGTCATGACCGCATCCGCAACTGTCGCCATGTTCGTGATGATGATGCTCATGCTCTTCGTGGCTATGCTCCTGTACATGTTCTTCATGATCGTGATCGTGACTACATCCGCAGCCGCACTCATCGTCGTGCTGGTGTTCTAATAACATCAGGAATTCTTTTTTCATAACTTTATAACCTCCAGAAATCATGGTAGTGATTATTTGGTTCATTTAAACGTATGAACATTTGCTCATATGAAGACTATAGCATACAAGTTAAGAAAGCGCAAGAGTTTTATGATAACTTTTTCGGCTTCTTGACATCCCAATAAAGGTATATTATTGTTAGTCTTGAATGACTGGAAATCTAAGACATACGATTGCAGAACAGGAGAATGTAACATGGGAGAAACAGAAAAAACACTGAAAAAAAATACCATGACGAAAGAGTGTATTTTTACAGCGCTTCTGATCCTGATGGAAAAGAAACCTTATGAGGAAATTACCATTACAGATATTGCAAAAAAAGCGGGCGTATCCAGGATGTCCTATTATCGGTTATATAAATCGAAGGATGATATTCTTATCCAATATTTTAATGAAGTCTTTGAAGAATTGCTGGAACGGGCAAAAGCGATAGGCAGTAT
This sequence comes from Hominiventricola sp., assembly GCF_057604405.1. Classification (NCBI taxonomy): domain Bacteria; kingdom Bacillati; phylum Bacillota; class Clostridia; order Lachnospirales; family Lachnospiraceae; genus Hominiventricola; species Hominiventricola sp. The sequence continues at coordinate 36,109 of NZ_DBLYVB010000015.1, forward strand.
TACCCGATATCAGTTTGGACTGATGATTTTCCAGACAACCAAGGAAAATGATCGTCTCCTGAAGGCAGTGCTGAAAGCACAGCTTTATGAACTGGTACTTCGCCGGCTCATTAAGTTCTGCTATTATCTGGCAGAACATATTGTACAGATGGATATGAGCGACAAGCGAACAGATTATTGGGTCTATGAGGAGGCAGGGCGGTTCAGTCTTTTGCTGGTCTGCTGGATTGAGCGGGATCTGAAGGAATCGCCGGAGGAGATGGCGCATATTCTGTTTGAAAATCCATTGCGTTATACGGAATCCAGGGTACTGGAAAACGGACTGAGAACAGAAAAAACAAAATTGTCACATTAAATATGAGAATTCTTGTGATTTTCGAATTCCTATATTATGATACGATACAGCATAAAATGAAGTTACATGTGTAACATTTAAATAAGGAGGAAGAAACTTGAGAAAACTGGCAGAGTTTATCGTAGACAAAAGAAAGTTTCTGCTGATCATTTTCATTGCTGCAGCGATTGGCAGCGTGATCATGTCCAGTCATATTAACGTCATTCAGGAACTGACGGATTACCTTCCGGATGATACCGAGACGAGTATTGGTCTGGATGTGATGGATGAACAGTTCACCACCTTTGGCACAGCAAAGGTGATGGTACAGAATGTTACCTATGATCAGGCAAAAGCGATTGCAGATCAGCTGAAAGACATCAAGGGTGTATCTGCTGTGGACTTTTATGAAGAAGACGAGGATGATGAAAACAATGACACCGAGGAAAAAGAGTTCACAAACAGTGAAGATATGAGAGACTCCTATCAGGATCTGGCAGCTCTATATTCTATTTCCTTTGAGACACCGGAAGATGACAGTCTGGCCCAGGCAGCGATCGCAGATGTAAGAACTGCGTTGAAAGATTATGATGCCTGGTTCTATACAACAGTCGATAAAGATGATGCAGCGGATCTGCAGGATGACATGAAAGTCATTCTGGTGATTGCGGTTATCATTATTGTAGGTGTTTTGTTGTTTACGTCCGGTACTTATATGGAGATTGCCATCTTCATGCTGGTATTTGGTATGGCAGCACTCCTGAATATGGGAACAAACTTTATCTTCTATAATATATCTTTCGTGACGAATGCGGTGGCAACGGTGCTGCAGCTGGCGATGGCCATTGACTATGCGATTATTCTGTTTCACCGTTTTATGGAAGAAAAAGGAAAGGTAGATACCAGAGAGGCTCTGGTACGTGCCCTGGAAAAAGGTATTCCGGAGATTTCTTCCAGCTCCCTGACCACCATGGCAGGTATGGTGGCCCTGATGTTTATGCAGTTTGGTATCGGTCTTGATCTGGGACGTGTCATGATTAAGGCAATTCTTTTGAGTATGCTTTCTGTATTTGGCTTCATGCCGGGCCTGATTATGCTGTGGGAGAAACAGATTGACAGAACGTTACATAAAAGCTTTGTACCAAACATTGAATTCTGGGGAAAAATCGTTCTGGCCATACGGCATGTAACGCTGCCTGTTTTTGCGGTTGTCATGGTAGTGGCATGTTTCCTTTCTGTTAACTGTAATTATGTTTATGATAATAGCTCTGTAGAATCAGCGAAGATGAACGAATACATGACGGCCAAGAGGGAAATTTCCAAAGTCTTTGACCTTGATAATACGCTGGCGGTTGTTGTTCCAAAGGGTGACTACGACAGTGAAGCACGGATTATGGAAGAAGTAGAAAGCCTTCCCATGGTGGATTCGACACTGGGACTTGCCAACGTAACGGTGGATGATGATGAACAGTATGTATTAACCGATTCCCTGACACCCCAGGAACTGGCAGATATTACGGACATGGACATTGATACGATCCGTCTGCTGTATCGTTTTTATGCATGGAAAGAGGAGAAATACGGCGCGTTCCTCAATTCCATTGATGATTTTGAAATTCCGCTGCTCTCCATGATTGATTTTATTTATGGAGAGGAAGAAAATGAGACCTTTGATTTCTCTGCGGATTTCTCCCAGGATATCCAGGATATGCATAAGACCGTATCGGATGCCAGAGAGCAGCTGGAGGGAGACGAATACTCCCGTATGCTGGTCATGACCACCGGCCCCATTGAGGGAGATGAAATATTTCATACGATTGATCAGATCCGTGATATTGCATATCAGTACTATCATGAAGTCTATGTGGTGGGTGATTCTACCAGTGATTACGACTTAAGTAAATCCTTTACCCAGGATAACCTGATGGTAAGTATTATGACAGCGGTCTTTGTGGCAATCATCCTGTTATTTACCTTTACCAACTACAGTATTCCGCTGATTCTGGTAGCAACGATCCAGACCAGTATCTGGATTAACTTCTCTATCCCGGCAGTGACCGGAACGGGTATGTTTTTCTTGAGCTATCTGATTGTCAGCTCCATTCAGATGGGCGCGACCATTGACTACGCGATTGTCATTACCAGCCGTTATACGGCTTACCGGAAAGAAAATGTAGATAAGAGAACGGCAATTATTAAAACCTTGAATGAAAGTTTCCCGACGATTATTACGTCCGGAACAATCATGACCTCTGCCGGATTTGTGATCGGACAGATTACATCCAATCCGGTTATTGCTTCTCTTGGAACGACACTGGGAACCGGTACCTTGACTTCGATTATACTGGTTATGTTGATTCTGCCGCAGCTTCTGTACGCATTTGACGGAGTCATTAACAAGACCTATCGCAAGAGAAGAATTAATATCGGCAGTGGAGAAACACAGACGAATGGAGGGGCAGAATAATGAGAAGAAAAAGAAATTTACCATGGCGTATCATCGATTCCTGCCTTATTGTATCCCTGCTGGCTGCCCAGCCGAATGTTGCCGCATATGCGGCAGAAGGATCTGATCCTGGTATCGTTTCTATTACCAGTGAAGATGATTTTGTCCTGTTGACAGAGAACTGTAAGACAGAATCCTTCTCTACCGGGAAGACGTTCCGGCTGGATGCAGATCTTGATTTGTCCAATTACGAAAATCTGTTTCTTCCGGTAATGGACGGTACTTTTGATGGAAATGGTCATCAGATTATTGGGGTGACACTGAGTGAGGAAATGTCCGACTATGGACTGTTCCGTTACATAACGGAAAACGGAGTGGTTAAGAACCTGACCGTAGAAGGAGAAATTCTTGGCGGAGACGAGCAGGAAAATATCGGAATCCTGGCAGGAAGCAATGCCGGAGCTATTGAAAATTGTGTCACACGCGGTACTTTGAACGCAGAGACAGCAGTTGGCGGTATTACGGGAAAAAATGAGGAGACAGGATCTGTTTCCCGTTCTGAAAATGAGGCGGCGATTGACGGTAAAATGCAGACCGGAGGAATTGCCGGATTAAACGAAGGAAGCATTAGCGACTGTGTCAACAGCGGTAAAATTAATACCAACCAGAAAATAAAGAAACAGGCAGAAGGAGACGGAAGCAGTGTCAATATTTCCATTCCCAATGCAGTGACAGGTCTTACGGCAGATGAAAGAGCCAATGAGACTGGAGGAATTGCTGGAAATTCATCCGGAGATATCTCCTATTGTACCAATACAGCGACCATTGGATTCGAGCGTCTGGGAAGCTCTACCGGTGGTATCGTAGGAAGACAGCTTGGCAGTCTTAGTTACTGCGCTAATAAGGGTGTGGTTTACGGGCACAAAAATGTCGGAGGTATTTCCGGTGTACTGGAACCTTATGAGGAATCTTCCTATGACAGAGATTATCGCCAGGAGCTCTCTGATGAGCTGGACCGTCTGGGTGATCTCATCGATGATGTGTCCAATCAGGGTGAAAAACTGGGAGATAACCTGTCCGACAATGCAGATCTTCTGTCCGATCAGCTGAAAACCCTTCGAAATTCTCTTCGTGGTTATATGGATGATTACAGTGATATGGCAAGTGACGGAAAAGATGCCATCCACGACAATGTAAAATCCATGAAGAAGACGATCGATGGCATGCAGTATGATGTGAAGATCAAACAGCTGAATACGGCAATCGAGCAGATTTCCAATGATATTGCCCAGATGGAAAAGATCATGGAACAGTTGAAGCCCTATGTGGATCAGGGAAATGCAAAACTGGATGGGCTGTTCAAACAATATGAAGAGAAAATTCAGGGATGGATTGACTCAATTGACGATCTGAAGCAATATCAGGAGAATCTGCCTGATGAGGCACCGGATGAGGTCACACCGGCAGCACCGACGCCGGATGCGGGGGCAGCGGATACCGGAAGCGAGGATACTTCTCAGGAAGGAGCAGATTCAGGCAGCAGTGATGCACCTGCGGCAGACAATGGTTCAGGTAACAGTGATGCATCTGCGGCAGACAGTGGTTCAGGCAGCAGTGATGCACCTGCGGCAGACAGTGGTTCAGGTAACAGTGATGCACCTGCGGCAGACAGTGGTTCAGGCAGCAGTGATGCACCTGCGGCAGACAGTGGTTCAGGCAACAGTGATGCACCTGCGGCAAACAGCAGTTCAGACAGCAGCTCCTCCGACGACAACAGTGGTTCTTCCAATGACAGCAGTGCTTCAGGCGACGGCAATGATCAGGCAAGCACCGGAAGAATGATACCGGTTACTTATCGGGTAGTCACTTCCACTACCCTGCCGGATGGAACCCAGCTGCCGGATGTGAATATTCCGGATGTGCAGGTTCCGTCAGAACTGACAGCAGCATTACAGCAGCTGCAGGCACTCAGCAAGGATGTACGTACCCAGATGAGCACCATTGCAGGTCTGTTGGGCGAAATGCCGGGGCAGACCAATCAGCTGATGTCAGATATTAAATCCATCACCGGAAGCATGGATAAGATGACAGATGAACTGGATGACATTCTGGATGACTTTGATGATGAAATGGATACCATGAAGGATGATCTGCGTCAGAAAGGAAATACTATTTCTGATACACTGGACAATACATCCGATACCCTTCATGCCGATTTCGATGGAGTCAGGGATTCCCTTGACCGGGTGAAAGACCAGTTTGATGTGATTCGAGGAACCGTTTCTGATGCATTGGATGAACTGAAGAACCGGATTGATGATAAATCTATTTATGTCGATGTATCTGAACTGACGGATGCCACAGCAGGGGATGGAAAGATCATTTCCAGTACCAACTCTGGAGAGGTGTATGCAGATACCCAGGGAGGCGGTATTGCGGGAGCCATTGTGAAGACAAATCCGCAGAAAGCATCTGCCTGGTTCTTCCAGGATAAGAACGATGACGAGGATGATGACGAGGATGACAGTGACAGTATTACCCGTCATGTGCTGGCAGCCATTTTCTCCAGCTCCAATACAGCGGACATTACGGTAAAAGGTGATTATGCCGGCGGTATTGTGGGAAAAGCAGACTATGGAATTATCGTGGCAGCGGAAAACTACGGGGATATTCTGACTGACGGTGGAAAATATGCCGGAGGAATTGCCGGAAGATGCGACAATACCATTCGTGACAGTTATGTATTAAGTGGAGTCAGCGGAGATGGTTATGTAGGCGGTGTGGCCGGAAGAGGCGAAGATATCAGCGGCAACTATGTATGCGCTTACCTTGACATGGACAGCTATGTAAAATCCAGCGGTGCAGTCGTAGGAAAAGCGGACGGAGTTGTAAAGGATAATTATTTTGTAGATAACGGTTATGGTGCTGTGGATGGCGTGACCAGAAGCAGTGAGGCAGAGAGCATGGACTATGATTCTCTGATTCAGCTTGGAAATATGCCTCTTAATTTCACTCAGTTTACCGTTCGTTTCATGAACGGAGAGCAGGTAGTCTGGCAGAATACATTTGCTTATGGAGATGAACTTCCGGAGGAAAACTATCCTGACCTCCCGAAATCGAAAGACGGATATGTGTACTGGGAAGAAAAAGATGTGAGTCCCATTCACAGAAATGTAACGGTTCATGCGGTATATCGTGCCTATATGCCGGCATTGACAGCTGATGCAGAAGCAGAGAAGTCGCCGGTACTTATGGGCGGCGAATTCTATCCGGATACGAAGATTTCCGTGAGAGAAGCAACGGATGAAGAACTGGCACAGGTAAAAGCCAATATTGATAATGACAGTCCGTTCTATAAATATTATCTGAAGAAGGTATACTATTATGAAGTATCTCAGGCACAGCCGCTTAGGACAAACGCAATTGTGCGGGTACTGAACGATACCCGTCTGGCAGACAGTCTGATGACCATGGATGCAGAATATCAGACCGTGGGAGAAGCACAGAAAGCAGACACCATTGGAAGTTATCTCTCATCCGATACGCAGATCAGTTCTGCCGGATATATCGTAGTACTGAACCGCATGGATATCTGGGCGGAGATCCTGATTTCAGCAGCAGTGCTTGCACTGGCAATTCTGGTTGTCGTAGGACTTCATATCAGAAGACAAAAACGAAGAAATGCAGCAAAAGCAGCAGCGGAGGCGGCAGTGACCAAAGAAACAGATGATGAGACGGTAAAACCAGAAGAATAAGCAGTAAATAATTGCAGCAGTAGAGAAGCCTCTGCTGCTGTTTTTGTTTCAAAAAATAACCCCCCACCCGGCTTGTGAAGAATTTAACCATGTGCTAATCTGATATCATAAGTGGTCGGAAAGCAGATGAAAATCCGGCTGTATTTTGAAGAGACCCACAGGAGGATATGGGGATGATATTATCACAGATTGAACAGTACTGGACAGGAAGAGCGGAAGGCTATTCCCAGGTGAACCAGCATGAGCTGGCAACCGGGCAGGACCGGGTATGGCTTGAAGAGATCCGTCGTCATCTGCCGGAAGGGGCGCTGAAGATTCTGGATGTTGGAACTGGTCCTGGATTTTTTGCCATTCTGCTCACCAAAGCAGGATATGATGTGACGGCAGTAGATTATACAGAAGCTATGCTGGAGGAGGCAAAGAAAAATGCGGGGGCACTTGCCTCCAGTATCCATTTTCAGAGAATGGATGCACAGAAACTGGATTTTCCGGATGGATACTTTGACGTAGTCATTTCCAGAAATCTGACCTGGAATCTGGAAGAGCCGGGAAAAGCTTATGCAGAATGGATGCGCGTGCTGAAAAAAGGTGGCCGCCTTCTGAATTTTGATGCCAACTGGTATCATCATCTCTTCGATGAGGAGAAGAGAAAAGAATATGAAGAGGACCGGAAACGGGTAGAGAATCTTCATCTGGATGACCATTATACCTGCACGGATATTGACGCCATGGAGGATATTGCAAGACAGATTCCCATGAGCAGAACCATGCGTCCGGCGTGGGATGTACAGGTGTTAAGAGACCGCCTTGGAAATGAAGTGGAAGCAGATGAGAAGGTCTGGGAGAGAGTCTGGGATTCTACGGAAAAAGCCAACTATGGGTCTACACCGATGTTCCTCATCAGCGCCGTAAAAATGAGCGGAACAAAAGCTGTCTGTCCCAATAAGGAAGGATATACTTCATGATAGAAACCAAACAGCTGCAGTATCTGGTGGTCTGTGCCCAGCTTCGATCATTCAGTAAGGCAGCAGAAGCACTGTATACGACGCAGCCCAATGTGAGCAAAGTGATCCGCATGCTGGAAGATGAGCTGGGATTTCCGGTATTTGTCCGTCAGAGCAGAGGGATTACGCTTACGGCCAGAGGACAGCGTGTCTATGAATATGCAAGCAGGGCCGTAGAAAATATAGAACAGTTAAAATCATTTTCCCGGATGGATAAGGGAGAAGAACTGCTGGCATCCTGGAATCCCAGTTCCTGGATGGCCTCCTGTTTTGCTGCTTTTTATCAGGAGCATCGGCAGGAAGATGTCTGTTATCATGTAATGACGGCGGGAACGGAAGAAATACTGGAACGGTGCCAGGCGGGGAAAGATGATATTGGATTTGTCTATGTATTAGATGAGCAGATGCCATCTTTTCAGTACCGACTGGAATGTGCCGGACTCATTTTTCAGGAACTGAAACGGACGAAAGCATATCTTTATTTTGGAAAAGACCATCCATTGACTGGCAAATCCGGTATTGGGGAAATTGCACTGGATGAGGTACGCCTGGTGCAGTGTTATGAAGATGAGTATACACTGGGACGCAGGATGACGGAGGAAACAGACCGGATCTCACCGACAGACCGTATGAAGATCTCGGTTATTACTAACAGTGACTATGTTATGAATGAACTGCTTAGAAAGACAGACCTGGGCAATGTGAGCGGTGGTTATCTGAGCCGCGAAAAAGAATCCCGGGGATATCCCGGATATTCACTTTACGGAGAAGAAGAACCGATTCTGTTTGGCTGCGTCAGCCGTCAGGGAGAGCCGCTGGATGGATGGGCAGAACACTATCTGGAGTTTGTACGAAGCAGATTACAAGAATAATGTATAACAAATAACGCATAATCTATTCTAAAATGGAATATATCCATGTTCTTGCGAAGAAATGGAGATATTTCTTATTTTTAAGTTTTTTGAAAGGAAAAAAGGAAGAGGAAAAAGAGCGGAAATCAGATGAAATCGAAGCGGAATTGCAGAATGATCTTGATAAGATATAACGAAATAGAATACAAGATTCGTTGACAAAATGTGAAGAAAGTGTGAATATGAAAATACATGTTCATATGGTCGGCAATCGAGCCGCAAAAAATAAGTTCGAAGATGGATTCGATGAAAAGGGAATCCGGTGAAAGTCCGGAACGATCCCGTCACTGTAATAGTTAAGCTTGGAGCAGATGCCACTGGGGAGATGATTCCTGGGAAGGTGCTTTGGGTGTGGATGCTAAAGTCAGGAGACCTGCTTGTTTTTTGTCAGAAAGAGTTCTTGCGGAAGACGAGATAATTCTTACCTAGAAAAATCTATGTTTTAAGGGGATAGTGTGTAAAAAGGTGAGAGGAAAGTCGGATGTAGATCCGGCTTTTTTTATGCGTAATTTTTAAGTGGGAGACGAATTGATAGTGCAGACAGCGCTGGCAGATGAATGAAATGAGAAAGGATAGAGAATATGAAAAACACGAAGAAATGTATCAGTTTAACTCTGGCAGCAGCTTTGCTGCTGACTGGCTGCGGCGGTGGAGCATCCGATAACAGCGGAAGCACTTCTGCTGCGAATGATGGAGATAAGAAAGTACTTACTTTCGGATGCCAGATGTATACCGATGGTATTGTCAATACCGTTACCGATGAGAACGGTGGATGGAATGCTATGCGTTACGGTATCACCGAGGGACTGTTCAAGTTCAACGACAGCATGGAAGTAGAGCCGTGGCTTGCTGACAGCTACACTGTAAATGATGAGCATACCGAGTGGGTCATCACCCTGAAAGACGGCATCAAATTCTCTGACGGCTGTGATCTGACTCCGACTAAAGTAAAAGAGTGCTTTGAATATCTGAAAGAGATGGGACCGAGTGGATCTGCAAAACCGCAGAAATATCTGGAGTTCGAGGCAACCATTACTGCAGATGATGCAGCAAATACCCTGACCATCCAGACGACTCAGCCTTATGCCAACCTTCCGGGACAGCTGGCACATCCGACTATGGCAATTGTTGATGTGGCAGATACCGAGAACTTTGACAATGGCACGATCGGAACCGGTCCGTACATGGTTGAGACTTTCAATGGTGTAGGTGTAGGTTATGATCTGGCAGCGAATCCGAACTACCGTGAGGAAGTCCCCTATGACGAAGTAAAACTGATGTACATGGGGGATGCTTCTGCCAAGACCATGGCGCTGCAGAGCGGACAGGTTGATCTGGTAGAGAATATTACCAATGTATCTGATATCCAGGATTTCAAAGATAATCCTGATTTCACGGTAGATATTGCTTCTGGTGTTCGTTGTGGTTTCAGCTGGATGAACTTTGACGGCGTTCTTGGCAACAAGACTCTGCGTCAGGCAATCCTGATGGGCATTGACTATGATACCATTTGCAACTCCAAGACCATCGGAGGTCTGTATACTCCGGGATTCTCAGTACTGCCGTCTACTTTAAGCTATGGTTATGACAAACTGACCAACCCCTATACCTATGATCCGGAAGGCGCTAAGAAGCTCCTTGATGATGCAGGAATCGTAGATACTGATGGAGATGGAATCCGTGAGCTGGATGGACAGAATATCAATCTGCACTACGTTTCCTATGAGAACCGTCTGCTGAACGATTTCTCCAACGCACATATTCAGTATCTGGCAGAGATCGGTATCGGATGCACCGCAGACTACGGCAGCTCTGATGACCAGTGGAGCAAACTTGCTGCTGGAGATTATGACTTCAATAACAATAACTGGATCACCGTAGGTACCGGAGATCCCTATGCTTACATGGCAAACTGGGCAACCGATACTACTTACTGCGGATATTCCAATCCGGAATATGATGCACTGTTCGAGCAGCTGAAGAGCGAGATGGATGAAGAGAAACGTGCAGATCTGATCTTCCAGATGCAGCAGATTCTGGTAGATGATGCCGCTGTTCTGATCGACGGTTACTACAACTCTTCCATGATTTACTCTAAGAATGTAGGAAATGCACATATCCATACGGCAGACTACTACTGGCTGACCACCGAGATTACCCCGGCTGAGTAAGATTAAGTATTCATTACCCCCATCCGTGCCCCTTGCGGCGGCCAGGGTGGGGGTTCCTGTTTTGTTCACTTTTAGAAAGGAGCCATTGTCTTGAATAAGAAACAGATTCTTCGCCGAATCTTACAGATTGCAATTGTATTGATTGGTATCAGTTTCGTAACGTTTTTACTGACCTACCTGTCTCCTGGAGATCCGGTCCGCAACATGTTCTCCGCTACCGGCGTGATGCCGACGGAAGAACTGGTACAGCAGACCAGGGATGAGATGGGACTGAACGACCCGTTTTTCACCCAGTATTTCCGCTGGCTGTTTAACTGCCTGCATGGTGATTTTGGAAAATCCTACAGCCTCAACAAACCGGTAGTGGAGCTTCTGGCAGCCCGTGTATTGCCGACCCTGAAGCTGACCCTCATGTCACTGATTCTGATGTTGATCATAGCAGTGCCGCTGGGTGTTGCTTCCGCATTACATAAAGACGGTATCATCGACTATATCTGCCGTGCGGTAACCTTCATTGGATGTGCGATGCCGAACTTCTGGGTAGGACTTCTCCTGATGATGCTGCTGTGTGTACAGATTCAGGTTTTCCCTGTTATCGCTTCCGGCGGTGACTTCAAGAGTCTGTTTCTGCCGGCACTGACGCTGGCCATTGCAATGGCATCTAAATATACCAGACAGGTCCGGACTGCAGTTCTGGAGGAATTAAGTCAGGATTATGTGATCGGAGCAGAAGCCAGAGGTGTGAAACGTTCCACGATTATTTGGAAAAATGTATTTCCGAATGCATTGCTTCCGCTGATTACCATGCTGGGACTTTCCGTCGGAAGCCTTCTTGGTGGTACCAGTGTTGTAGAGGTGATCTTCTCTTATCCTGGACTTGGTAACCTGGCCGTTACTGCGATTACTTCCAGTGACTACAACCTGATTCAGGGGTATGTACTCTGGATGGCGCTGATTTATATGGTCATTAACCTGATTGTGGATGCATCCTATGTCTATATTGATCCCCGGATGCGCTTGAAGAGGTAAGAAGATGAAGAAGACGTTAAAATTTGTGAAAGAACATAAGCAGTTTACCTTTTTTGGAATTCTTGCCATTTTGATTATTCTGGCAGCTGTTTTTGCACCGGTACTGACCGGAGGTGTTGACCCGCTGAAAGGTTCCCTGACAGATGCCCTGGAGGCACCGAGCAAAGCTCATATTTTCGGTACTGATAAAATGGGACGTGATATTTATGCCCGTGTGATTTACGGAGCCCGTGCATCCCTCACTTCTACCTTTGGTGTGGTTGTTCTTATTTTTCTGGTGGGAAGTGTAGTAGGTGTCATTGCCGGTTATTTCGGCGGAGCCGTTGATGCGGTTCTCATGCGGATTGCAGATATGATGCTGGCTTTCCCAGGCCTGGTTCTGGCACTGGCTGTGGCAGGTATCATGGGTGCAAGTATCCGTAATGCCATCATCGCAATCGTAGCTGTCAACTGGACCAAATATGCCCGTCTGGCACGAAGCCTGGTTATGAAAATCCGTGACCGTGACTATGTATCCGCAGCCATTGTAACTGGTTCTAAAACACCCTACATGTTGCTTCGTTATATGCTGCCCAATGCACTGCCGACGCTGATTATCACAGCAGCTACGGATGTAGGCGGTATGATGCTGGAGATCGCAGCCCTGTCCTTCCTGGGATTTGGTGCAAAGCCGCCGACACCGGAATGGGGCTATATGCTGAATGAAGGTCGTGCCTGTATGCAGTCCGCACCCTGGATGATGCTATATCCGGGTCTTGCAATTTTCTTTGTCGTTGTTGTATTTAACATGTTGGGAGATTCCATTCGGGATATCCTGGATCCGAGAGCAGAGTAAGGAGGTAGGAATATGCTGAAAATTGATAATATTACGATTGCGTATAAAGATGTTCCTACCGTTGTAGATTTCAGTCTCGACATGGCTCCGGGTCAGATCGTCAGTCTGGTAGGAGAGAGCGGAAGCGGTAAGACTACCGTGATTCGTGCGGTCTTAGGACTGCTTGCAGGCGGCGGTAAAGTAACCAAGGGAGATATTCTTTTTCATGGTACTTCCCTTCTTAAAAATACACCGGAGCAGTGGAGAAAACTGCGCGGCAGCGAGATTTCCATGATTTTCCAGGACAGCGGTGCCATGATGAACCCGACCCGGAAGATTGGATCTGTATTTACAGAGTATCTGCAGACCCATGAAAAGATTTCCAAAAAGGATGCATGGGCAAAGGGGGAAGAGATGCTTGGAAAAATGCGCCTTCCGAGTCCGGATAATATCATGCGTTCTTATCCGTTCCAATTATCCGGCGGTATGCGTCAGCGTGTCGGTATTGCCATGGGTATGACTTATCAGCCGAAGCTTCTGCTGGCAGATGAGCCGACGAGTGCACTGGATGTAACTACTCAGGCACAGATTGTTCGCCAGATGATGGAATTAAGAGAAGATTATGGCACCGGTATTATTGTTGTTACCCATAATCTGGGTGTGGCAGCCTATATGTCCGACTATGTTGTGGTCATGAAAGATGGTCATATAGAAGATCAGGGAGACCGAGACCATATCCTGCATCATTCAGAAAATGAATACACCCGCAGGCTGTTAAGCGCAGTACCTTCGATGGGAGGGGAATCTTATGTTTGAACATGATGAAGTTATATTGGAGGCAAAGCATGTTACAAGACGTTTTCCGGCATCTGACGGACGGACTTTGGTTGCCAATGATGATATTAACCTGAAATTTTATAAAGGAAAGACATTAGGACTGGTAGGAGAATCCGGTTGCGGAAAATCCACCTTCATGCGGTTCCTGGTGTCTCTGGACACCCCTTCTGAAGGAGAAATTCTTTATCGGGGCAAAGATATTACTAAACTGAAGGGAGAGGAACTGCGTCAGAACCGACAGAATATTCAGATGGTATTCCAGGATCCGACTTCTTCCTTTAACCCGAAGATGAAGATCCGGGATATCGTATGCGAACCCCTTCTGAATTTTAACCGGATTAAGAAGAACGAAAAGGATGCAGCCTGCCGGCGTCTTCTGGAAATGGTAGAGCTGCCGGGAGATTTCGCAGACCGTTATCCCCACAATATGTCCGGCGGACAGCGGCAGCGTGTGGCAATTGCCCGTGCGCTGGCTCTGGAACCGGAGATTTTGATTCTGGATGAGGCAACTTCTGCACTGGATGTGTCCGTACAGCAGACGATTATTGAACTGATTGTAAAGCTTCAGAAAGAGAAGAATATTACTATCGGATTTATCTGCCATGATATTTCCCTGATCCAGTCCTGCGCTCATGAGGTGGCAGTGATGTATCTTGGAAATGTAGTGGAGGTATTGCCTGCGGAGGATCTGGCAGAGCATGCAGTTCATCCCTACACGAGAGCACTGATTGGCTCCATTTTTGATATTGGAATGGATTTCTCCAAACCGATTGAGGAAATCAAAGGAGAAGCTCCCAGTCCGCTGGATGTGCCGGCAGGATGCCCCTTCCGGGGACGCTGCCCGAAGGCAACAGAGCGGTGTGGGGCTGAAAAACCAAAACTTCAGCAGATCGGAGCAGATCATGAAGTGGCTTGTCATCTGTTTGACAAGGAGGACAAATAATTGAAAAAAGCAAAGAAAATCATCGCTTTACTGCTTGCATTGACTATGATGTTAGCTATGACTTCCTGCGCACAAAAAACCGAGGAGCGGGAGCACATCCATAAGATCGGGGTAATTGTTTATGATCTGAAGGATGAACAGGTACAGGCGTTCCGTGAGTATATGGAAGGCTATCTGGGGGAGAATTTTTCTGATGTGGATTTCCTGTATTCCGCAGGGGTAACCACAGATGTAGAGGAGATGGAGTTCCTGAACAATGCCATTGCGGCAGGTGTGGAAGGAATTATCGCATTTAACAGTTTTGATATTGAGAAAGAAGTATCACTCTGTGCATCCCATGGAGTGTATTATCTCCGTCCCTCCAGTACGACAGATCCGGAAACCTTTGCGAAAGTAGAAGATAATCCATATTTCCTGGGATATTTCGGACCGGGAAATGAGATGGAGTATCAGGCCGGATATGATATGGCTGCTTATTTCGCCAAAGAGCAGATTACGGACAATTATCTTCTTTTAAGCGGAGGTGCGGGCACCAATGTGATGCACGAACAGCGCGCAGAAGGAATGCTTGACGCCCTGCAGGAAGCCTACGGCGTTCAGTTTGACCAGAGCAGTACCGAGCTTGCATCGGCTTCTGAACCGGTCAGCGTGGAAGCAGGAAACTTAAAAGTCACTGTATTTCCGGGCTATATTGGGGTGCCGGATGTAGGACAGCAGGCAGTTGCAGAGTTTGAAAAAGATCAGGCAGGTGTGGTTATGAGTTCCATTCCAGTACAGGCCATTGCAGATTCTCTGGGAGATGCAAGCCTTGGAACGGTTGACTGTTATACGGAAACTAATGGAAAACTTTTTAAAAACGGTAACTTGAAATATCTGTGTGGTAAATATGAATCCATCATTGGACCGGCCTTTGCAGCTATGTACAATGCGGTAACCGGATACAGTGAGGATTTTCGGGAAGATGGAAAAGCATTTGCCATTCAGCAGGGCTTTTGGACTTCCACCGATTATCAGGATTTCCAGGAAAAATATGAGCTGTCTTCCGGCATTACTTTGAATGCCTACAGCTATGAGGATCTTCTGGAAGTGTGCAAAGCACATAATCCGAATGCAACCTTAGACGATCTGAAGGAACTTGCAGGTGCGTGGGACTTTGATTCCGCAGTACAGAGAAGGAAATAAAGATGAAGGAACACACACTCACGAAGGGCAGCGTTGGAAGAGGAATTTTGCTGTTTGTACTGCCGATTATTGTGGGCAGTCTGATTCAGCAGCTTTATGTCACGATTGATGCGGTCGTGGTAGGTCAGTTTACCGGAAAACTGGGACTGGCAGCCATCGATTCCGTGCATACGCTGTTTAAGTTTCCATTGAATTTCATGAATGGTCTGGCTTCAGGCGCGACGATTCTCATTTCCGGACATTGCGGGTCCGGAGATGAGCGGCAGATGCACTGCTCCATCCGTACAGCTTGTACGGTGGCAGTAATTCTGGGTGTGGTCTGCTCCATCGGAGGTGTCCTTTTGACACCGTGGATGTTACATATCATGTCCGTGCCGGAGGAAGTCTATGGCAGGGCACTGATCTATACCTGTATTTATTTTGGCGGTATCTGGTCCATGGTGCTCTATAATATGGCAGCTGGCATTCTGCGTGCATATGGAGATTCCAAACGACCGCTGTATGTATTGATTTGTTGTGCAGTCATTAATATTGTGGGTGACCTTGTGCTGGTAGGCGTGCTGCATCTGGGAGTCGCTGGCGCGGCTCTGGCAACGGTATTTTCACAGATTGTCAGTGTGGTACTTACCTTCGCTATGCTCCGAAAGACGTTGAAAATTAGTAAAGATGAGAGGCCGCTCTGGTGGCCCCATTTCTGTGCAGAGCATATGAGCCAGATGATCAGGATGGGATTCCCGCTGGCTCTGCAGGCCATGTTGTTCCCCATTGCCAACAGCATTGTACAGGCAGGTGTCAACACTATGGGTACAGATCAGATTGCAGCCTGGGGAATTTGTGATAAACTGAATATGTTGATCTGGCTGATGTCTGATTCTATGGGACCGGCGCTGACCACCTTTGTGGCACAGAACCTGGGTGCGAAGAATCCAGAGCGAATCCGCAAGGGAGTTATCATGGGAACTTCCATGTCGGTTGGCGCAGTGGCACTGATCAGTGTGGGACTGTTCTTCTTTGCCCGGATACTGACACCGCTTTTTGTCTCTTCACAGGATGCAGCTTCCCTTGGGGTTCTGGTTGGAACCTACAGTCGGATGATGGCGCCGTTCTTTTTCTTCTATGCCATTGCGGAAGCTCTTTCCGGTGCCTGCTGCGGTACAGGAGATACCGTGCGGCCCATGATTACTACGCTGCTGGCTATCTGCCTGCTTCGTGTGATTGGTATTCTGGCGGTACTTCCGATATATGGAACCATGGAATGTATTGTTGTAATTTATATTGCGTCATGGTTTGCGGCAGGAGTTTCTTTCCTAGCACTCTGGCGCTTTGATGTAGCATATATTTCTAAATAGCAGAATTGCTGAAAGGTGGGGTAATCATGGATCTGAAACAGTTGCAGTATTTTGTGGTCAGTGTGGAAAGCGGAAGCTTCAAGAAAGCAGCAGATATTCTCTATACCACACAGCCGCATATCAGTAAATCCATCAAGGCACTGGAAACAGAGCTGGATGTACAGATTCTGGAACGGAAAGCGCGGGGCGTGGAAGTGACAGAGGCTGGTAAGAAGATCTATGAATACGCCTGCAATATGCTGGTGGATGCGGCAAAGATCCATGCAGTAGAGGAAGAAGAGGAGAGAGTCCTGCATGTGGCTTCGGCTGCCGGTGACCGGTTTGCAGCACTGTTTGGCACTTACTGTGAAGAAAGAGTGGAGAATGGATTGAAAGTCTGGTATCAGGACAGTACAGTGGAAGAAATTTTTCCGGCGCTGCATCATCATACCATTGATATTGGATTTTTCTATGCGGACCAGAGACGGATGACCGCATATCTGCAAATGATTGAGCGGAAACATCTGGAATTTGTGGAGCTCTGTCAGACGGAACCATTTCTTTACGTAGGGCCTGGAAATCCACTTTATTGTGCAGAAAGCGTAACAGACCGTGATCTGAAATCGTTGAAATATGTGCAGAGCCAGGATTCTTACAGCAGACCGGATATGCATCTCATGGAAGGCAGCATGAATTCTTTATGCTATCAGAATCAGGGCCAGGTGATGGTGACTAATAATCGAAGTCTTCTGACACAGATCATTCGGACAACGCCTCTTGCGAATATCAGCAGCGGTCTGTTTCCGGATATTTTGAATGGACAGGGAGATATTCATGCGATTCCCATTCACGGTATGAAGAACAGTATGATTTTTGGATATGTGAAACGTCTTCGTGGCGGTCTGCCGGAAGAAACGGAACAATTTGTGGAGTATGTGAAAGAATATTTGAAATGATATAACGAGTAGAAATATTAGAATAACAAAATGGTATGATTCGTTATCCCCCGCCCCGGCTTGTGGCAAAGATATTCATTTGTTAAAGTAATAACCAGAGGAGGAAAGTCTCCGATATAAATCCCAAATAAATACTCTATCAACAAAAATGGCCGCTTGGTGGGAGTGGCTGTTTTTGCGTTATAGAAATGTAAAAATAAAAAACTAATTGGAGGGATACAGATGGAGGTAAATATTCTTTTGTTTGATGACTTTGATACGATGGATGCATTTGGACCAGCAGAAGTGTTTGGATCGTCACCGCAGCATTTTCACGTGAATTATCTGTCAGTTCCTGGAAATATCGTGAACAGTATGCAGGGGGTGAAGGTGTGGACAGAACCGCTGGAACCGGAAGAGCTGCAGGGGATTGTTGTAATACCAGGGGGACGGGGAGCAAGACGGCTGTTATATCAGGATACAGAAAGCCTGCGCCTTTTGAAGAAAATGGCGGAACGATCTGAAATCTGTATGATGATTGGCAGCGGATCCTTGCTGCTGATGCAGACAGGATCCCTGTTCCGGAGAAAGATAGCAGAATGTAAAACAGATGAAAACTGGAAACGTATGTTTACCGCAGGAGTTTCTACAGTTGTTGACGCAAGCTGGGTTGCAGATGGAAAATACTATTCCTCTTCCTGTACGATGACAGGAATTGACATGGCACTTAGCGTTGTAGCAGACATGGTAGATTTGGAAGTGGCAGAACGTATCGCCCAGAAATTAGGGCATGCCTGGGATGCCGAGGATGAAAATGTATATCAGTAAATGAAAATGATATTCCAAAATACAATAGCTTCATAATAAAACGGTATGTTTAGATATCCCCCGCGGTGGGTTGTGAAGGGCGTGATCCCTCTGTTATAGTAAAGAAGGTCTTTACTATGTCAGAGGGATTTTTTCGTAGTACGGAACAATACAATCATAAGGGAGATAAAGAAACATGAAAAAGTTTAACAGAACAGTCGGATTGTTCCTGAGCGCGGTCATGCTGGCAGCAGCGGTCAGCGGATGCGGCGCAAAGGAGACAGCAGATACAACAGACGCAGTCGCAAGCGAGACCACAGGGAAAGCGGCTCCGGCTGGTGAAATGTCCAGAGACAATACGATGATCTATGGCGCAGAGTTTATGGTGGAGAAGTTCAATCCGATTTTGGGATCTGAGTACTGTGATGCCATGATTTTCAGAGGTCTGATGAAAACAGATGTAGATTGTCAGCCCCAGTGTGACATAGCAACCGATTATGAGATCAGCGATGATCTCCTGACTTATACGTTCAATATCCGCGATGATGTAAAATTTCATGACGGAACGACATTGACAGCGGATGATGTTGTATTTACGATCAGCAGCATCCTGGATGAGAATGTGAATTCTTCGATCCGCTCTGATTTCCTGCTGGTAGATAAAGTAGAAAAACTGAGTGATACTTCACTGAGTATTACTTTGAAAGAGCCGTTCCCGGCACTGCTTGACAAGCTGACCGTTGGAATCGTTCCGGAGCATTGCTTTGAAGGACAGGATATCAATACCGCTGATTTTAATGTAAACCCGGTTGGCTGCGGCCCGTATAAGCTGGTATCGCTGGAAGCAGGTACAAAGTGTATCATGACCAGATTTGATGATTACTATGGAGATAAAGCACAGATTGAAAATATCATTTATCTGTATCTGCCGGATTACAACACAAGAGCACTGCAGCTTAAAAATAATGAGATCGACTTTACGTTTGTAGAGCCAAGTCAGATCAAAGAGCTGGAAGCAGATGAGAACTTAAATGTGTATGTGATCGGTTCTGCAGATTATCGTTGTGTTATGTATAATTTCCAGGTATGTGATCTGTTTGAGGATGTAAGAGTCCGTCAGGCACTGAATTATGCAACGGATAGTCAGGCAGTAGTAGATGCCATTGCTCATGGCTATGGACAGCCTGCTTATTCACCCCTTCAGAAGAATAAATTCAACTGTGAAGATGTAGTAAGATATGATTATGATCCGGAAAAAGCAGCAGCGTTTCTGAAAGAGGCTGGATGGGCTGATACAGACGGAGACGGAATCCTTGATAAAGATGGTGAAAAACTTGCCTTTACCCTGACTGCTCCGGTTGACGATGAAGTTCGTGTGAATATTGGAACCTACCTGTCATCTGAATGGAAAAAGCTGGGTGTGGACTGTACCATGTCAGCCCTTGGATGGGATGCGATCGATATCGCAAAATGTGAGACCTTCCTGCTTGGATGGGGAAGCCCGTTTGATGCAGATAATGATACATATCGTCTGTTTACCACAGGCAGTGCAGATAATTATGGCTTTTACAGTAATGCAGAAGTTGATAAAGCGCTGACGGATGCCCGTATAAAGACAGAAGACGCAGAAAGAGCAGAATGCTATGCAGAATTCCAGAAAGCGTTTGCTGAGGATCCGGCATATGACCTGATTTGTTATCTGGATGCATTGTATGCAGGTAACAAACGGATCAGTGGACCGACAGACAAGGTACTTGGACATCATGGAGCAGGTATCTTCTGGAATATCGAAGACTGGACGATTTCTGAATAAAAGTGGGTTTGATGCAGAATGAAACGATATGTTTTGAAAAGACTGATTCAAAGCATTGTGGTTATGTTTATCATGAGCATCTGCTCATTTGCACTTATAAATGCGGCACCGGGGGAACCGGCTGCCGCAATTTATGGTGGTCAGATGGATAAACTGACACAAGCTGAAAAAGACAGAATTAATGAAAATCTGGGACTGAATCAGCCGGTTGTAGTACGGTATGGCAACTGGCTGTCGGAAGTGTCTCGTGGAAATTTTGGATATTCTTATGCAAATGGACAAAATGTAGGTAAGATGATTAGTGAGCGAATGCCGAACACGATGACCTTGTTTTTGTCTTCTTTTATTTTAACGGTTGTCTTGTCCATTGCGGTCGGGTTGTTTGCAGGACTTCATCCGGATTCTGTGATTGACAGAGTGATTACCATTATCAGCATTACACTGAATGGAATTCCCAGCGTACTGGTTGGAATTATTTTAATCCTTCTGTTCTCTGTGGTGCTTGGATGGCTGCCATCCTCAGGGGTGACCTCTATGTTCTCGGATACGCTTCAGGACCGGGTGATTCATCTGATTCTGCCCACGGTAACAGTCATGTTCAGCCATATCGGTTCCTTTTCCCGTTTTATACAGGAAGGAATGAAAGAAGAACTGGACAGTTACTATGTGTATGTGGCCAAAGCAAACCATATGTCGAAATGGGATATTTACCGGGGTGCCATGAAAAATGCACTGGTTCCCTTTGTGAATTATGTGGGAACCCACGTGCCGTCATTTTTTTCCGGATTTGTTGTAATTGAGACGGTATTTGCATATCCGGGTCTTGGAAATATGATCGTAAACGCTATCCCTGTAAAAGATTATCCGGTATTGATGGGAGGAATCCTGATAACGGGCGTGGTTGTAATTGTGTCCATGCTTATAGTAGATTTGATTGATCTGGCATTGAATCCTAAGCTTCGGAAGGCGGTGGCCAGATGAAAAAGAAGGTAAGAAAAAACGGTCTCTGGGTATTGCTGTTTCTGGTGATCGTATTACTTTGTATAACAGCACCTTTGTATGCAGTATATTCGCCTACAGAAGTAGATCTGGGCAGCGTACTGCAAAAACCGAATGCAGCACACTGGTTTGGAACGGACAGCTCCGGAAGGGATGTATTTACACGTACCATGTATGGCGGAATGGTATCACTGGCAGTGGCGGCAGCCAGCAGTCTGTGCGCTTTGCTGTTTGGAATTATATACGGGGGAATCAGCGGCTATGTGGGTGGTAAACTGGACACGGTTATGATGCGCATGGTTGATATTGCATATGCCATGCCTTCTACGATTGTGGCACTGGCATTTCAGATGATATTTCCCAATAAAGTACTGGGACTGGTGATTGTCATGAGTCTCACCAGCTGGATGACCATGGCGCGTGTAATACGGGCACGGTTTCAGGAGCTGAAAAAAGAAAATTATATTATGCTGGCAGAAGGATTTAATATTCCGCGTTATGTGATTCTGTTTCACCATATGGTACGCAACTCATTTTCCAGCATTATCATTATCGCAACCTTTACCTTTGCCAGTGCAATTGTGACAGAGACTTCTCTTAGCTACCTGGGGGTTGGAATCCCGATTGGCATTCCATCCTGGGGAAATATGATCAATGGAATCCAGAGCTACGTGCTCAGCGGGAAGTGGTGGATTGTGCTGCCGCCGGGTGTGATGATCATTCTTAGCTCGATCTGTGTGAACTATGTGGGTGAATATCTGAAAGAAAAATAAGTTTCCTGAGGTTAAATTTATGGATGATAAAATTGTAAAGCAGAATATTACCAGCTTATGGAACAAGGCATACGTGAACTATGATGAATGTTATGCCCATGGTCTGAAAAGCGAAGAAGAAAAACAGGAGTGGCTGA
>NZ_DBLYVB010000016.1:0-56967 GCF_057604405.1 Hominiventricola sp.
AAGCGCAGTAATGCGTGAAGCTGACTGTTACTAATAGGTCGAGGGCTTAACCAAGAGGTTTAGGTGTAAGGTTTTGGAAAGAAAAAGTATTGACTGTATGCAGTTTTGAAGGCACATAGCTTTCATACGGCCCGGTGGCTCAGCTGGTTAGAGCGCCGCCCTGTCACGGCGGAGGTCGTGGGTTCGAACCCCATCCGGGTCGTTGAAACACGAAAGTGTTTCTTTTAAAATTTAATAAATGGGATCTTAGCTCAGCTGGGAGAGCATCTGCCTTACAAGCAGAGGGTCATAGGTTCGAGCCCTATAGGTCCCATTATGGATGGATTCCCGAGTGGCCAAAGGGGACAGACTGTAAATCTGCTGCAAATTGCTTCGGTGGTTCGAATCCACCTCCATCCATTTAGATTAAGTGAGTTATCCACTTAATCCACAAATTTTATAACGTCGCGGGGTGGAGCAGTCTGGAAGCTCGTCGGGCTCATAACCCGAAGGTCGTAGGTTCAAATCCTGCCCCCGCAATTTGAGTAAGCCATTTACTCGTATGCCCAGATAGCTCAGTTGGTAGAGCAGAGGACTGAAAATCCTCGTGTCGCTGGTTCGATTCCGGCTCTGGGCATTTTGTGTGTAAGCTTTATGCACAAAGGTATGGGATATTAGCTCAGTTGGTAGAGCACTTGACTTTTAATCAAGTTGTCCGGGGTTCGAATCCCCGATGTCTCATGAATTAGAACTCGTCTTTGTCAGCCGACAAAGACGAGTTTTTTTATTACGCGGATGACAAATAGGTGGAAATAGGGTAAAATAAAGAGGAATGGCAACGGAGGAGGGATCTCTATTATGGAAAAAAAGATTATTACAATTAGTAGACAATACGGAAGTGGTGGACGTTATGTAGGTCAGAAGCTTTCAGAGAAACTTGGAATTCCCTGCTACGATGAAAAATTAATTGATATGGTAGCTAAAGAGAGTGGATTTGCACAGGATTTTGTGGCAGAAAAAGGAGAGAGAATGACAGGCAGCCTGTTATTTAACATCGCAAGCAGCCTTTCCTATGCAAATAATATTTTATCCGGAAATGGAATGTCTCTGCAGGATGAGATTTATTTTATTCAGAACCGGATTATCAAAGATCTGGCAGAAAAAGGCTCCTGTGTGATTGTAGGCCGCTGTGCGGATTATATCCTGCGGGAACGCAAAGACGTACTAAACATTTTCATATATGCAGATATGGAGAGCAAAATGGAACGTGCGGTAACATACTTTGGTCTGGAAAAAGAAAATGTGTCTGCAATTCTGAAGAAAAAAGATAAAGCCCGTTCCAATCATTATAAATATTATACGGACCAGGAGTGGGGTATGGCTTCAAACTATGATCTGAGTCTGAACAGCGGTATCCTGGGCATTGATGGATGTGTGGAAATGATTGAAAAGGCATTAACGATTGCGAAATAAGTGAAGTAAGGAAGAGATTATGAGTACAACCAGAAAACCGATGAGGCTGGAGACGTGGATATTTGCGGCTGTTATGGTGGTACTGTTTGCCCTGTTTGCGTGGAGACAGTTTTTTGGATTTAATAAAAATGATGAGATTTTTTATATCAGTACCGTCTATCGGTTTTTTCAGGGTGATGCCATGCTGGTGGATGAGTGGAATAATGTACAGCTGTTTGCGTTGTTAATTTATCCGTTTTACAGTCTGATTCGGTTATTTCATCATTCCAATGCGGAAATGATCCTCATTTTTCGTATTGGTTATCTTCTGGTACATGGAGCAGCTGCAGCTTACTGTTATATCAGGCTGAAACGGTTTGGTTGGGTCCGGATTTTACCAGCATTGTTTTATTTTATGTCCACACCATATAATATCAACAGTCTTTCTTATAATACACTGGCATTTGGATTTGTACTGCTGACGTTGGTAACTCTGGCATCCGCAGAAAAGTGGACGATTGGAAATGCATTCTTGTGTGGTCTGTTTACCGCCTGCGCAGTTTTGGCGAATCCTTATGCAGTTGTTCTGTTTTTTATTTACGGAATTATTTGCGCAGCTATGTGGCTGCGGAAGCGAAAGCGGGGAGAAAGCCGGGAGAAGCTTCAAATTTTCGATATTCGAAGCTTTTTCTTCATGGGTATCGGTGCTTTCTGCATCTTTGTATTGTTTGTAATTTTTGTATTTTCCAGAGCAAATTTTTCTGAAATTATGGAAAGCTTTTCCTACATTGTTATGGATACGGAGAGAAAGAAACCGTTTCTGGAGAAATTTGCAAAATACTTTATCCGGATTCATCGGTATTATAAGGGCCAGGTTTATATAACTGCAATTCTTTTGATAGCCTGGGTGGTGGATCAGAAGAAGAAGCTTCCCCGCTGGTTGTATCTTACAGCGGAGATTGCTGCAGCAGTTCCTTATGTGGTACTTTATGGATTTTTTGGTTATAGTTCCGTTGTAGATGTGGTAGGTATTAATTATATTATGATTCCATTAAGTTTTCTTGGAATCATTGCCTATGTAACTACGGAAAAAAGAGATCAGCAGCTGTTCTGGTGCTGGTATGTGCCGGGGCTTTTTTATACACTTCTTGCACATTTTGCAACGGATACCGGAATATTGACGGTATCAGCAGCTTATATGATTCCATCAGCAGCTTCCATTTTACTGGTATGGAATGCAATTCGGGAACAGGACCATAATCTATGCAGGCAAGTGGTCAGAGAGTTGTTCTGCCTGCTGTTGTTCCTGCAGTTTACATCCTGTCTGTATTTGCGTATGGTTTACGTGTGGGGAGATGAGCATATGCCCTATCTGACCGCACAGCTGGAAGAAGGACCGCTGAAGGGAATCCATACGTCACAGGAAAATGAAATCCTGTATCAAAATGTGCTGGATGATATGAATGATCTTCAGCTTACGAAAGAGGACCGGTTGTTTGTAGTTGGAATTGCACCGTGGATGTATCTGAATACGGACGCAGAGTGTGCGGCCTATTCCACCTGGATGACACAGGAAACGGATCCTTTGATTCCGCTTTACTATAAACTGCATCCGGAAAAACTTCCGACGGTGATTTACTGTTATGAATATGACGAAAGCATTCTCGACACGGAGTTTGCCCAGTCATTTTTAGAGAAGGGATATGTTGTGGAAAACATGAGACGCGGAATTGTTCTGACAAACCGCTGAAGGGAAAGGAAAAAGACATGATTGATTTTAATGTACCGCCTTATATAGGCACAGAAATGAAATATATTGAGGAGGCTGTGGCAAAGAATCATAAGATCTGCGGTGACGGTCCGTTTACAAAACGCTGTAATGAATGGCTGGAGAAGAAGACAGGGACTGCAAAAGCGCTTCTGACGACTTCCTGTACCCATGCGACAGAGATGGCAGCACTGCTGGCGGATATCAAAGAAGGTGACGAGATTATTATGCCGTCTTACACTTTCGTATCAACGGCAGATGCATTTGTATTAAGAGGGGCTGTTCCGGTATTCGTAGATATCCGCCCGGATACTATGAATATCGATGAGAACAAGATCGAAGCAGCCATTACGGAGAAGACAAAGGCGATTGTCCCGGTTCATTATGCAGGTGTTTCCTGTGAGATGGATAAGATCATGGAGCTGGCAGAGAAATATCACCTGTTGGTCATTGAAGATGCCGCACAGGGAATCATGAGTACCTATAAGGGCAAAGCTCTGGGAACGATCGGTGATTATGGCTGCTTCTCCTTCCATGAGACAAAGAACTACAGTATGGGAGAGGGCGGTGCCCTTCTCATCAAGGATCCGGCTAATGTGGAACGTGCGGAGATTATCCGTGAGAAAGGTACCAACCGTGCAAAATTCTTCCGTGGACAGATTGATAAATATACCTGGGTGGATGCAGGATCTTCCTACCTGCCGGGTGATATGAATGCAGCTTATCTCATGGCACAGCTGGATGCTGCAGACGAGATATTTGATGACCGTATGAGAAGCTGGAATCTTTATTATGAACTTCTGAAACCGTTGGCAGATGCCGGAAAGATTGAACTTCCCTATATTCCGGAGCATTGTACACATAATGCCCATATGTTCTACATTAAAGCAAAAGACCTGGAAGAGCGTACGGCATTCATCAAATATCTGAAAGACAATGGAATTCAGGCAGTATTTCATTACATCCCACTTCACGGAGCACCGGCAGGACAAAAATTCGGCCGTTTCCATGGAGAGGATGTATATACGACCAAGGAGAGCGAACGTCTGACCAGACTGCCCATGTTCTATGGACTGAAAGAGGAACAGGTTCGTTATATTGCTTCCAAAGTTGTGGAATTCTACGAGCGTTAGTTAATAGAAGCTGAGAGGAAGATTATGAAAAAGATAGTGATCATCGGAGCCAATGACTTCCAGAACCAGTTAATCCTGAAAGCGAAAGAAATGGGATTTGAGACCCATGTTTTTGCATGGCAGGATGGTTCCATCGGAGAGCGGACAGCAGACTATTTTTATCCGGTCAGTATTGTGGAGATTGATGAGATTCTGGAAAAATGTAAAGAGATCAAACCGGACGCGGTGGCAACGATTGCATCGGATCTGGCAAATATTACGGTCAGCAAAGTAGCAGCAGGGCTGGGACTTCCGGGAAATACGCCGGAATGTATTGAGATTTCCACCAACAAATATGCCATGCGTTCCGCTTTTTTGAAAGCAGGTATTCCAACACCGGCTTTTTATAAAGTAGATCAGGTGCAGGATGAACTATATAAGATGAAGCTTCCGGTTATTGTAAAACCGACAGATCGTTCCGGAAGCCGTGCCATTACCAAGATTACGGATTTTAAGGATCTGGAAGGGGCAATTCAGGACGCGGTGGAGCAGTCTTTCGAGAAAAAGGCGATTGTGGAAGAATATATTGAGGGCAATGAGTACAGCTATGAGACGATTTCCTACCGGGGAAAACACACGAATCTGGCAGTGACCAAGAAATATACCACCGGAGCACCGCATTTTATTGAAACCGGGCACTGTGAGCCCAGTGATCTTTCTAAAGAGACGCTGGAAAAGGTGCATAAAACCATGTATGCGGCACTGGATGCACTGAAGATTACAGATGGTGCCTCTCATGGAGAGTTTAAGGTAACACCGGAAGGTGATATACGGATTATCGAGATTGGTTCCCGCATGGGCGGTGACTGTATTGGTTCAGATCTGGTGCCCCTGTCTACCGGATATGATTTCATGGAAATGGTGATTGACGTTGCCTGTGGAAAAGAACCGCAGATTGTCAGAAAGACAGAGCCGAAGGAGGCACGGATTCATTTCCTGTTCACCGAGGAAGATGTAGAGAAGATGCGGGCTTATGAAGAGGCCCATCCGGAAGACATCTACCGGATCAGTGAACTGGATATGAGTCATGCAGGACATGTATCTGACAGTTCCACAAGAATTGGTTATTATATTACAGTGAAAGATTTGAAACAGGGAGGTCTTTCATGACGGAACAGAAAACAGGAAATAGAGGTAAGATTCTGATATTGCTGGCTTTATCTTTGGTGATTCAGAGTCTGAGCTCTGTATTTATCAAATATGCGGGCATGTATGAGACCATGTCCAGAGAATTTATTATTTTCTATGCGCTGGCCATTGGCTGTCTCGGAGTCTATGCAATCATGTGGCAGTTCCTTCTGGAAATGATACCGTTGACCACAGCGTATCTGAGAAAAGGAATTCTCTATATATTAATTCTTTTCTGGTCAGTTCTTTTATTTAAAGAGCAGATCACGATCAACAACATTATTGGAAGTATCATTATTATTGTGGGGATCAGTCTGCATGGGATGGATGAACATTAGTTATGTGCTGGCATTTCTGGCGGTCTTTGTGGCATCCTTGTCACAGATTCTGCTGAAACAGTCAGCCGAAATGGAACATAAAAACTTTATTTTTAAATTTCTGAACTGGAGAGTGATCCTGGGATACGGACTCCTTTTCGGGACAACGATTCTGAATGTATTTGCCTACCGGGGTGTGGAATTAAAAGTAACGCCCATGATCGAATCCACAGGAATTATCTGGGTAACCATTCTGGCAGTCTTCCTGCTGGGAGAGCGCCCGACGAAAAGAGGAATTGCCTCTATTCTTGTTACGGTCATTGGCATTATCGTATTTTCTTTATAGACATGAGTAAATTAGCAGAGCAATTAAAAACATATGCGGATTCCGATTATCTTCCCATGCATATGCCGGGGCACAAACGGCGCATGGGGGATCTTGGAAATCCGTTTTTTATTGATATTACAGAAATTGACGGGTTTGATGATCTGCACCATGCAGAAGGTATTTTGCGGGAAGCGGAGAACCGGGCAGCGAATCTCTATGGATCAGAGGAGACCCATTTTCTTATTAACGGAAGTACCGGAGGAATTCTCTCGGCAGTTGCCGGCTGTGTGCCTCAGGGGGGAACCCTTCTCATGGCAAGAAACTGCCACAAATCCGTCTATCACGCGGCACTTCTTGGAAATTTAAAAACCCACTATATTTATCCACAACCGGCAGATCAAATGTTGATAAACGGTCCCATTCTCGCATCAGATGTGGAAAAAGAACTGAAACAGCATCAGGATATACAGGCGGTCTTTCTTACCTCACCTACTTATGACGGTGTCGTATCGGACGTGCGGGCCATTGCGGAAGTGGTACATAAGAAAAATCTTCCGCTTATTGTGGATGAAGCTCATGGGGCACATTTTCCATTTTCATCGTATTTTCCGGAGGACTCTATAAAAAGCGGAGCGGATGTGGTCATTCACAGTGTCCATAAAACACTGCCAAGCCTGACGCAGACGGCGCTGATTCATTTGAATGGAAATCTGGTGGATCGTCAGAAGCTCCGGTATTTTTTGTCTGTATATCAGACCAGCAGTCCTTCCTATGTGCTGATGGCGGGAATTGACCAGTGTATGGAATGGACGGCTTCTCATCTGGCAGAATTTGACGCTTTTGGAGAGAGGCTGGATCGATTCCGGGACAGAATACAGAATCTGCAGGCAGTAAAACTTCTGGAAGTGCCGGGTATGGACCGGTCGAAAATTCTGTTATCGGCAGCAGGAAGAGGCGTGACCGGACAGGATCTGGCAGAGCTGCTTCGCAAACGATGGAAGATAGAGATGGAGATGGCATGCAGCACCTATGCCTGTGCCATTACCACGGTAGCTGATCGGGAAGAAGATCTATGTCGGTTTGCAGAGGCGTTGGAAGAACTGGACCGGATACTGGAAACTTGTCCGGAACAAAGGCTGAAAGAACGGGAAATGGATACGGTGATCCCTACCGGACAGATCTTCAGGATTGCTCAGGCATTTCAGAGAGAAACCTGTGAGCGGGAAATCAAAAATGCAGAAGGCGCAGTAAGCGGAGGTTTTGTTATGCCCTATCCGCCGGGGGTTCCTTTGCTGGTGCCGGGAGAACGGATCAACCGGAAGGTATTGGACCGCCTGATGGTCTATCTGGAAGAAGGGCTGACCGTCTATGGTGTCCACAAGGGAAAAATAGAGTTATTGAAGGAATAAAAGGTTATGGGAAAAATCATATGTCTTATGGGAAAGAGTTCCACGGGCAAGGATACAATTTATAAAAGACTTCTGGAGGATCAGGAGCTTCATCTGAAAAAACTGATTCCCTATACTACCCGCCCGATCCGGGAAGGGGAGCAGGAAGGAATCGAATATCATTTTGTGGATGAAAAGCATCTGCAGAAGCTGGAAGAAGAAGGACGGATTGTGGAGCTGCGGGCCTACGATACGGTTTACGGCGTGTGGAAATATTTTACCGTCCGGGAAGAATCCATGGATCTGGAAAAAGAGTCCTATGCAGTGATTGGTACATTGGATTCCTGGAATGCCATGAAAGGGTATTTTGGGGAAGAGCATATGCTTCCGGTGTACGTGGAAGTGGAGGATGGAGAACGTTTAAGCAGGGCCCTTGCAAGAGAGCGGCAGCAGGCAGAACCCAAATATACGGAGCTTTGCAGAAGATTTCTGGCGGACACGGAAGATTTTTCAGAGAAACATCTGAAAGAAGCCGGAATTACGGAGAAATTTGAAAATCAGGATTTGGAAACATGCTTTGCACAGATAAAACTTTTCATTCAAAAAAGAGCCGGCATATGCTATAATGAGCGCAATGGATGTTAAGCAAGAGAGGTGAGACGATGGCTGGATTTGCAGATGTGTTGGGACATGAGCAGACAATTGCTCATATGAAAAAAGCGATCGAACTGGGCAAAGTATCGCATGCATATATTATCAACGGAGAAAAGGGATCCGGGAAGAAGCTTTTGGCGGGCATTTTCGCCCAGACCCTTCAGTGTGAGAAAAAAGGGACGGAACCTTGTATGCAGTGCCAGTCCTGCCATCAGGCAGTCAGTATGAATCAGCCGGATATCATCCGGGTGACCCATGAGAAGCCGAACACCATCAGTGTGGAAGATATCAGAGGGCAGCTCAATGGAGATATTCAGATTAAGCCCTACAGCAGCCCTTATAAGATTTATATTGTAGACGAAGCGGAGAAGTTATCACCTCAGGCTCAGAATGCCCTTCTGAAGACCATAGAGGAGCCGCCTGCCTATGCAGTGATTCTGTTGCTGACGACAAATACGGGCATGCTGCTCCCGACCATTTTGTCCAGATGCGTGGTGCTGGACTTAAAGCCGGTTGCGTCAGACAAGATTAAAAAATATCTGATGGAGGATCTGCAGATTCCGGATTATCAGGCAGATGTCTGCACAGCATTTGCCCAGGGAAATGTAGGAAAGGCAAGACGGCTGGCATTGTCGGATAATTTTACGGAAATGCTGGAGCATGCCATTCATCTGGTAAAATATATTTCTGAAATGGAAGTAAGTGATCTCATTGAAGATCTGAAAAAAATCGGTACCTATAAGATGGAGATCAACGATTATCTCGACCTTCTGATGGTGTGGTACCGGGATGTCCTGATGTTCAAGGCGACCCAGGACGCGGATAACCTGATTTTTACGGAGGAAATGAATGCGATCCGTGAGAAGGCGAAGGAAAGCTCTTATGAAGGGCTGGAATGCATTCTGAAGGCACTGGAGAAGGCAAAAATCCGTCTCAATGCCAACGTGAATTTTGATATGGTGATGGAGCTTCTGCTTCTGACCATGAAGGAGAACTGATATGGTAAAAGTAATCGGTGTGCGTTTTCGGCATGCAGGAAAGATTTATTATTTTTCCCCGGGAAAACTGAAAGTGAAAACGGGGGATTATGTCATCGTGGAGACGGCCAGAGGGCTGGAATACGGTTATGTAGTGATTGGAAATAAAGAAGTGGACGACAGCAAGGTGATACAGCCATTAAAACCGGTCATGCGGATGGCAACGGAGCAGGATACCAGACAGGCAGAGGAGAATAAAGAGAAAGAAAAAGAAGCTTTCAAAATCTGTCTGGAAAAGATCCGTAAACACAAGCTGGAAATGAAGCTCATTGATGTGGAATATACTTTTGATAATAATAAAGTGCTGTTTTATTTTACAGCAGACGGACGAATTGATTTCCGTGAGCTGGTAAAGGATCTGGCAGCTGTTTTCCGTACCAGAATCGAGCTTCGCCAGATCGGTGTCCGGGATGAAACCAAGATTCTGGGAGGCATCGGTATCTGCGGAAGACCGTTATGCTGCCATACCCATCAGTCAGAGTTCCTGCCGGTATCCATCAAGATGGCGAAAGAGCAGAATCTGTCTTTGAACCCGACCAAGATCTCCGGTGTCTGCGGTCGTCTCATGTGTTGTCTGAAGCATGAGCAGGAGACCTATGAGGATCTGAACAGCCGCCTTCCGGGCATTGGGGATTATGTAACGGCCCAGGACGGAAGCAAGGGGGAAGTAAGCTCTGTCAATGTGCTTCGCCAGCTGGTAAAAGTCATTGTTACCCTGCCAAATGAAGAAAAAGAAATCCGGGAATATCCGGTAGAAGAACTCCGGTTCAAACCGCGCCGAAGAAAAGAGAAGAGCGGAAAGAATAAAGGTGCGGAGGATAAGAATGATAAGGCACTAAGGGAGCTGGAAGCACTGGATCGCAAGGAAGGAAAAGCAAAACCCCATGACAAACAGTAAAGGGACATTGTATCTGTGCGCCACACCGATCGGCAATCTGGAAGATATGACCTTCCGGGCCGTGCGGATTCTGAAAGAAGTGGATGTGATCGCAGCGGAGGATACACGGAACAGTGTGAAGCTTCTGAATCACTTTGATATCCACACGCCCATGACCAGCTACCATGAATTCAATAAGATCGATAAAGGCCAGTATCTGGTAAAGCGTCTGCTGGAGGGGGAAAATATCGCCCTGATCACAGATGCCGGAATGCCCGGGATCTCCGATCCGGGGGAAGAATTGGTCCGTATGTGCCGGGATGCGGGAGTGCCCGTGACGGCAGTGCCGGGAGCCTGTGCCTGTGTGACAGCGCTGGTCATCTCCGGACGGCCTACCAGACGGTTCTGCTTTGAAGCATTTTTACCAACCGATAAAAAGGAGCGCCGGGCTGTTCTGGAAGAACTGAAGACAGAGACCCGCACCAGTATCATCTATGAAGCTCCCCACCGCCTTGTGAAGACACTTCAGGAGCTTTTGAATGAGCTTGGAGACCGGAACATCACTGTCTGCAAGGAACTGACCAAAAAGCATGAGACCGGCTTTGAGACGACGCTTAAGGAGGCTGTTCCTTATTATGAACAGAATGAACCAAGAGGAGAATATGTCCTTGTACTGGAAGGCTGTTCCAGACAGCAGATGGAGCAGGAAGCCCAGGATGCATGGAAGGAAATGTCCCTTGGTGATCATATGAAACTATATGAAGAGCAGGGAATGAACCGGAAGGATGCCATGAAGCAGGTGGCAAAAGACCGGGGAGTCGGTAAACGGGAGATCTATCAGGCACTTCTTGAGGAAGAGTAATCTGAAAGGACGGCGGGATCAATGAAAAATTTTCTGGAAAAACATGTGAAGCAGTATGACATTGGAATAGCAGTTGTCATGCTGCTTACTTTTTTATGCTGCATGTTTCAACCTATGTATGCGGCAAACCGTGCGCTGACCGATCAGATGTGGCAGCAGCCGGAGGGAACGAATGCGAAAATAAAAATTATCAAGATTGATGAAAAGACGTTGAGTGAGCTGGGGCAGTATAATACCTGGACAAGGGAGATCCCGGCGCGGCTGGTGGAAATTTTGAGCCAGGATCCGGAAAATGCGCCTGCCGTCATCTCGTTCGATATTCTGTATATCAATGAGATGGACAAGGAGGGAGATGAACGGTTTGCGGAAGCCTGCAGACAGGCAGGAAATGTCATTACTGCCACGAACCTGGTTTATCAGGCAACCACAAAGCAGGATGCAAATGGGGATTACTATGTGGATCCCCTTCATATTACCATGATGGAGGAATCCTATCCGGCACTTCGTGAGGTGACCGGAGATGCCTTTGCCAATACGGTGCAGGATGAGGATGGATATATCCGTCAGGCCATTGCCTGGGCGAATGTGGGTTCTGAAAAGATCTACAGTCTGGCTTATGCCACCTATGCGGCTTACATGGAAAAAATGGGAGAAGACTGCTATCAGCCCAAAGTCTATGCCAACCATGAGTTTGAATTTGACTATTCCGGACGGAGCGGAGAGTATGAAAACGTCTCTCTGTGCGATGTCTTAAATGAAACCATTGATCCGAGAGTCTTTAAGGACTGCATTGTTTTCGTCGGAGCTTATGCGCCGGGAATGCAGGATTCTTTCCACGTGGCAGTACAGCGGAAGACCCAGATGTACGGTGTGGAAATCCATGCAAACATTGTAGATGCGCTGCTGAAGGAGAAGACAGCAGTTCCGGTCAACAAATGGCTGCTGGCAGTACTGATGGCACTGGTCGCAGGCCTTTGCAGCCGGTTTATCTGGAAAAGCAAAATCTGGGCAGCCGGCATTCTGACAACCGTGATTATGGTGGCGGAATTTGCTGTGGGAACGCTGCTGTATCGAAACGGATATGTGATGCCCCTTATCTATCTGCCTCTTATTCTGAGTGTAGTCTATGTATTTTATGTGGTATCCGGTTATCTGGTGGGGGAGAAAAAGCGCTGGGAGATTATGCGTGCATTTAAAAAATATGTGGCGCCCCAGATCGTGGATGAGGTGTCCAAAGGCGGTGAGTTCCAGATCAGTCTGGGTGGCGAGCGGAGAGAGATTGCAGCCATGTTCGTGGATATCCGCGGATTTACCTCCCTCTCAGAGAATCTGGAACCAGAGGAGGTGGTGGAGATTCTGAATGAATATCTGAATCTGACTACCCATGCCATCTTCAAAAATGGCGGCACACTGGATAAATTTATCGGAGATGCCACCATGGCGGTCTTCAATGCCCCCTTCGATCTTGACGACTATATTTACCGGGCAGTCTGTACAGCAAGAGACATCGTAGCGGGAGCGCAGGATCTGGAAGACCGGATGGAAAAGCGCTTTCATAAGAAAGTTAATTTTGGAATCGGTATCAGCTGCGGTCCTGCCGTCGTTGGCAACGTGGGATGTGATTTCCGGATGGACTATACGGCCATCGGAGATACGGTCAATACAGCATCCCGGCTGGAAGGAAAGGCAATGGCAAGGGAAATTCTTATCAGTGAGCAGGTCTATGAAGCACTGAAAGACCGTATCCGCGTCACGGAAAAAGGCATGATCCCGCTGAAAGGTAAGGCGAAGGAAATCTGTGTTTACAGTGTGGAGGAAGTATTGTAGAAATCAGGACTTTTTATCATCTATTTTAATTGCGAAAAGAAGCGTTCTATATTAAGCTAAATATGTTGGTATTTATGCACAATAAAAGGCGTAATGAGGGTAGATAAATGAAAAAAAGAATGATAAAGCTGATGACGATTTTCTGCATGGCAGGAATTCTGACGGTAAATCCGGCCATCATCGGACTGGCGGAAGAAGCAGAAGCTGTGGGGGCAGATGTTTCGGAAGGTACGGAAGAAGAACCAGCGTCTGAGGATGTGATAGAAGAACTGGAAGCAGAGACAGATGTACAGGGGCAGAATGAAAGTAATAGTGAACCGGCTACAGATGTTAATTATGTAAAGAAAGTAATCTGGAATTATAATAATTGTGTTGAGGGTGGAATAACAACTTCAAAAGAGGATAAAGAGAACTTTAAAGTAGGTGGAAGCATATCGTTTCCAGTAATTTTAGATAAAGAGGTTAGAAACGGCTATGAATTTATTGGTTGGTATAAAGATGGTGAGTTAGTTCAGAGTTCAAAAGAAGAATCTTATAAAATTAAGGAAGAGGATATCGGAAAAGAGCTTACATTTATA
Source organism: Hominiventricola sp. (assembly GCF_057604405.1). Lineage (NCBI taxonomy): Bacteria > Bacillati > Bacillota > Clostridia > Lachnospirales > Lachnospiraceae > Hominiventricola > Hominiventricola sp. Next base: position 13,368 of record NZ_DBLYVB010000016.1, read on the forward strand.
GCAGGCTGGCGGCAGACGGTATCCGCAGCGATAGATAGTGAAGAATATATTCCTATGGAGGGGAAAGAAGCTCCATCAAAAACAGAAGTAACCTATCAGTTTCCGAATATCAGTGAGACAACAGATATAAAGTCGTTTACCTTTGCAAACAAGTGGATGATCAATGACAAAGGACCTTTTGAAGCTGGAACGACTTTTACACTGGAATTTGGAGATACCTACGGGGAATGTATTTATAATGTATATGTCAATGAGACATATGGAATAGAAGCAAATAAAGCAGAATTAAAACTGGATTCCTGTTTAAAACCTACGAATGATCAACATGCAGTATTGGTAGCTAATCAGTCCGATTATACGATAGAGAGAGACTGTGGCGGAGATGTCCTTGAAAGTATCGACTCTAAAACAAAAGCGTATGTAGGAACAATAGAGGACTCCCTTACTTTTTACGAACAAAAATCTGGAGCTACTTTTTCGAAGACGCTTAAGGATATTTTAGAGCAGAAGACCATTAAGTATATAAAGCCAGAGGATGGTAGCAGCCATTATGTGGAATGCAATGTACTTACCATAAAGAATAGTGATATTGTCAGAACCGTGAATATAACGTATAAAGATCAATATCAAGACACTAAGACATTCTTTACTTTCAATAATGAAAAAGCCAATTCTTGCACCTATTCAGAAAATATTTATCCGGGTGTAAAGGAAAAGACATGGGATAAAGTCTTAAATGAAACTATTCAGGCAAACCGAGATAAATATAAGTTTGTCGGATGGAAGTATTTTCTGAATGGAAAGGAATACACACTAGAAGAGTTAAGAAAAAAGAACATTGATTTTTATACGGATGAGGGAACATCCTTAGTTGTACAACCAGTATGGGAAGGAGCCTATTCTTATGAGGTGGATCCTGTTATTATGGATGAAGGAATCAAGATTCCAGATAGCGGATCTGCGATTGTAGGGGACTCAATCGAACTTCCTAGGTTGGATGATATCAGGGGAAAATACACCTTTGCAGGTTGGTGTAGTTCCGAAGATCAGAAGATTTACCAGGCTGGATTTTCTTATCCGATCAAGGAAGCAGAAACGGTATTTACGGCTCAATGGAATCCCGTTTCTCATAAGATTACGTTTGTCGATGGAACCAGTGAGGACACAACTACTGCAGAATATGGATCCGATTATGAATGGAACCGCCTGCCGAAAAAAGAAGGCTATACGTTCCAGGGATGGAAATCAAAAGAATGGAATGAAGTATATCCGGCTTTAGGGGAACTTACAGTTCCAGCGTATGATCTGACATTTACTGCCCAGTGGAAGATTAATTCCCATCAAGTGAAGTACGATGGCAATGGAGGTACAAAAGTTCCAGGTAGCCAGCAGGTAGATTATAATAGCAAGGTAACGCTATCAGGAGAAGCCAGTCGAGATGGCTATACTTTTGTGGGATGGGAAAGAATTTCTACAGGAGAAGTACTTTCAAGTGGCCATTCATTTGTGATGCCGGATATGGATGAAACGCTTAAAGCAAAATGGAAAGTTGCACACTCAAAAATTTCAGGAAAAGGATCCTTCTATTTGGTAAGTGAACAATCATATACCATGGGATCTGGAGTCAAAGTGCAGGGTGACAGCAGCAATTATTCTGAAAATATAACGTTCTATGTACCGCAAAGCGGTTATTACACGTTTGAATAATCAGGGGAGAAGACATCAGAATGAATACTTGGAAAAAATACAGTAAAGTTGTCATCGGAGTTTTGATTTTAGCAGCCCTTTCTATTGGCTGTGGAAGTACGAAAGAAGAAAGCTACAGAATGATTAAAGTCATGTCTGTGGATGGAACCGTAACCGTGGAAAGAGAAAGTGTGGGAACACTGGATGCCTATGCAGACATGAAATTGGAAAATGGAGATAAACTTTCCGTAGAAGCAAATTCTAGTCTGGTATTGAACCTGGATGATGATAAATACGCCATGTTGGAATCAGGAACAAGACTGACACTGGAGGCAAGTGGAACCAAAGAAACAAGTAGAACAACCATTCATCTGCAAGATGGAGCGGTAGTTAATTATTTAACACAAAAATTAAACGAAGATTCTAGTTACGAGGTAACAGTGCCGAACTCCACCATGGCGGTGCGTGGAACCGTATTTCGGGTAGAAGTTACCTATGATGAAAATGGAGATTCTTATACGAAGGTGCAGGTGTTCCATGGCGTAGTTGGTTCGAGACTGATTTTCCCAGATGGATCTATCAGTGAGAAAGAAGTTAGTCTGCAGCCAGGAAAAGAAGTATTGATTCATGGAGATACGATACTTTCGGAGTATATGATTGATGAAGGTCATGACATTGATTATTCCGAATTATCTTTGGAAACGTTAAAGATGTTGAAAGAATGCATTCATCTTGGTGCGGGGCTGTCCATCAGAGAAGAAGAGTGTGATGAGCTGATTGCAAAGCTGGAAGCTCCAGAGGATGAGCCGGAGGAAGAACCGGAAGAAGCAGTTGAAGAAGAGGAAGTTGTTGTAGAACCGGAGATTCCGGTGGAAGAGGTGGTAGAAAAAGTGGTGGAGGAACAAGCACCAGAAGAAGTAACAGAGACATCTCCGGAAGATACTTCTGAAAATACGTCTTCATCCAGCAGCAGTACGAAAAAAGAAACAAAAACATATACGGTTACGTTCAAAACGCCTTCAGGTGATGTGTTCTGTACACAATCCGTAAAAGAAGGAAAGACGGCATCGAAGCCTACCCTTCAGCCGAGCGCATCCGGCAGCTGGAATTATGACTTTACAAAGGCAGTGACGGAAAATATAATAATTAAATGGTCCGCACAGTAACGGGAGTATAGGATAAATGAAAAAAAACGGTGATTCTGTCAGAGACTGGGCGGGAAAGATCTTCCGCCGGTTTCTGAGTAGGACATCTTTGATGGTGACGCTGGGTGTCCTGGGACTTTACCTTATATGCTGTCTGTTCTACTGGTATGCGGAATTTGGCGGACCAAAGGGAACAGCCTTTTACAATGTGCTTCTGTGGAATACGGCAACGCTGTTCGGACAGGATTATGCCGATCATTATCCGGAATCCGTAGGCGGCCGGTTACTCGGAATTGTTGTATTGCTGATCAGCATGTTTGGTGTATCTGCAGTTACCGGTTATATTTCTTCGTATCTGATTGAACGCCGGGCAAATTCCGTGAGAGGATTCAAGAAATTGCAGAGTTTAAGAAATCATATTATTATCTGTGGATGGAAAAATAATCAGAAGGGTTTAATTCTGGATATTAAACGAAAGAATAAAGAGCTTAAGCTCTCGGATATGGTGTTAATCAATAACCGGGACGAAGAGCAGATCCGTTTTTTCCTGGCAGATGAAGAGCTTCGGGGAATTCAGTATGTACATGGCGATTTTTCCGAAGAAGATGTTTTAAAAAGAGCCAATGCAAAATATGCATCCAAGGCTCTTATTCTGGGGGAGGAAGATGACGATCTGACCCCGGAACTTATTGATTCCAGAGTGTTTGCAGCCATGCTGATGTTAAAAGGCATGAATCCGAAAATACATATCTGTGCCCAGGTGCAGACAAAGAAATATAAGAACTACCTGGAATCCAATAAGTGTGATGAAGTAATTTATTCCGAAGAATATACCAGGTATATTCTTTCGACGGCCACTCTTTATAATGGAATGGCAAAGGTATTATCTTCTTTATTTGATAATGGAGATGGCATCAGTGTCCAGATTTTCGATCTGGATGAGTCGTGGCATGGAAAAACATTTGCGGAAGTATCCAGATATTATAAAGAACACGGGCATATTATGGTACTTGGAGTTCTGGAAAATATGGGTGCGGAGTATGAGTTAAAACATTCGGTACTGGCCGAAGCACAGAAATCCACCGACTACACACAGATCGTCCAGCGCCTGAAGGATGTAAAATCAATGGAAAGGAATGCACCATTTTTAAATCCACCGGATGATTACATTTTAAAGGAGTATACCGGACTGGTGGTACTGGGAGATGAGATCTGATGAAGGAAAAAGAAAAATTAATTGAAGAATTAAAACAGTTTCCGATGCTTGCACAGATAACAGATGCGGATATGGAGGATCTTCTGCTTCTTTTGAAGAGAGAAGATTTTCCGGAAGGAAGCCGGATTATTAATGAAAATGAAGAGGGAGACTGCATGTACCTTCTTCTGGAAGGACAGGTGGATGTTCTGAAGACCACTCTCTATGGAGAGGAATACGTCTGTGCGAAGCTGAACGACAGTATGCACTGTGTCTTCGGTGAGATTGCCATGATAGACCGTGACCGTCGTTCAGCTACCGTACTTGCAACTACAGATTGTCGGACTGCAGTGCTTTCAAGCGAAGATTTCCGGGCATTTTGTGAGAAACATCCGCAGGCAGGCTGCCGTTTGCTGATGGTTATCTCAGCGAACCTGTGCAGAAATCTTCGTAAGGAGAATGAAAATCTTCTGAAAGTATACAGTGCGCTCGTAGATGAGATTGAAAATGACAGATAAAAAAAGACTGTATGAGATCATACCGGACAGCTCCAACATCAGACGGAGCCTGGATCTCGCAGAGAAGTACGGAGCTGTATTTGAATATAATGATTTTATGCTGCCCGGATACCTGGATGACAGAGCGGAATGCAGACGTAAGCTGATTTTTTATAAGAGCCTGGGGCGGGACTGTTCCAATGATACACTTCATGGAGCATTTATTGACATCAGTGTGCATAGTGAGGATTCACTGATCAGGAAGGTATCCAGATTCCGGGTTCGGCAGTCCATGGAGATCGCTCAGGAGATGGGTGTCCGTGGGGTGGTATTTCATACAGGACTGCTTGCCAGTTTTAATGACGAAAAATACCGGGAAAGCTGGCTGGAAGCCAATGTGGAATTCTGGACAGACATACTGGAGGAATATAAGAATCAGTCTGTCTATATGGAAAATATGTTTGACTGGAACAGTAGGGAATTAGTCCAGCTGACAAAAGCAATGCGGAACAGTGACCGGTTTGGAATCTGTTTTGACTATGCCCATGCAGCGGTATTTGGGCAGGAAGATTCTCCGGAAATCTGGTTTCAGGAGACTGCTCCATATATTCGTCACATGCACATTAATGATAATGATTTAGTAAAAGATATGCATCTTCCACTGGGAGATGGTATAATTAACTGGAATCGTTTTTTTAACCTGATGGAGGAGTATCAGGTAGGGGCATCGGTGCTTCTTGAAATGACCGGTTGGGAGAAACAGTTAAGATCACTGGAGTATCTGGAATCGAAGGGATTTTTGAAATAAAGAGGAATCACGGAGGAACTCTATGGAAATAGAATTAAAACCAGGAGAGCGTCTGGATGATCTCCAAAGAAACGGTTATCGGATCATTCAGGATCCGGGCCGTTTTTGTTTTGGAATGGATGCGGTGCTGCTCTCCGGATTTGCAAAAGTAAAGCCGGGAGAACGGGTCGTGGATCTGGGAACCGGAACGGGAATCATTCCGATCCTGCTGGAAGCAAGGACAAAGGGAGCTTCCTTTACCGGATTGGAGATCCAGCCGGAGAGCGCTGATATGGCGAGAAGAAGCGTGCTCTTCAATGAACTGCAGGATAGGGTACATATAGTGGATGGAGACATTAAGGAGGCGGTTCAGATCTTTGGAGCAGCCTCCTGTCATGTAGTGACCAGTAATCCGCCCTACATGACGGAGCATCACGGACTGCAGAATCCGGATCAGCCAAAGGCCATTGCCCGCCATGAGGTTTTATGTACCCTTCATGATGTGGTAAGCCAGGCAGCAGGACTTCTGATGCCCGGTGGAAGATTTTATATGGTACACCGGCCCTTCCGGCTGGCGGAGATTATGACGGAATTGTGCGGCTGCGGACTGGAACCGAAACGGATGCGGCTTGCATATCCATTTGTTGACCGGGAACCCAATATGGTGCTTATAGAAGCAATTAAAGGTGGAAAATCAAGAATCACGGTGGAAAAGCCGTTGATTATTTATAAAGAGCCGGGAAAATATACGGATGAAATTTACGAAGTGTATGGATATTGAATGTAAAGAAGGCGAAATGAGTGACAGAACAAAAACATGATTTTGGTACGGGAAGTGTAGAAAGGAATATTATCAATATGGCAGTTCCCATGACTGTGGCGCAGGTGCTGAACCTTTTGTACAATCTGGTAGACCGGATGTATATCGGACACATTCCGGGAGCCAGCTCCCTGGCACTGACCGGAGTTGGCATTACCTTTCCGGTTATCAGTATGATTACGGCTTTTGCAAGTCTCTATGGAATGGGCGGCGCACCGCTTTGCTCTATGGCCAGAGGTAAGAAAGACTACGAGAAAGCCCGGCGGATCATGCAGGATGCGTTCTGGATGCTGGTCATTACCGGAATCTTACTGACCATTGTGGGATTTCTGATAGAACGGCCGCTTTTGTATGGGCTGGGTGCCAGCGATGTGACCTATCCGTATGCAAGCGCTTATCTGAAGATTTATTTTATCGGCAATCTGTTCGTTATGATTGGCCTGGGCATGAATCCCTTTGTCAATGCCCAGGGATTCGGAACCATAGGAATGATTACCGTGGGTCTGGGTGCAGTCATTAATATTGTGCTGGATCCATTGTTTATCTTTGTGTTTCATTTAGGAGTGCAGGGTGCAGCAGCTGCAACGGTACTTTCCCAGCTGGCATCTGCTATCTGGGTAGTGCTGTTTCTTATGGGTAAAAAGCCTATGCTTCGCCTGTCCCTTCGGTGGCAGATGCCGGACTGGAATCTGGTGCGACAGATTGTGACGCTTGGAATGGCTAATTTTATTGTAAACTTTACTAATAGCCTGGTGCAGGTGGTATGTAACCGTCAGCTGCAGGTCTATGGCGGAGATTTGTATGTGGGGGTTATGACGGTGCTTACTTCTGTCAGGGATGTGGCAACCATGGTGGTTCATGGAATTACCAGTGGAGCACAGCCGGTGATCAGCTTTAATTATGGCGCGGGATTAAAGGCCAGAGTGAAACGGGGTATCCGTTTTATGACGGTGGTCTGCATTGTTTATACCTGTATTGTATGGGTGTTGACTCTGGCATTTCCGGAAGTGTTTATCTCTATGTTTAACGCGGAACCGGATCTGGTGGCAGCAGCTGTTCCGTCCATGCACCTTTATTTCTTTGGATTTTGTTTTATGGCGCTGCAGTTTGCAGGACAGAGCACCTTCCAGGCACTGGGAGAGGCCAGATATGCCATTACCTTTTCTATTTTTCGAAAGGTGGTCATTGTGGTGCCGCTGACGATCCTGCTTCCGCTTATTCCGGCTTTGGGGCTGAAGGGTGTCTTTATCGCAGAACCCATTTCCAATGTGGTAGGAGGATGTGCGTGCTTCTTTACCATGCTGGCAGTGGTCTGGTTTAAAAAGTTAAAGGAGCAGACAGCATGAAGATCATAGCTCATATTCATACGGATTTTCCGGACAAATTTGGCATTCCCCGGCAGAGCGGTCTTGTAAAGGGACTGGTCGGACAGATTGTATTTGAGGCGGAATACCGGAATCCGGAGATTGTAAAAGGAATCGATGAATTTACCCATATCTGGCTGTTGTGGAAATTTTCCGAGTCCAGGAAAGAGCACTGGTCGGCGACGGTAAAGCCGCCAAGATTAGGCGGAAAGGTGAGAAAAGGTGTGTTTGCAACCAGATCTCCCTTTCGCCCCAATGATATCGGCCTTTCCTGTGTGCGGCTGACCAAAGTGGAGCTGGATGAAAAGAGAGGGCCTGTGCTGACGGTAGAGGGGGCGGATCTGATGGACGGAACGCCGATCTATGATATTAAGCCTTATATTCCGCTATCGGACTGTCATCCGGAAGCTTCGGAAGGATATACAAAAGAGACGAGAGTCCATGAGCTGGAAGTGCATTTCCCGGAAGAACTGCTTCAGATCTATCCGGAAGAAAAACGGGAAACGGTAATCGGTGTGCTGGCCCAGGATCCAAGACCTGCCTATGTGCAGGATCCGGACCGGATCTATGGAGTCTCCTTTGCTGGATATGATGTAAAGTTCAAGGTGGAAAACGACATTCTGACGGTGCAGAATGTGGAAAAGATCCAGATAAAATGAATAATGAAGTGGATTATCCCGTAGATTGTATAGAAAACAGCTGCGGGAGTTTTTTATGAATTTACTTTGGGCAGGTATGATGCTGGCAGCGGTGGTCTATGGGGCGCTTCATGGGACGATGCCGCAGGTGACTCAGGCAGCCATTGATTCTTCAAAGGAGGCGGTCATGCTTTGTATTACCATGCTGGGGATTCTGTCCTTCTGGATGGGACTGATGGAGATTGGAAGCGAGGCGGGACTGATCCATGGACTGACAATGAAAATGAGACCGTTTCTTCACTGGCTGTTTCCGGGAATTCCTGAAGGTCATCCGGCCATGGATGCCATCTCCACGAACTGTATTGCCAATGTACTGGGACTTGGCTGGGCGGCCACGCCGGCGGGATTAAAGGCTATGGAGGAGCTATCGCAGCTGGAAGGGGACCGGAGAAAAAAACATCTTCCGGGGGCAGTCCCGGAAGGCACCGCCAGCCAGGAGATGTGTATCTTTCTGGTATTTAATATTTCGTCCCTGCAGCTGATTCCGGTCAATATGATTGCTTATCGGAGCCAGTATGGCAGTGTTCATCCGGCCGCGGTGGTGGGACCGGCAATTCTGGCGACACTTATCAGCACGGGAGCAGGGGTTCTGTTCTGTAAATGGAAGACGCGAAGAAATCTTGCATAAAAATGGCTGCAACTTTTTGTGAAATCTGTTGATTGACAGAAAAAACTATCTTTGATATGCTTTGTAAAGCAAAGAAAATAAAGACGGATTGTTACTGGTAATGCAGGCTAAACCAACGAAGAGAGAGCGGAAGCGTTCTTTCTTTAGTTGGTTTTTTTAATTTCAGGGGGAATGTGATGAAAATTACCAAACTGGTGAACAATAATATTGTGACATCGGAGGATATGCAGGGACGAGAGATCATCGTTATGGGCCGGGGGCTTGGATTTGGAAAGAAATCCGGCATGGAAATCGATGTGGGAAAGATTGAGAAAGTGTTCCGTCTTAGTTCCGAAGGAGAAAATCAGAAGCTGGTGGATATGATACAGGATATTCCAATTGAGCATATCACGGCAGCAGACCGGATCATTGATTATGCAAAGTCCATGTTGGGAGAGAAACTAAAAGATACCATTTATCTTTCCCTCATTGATCATATTAACGGAGCCATCGAACGGCAGAAAAACCAGATTGCATTTACCAATCCGCTGATGTGGGAGATCAAACAATATTATCCGTCAGAGTTTTCGGTGGGTGTGCAGAGCCTGAGCATTTTGAAAAATATTCTGGGGATTACCCTTCCGGTGGATGAGGCAGCATTTATTGCTCTTCATTTTATTACATCGGAGTATGATACCAAAATGGATGTGACATTTGATATTCCAAAGCTTATCGATGACATTGTGGCTATCCTGGAGTTGGAATTTGAAATTCAGATTGATAAAGCTTCGATTCATTATGAGCGGTTTATCACTCATCTGAAATTCTTCGCGGCCCGGGTGCTGCAGGCAAAGCAGATTCCGGAAGAAGGAGATTTTCTTTTCCGATCCATGATCCGGGACCAGTATAAAGAAAGCTATGAATGTGCGAAGAAAATAAAGCAGCACATAGAGGAAGCTTATGGGATAGAAATCAGTGAAGAGGAAGTTGTGTATTTAACCGTGCATATTAAACGGATTACTATGAAAAACGAATAGGGAGAGAGGATAAGATGAAAGATCAGATTTTTGGTGTGTTACAGAAGGTAGGGCGCTCCTTTATGCTGCCCATTGCAGTTCTGCCGGTGGCAGGTCTCCTGCTTGGTATCGGAAGTTCCTTTACCAATGCGACTATGATTGAAACTTATGGATTACAGGCAATTTTGGGAGAGGGAACATTTTTAAATATGTTTCTTCTGGTCTTAAGCAAAGCGGGAAGTGCATTATTTGATAACCTTCCGTTAATCTTTGCAGTTGGCTGTGCCATTGGTATGGCATCCAGGGAAAAGGAAGTAGCGGCATTATCTGCGGTTATTGCATATTTTGCAATGAATGCTTCCATCAATGCCATGCTTCTTAATACCGGAAAAATTCTGGAAGATGGAAGTATTGCAGAAGAGGTACTCTCCGGAACCATTGCAAGCTCTGTAGGTATCCAGACACTGCAGATGGGTGTTTTTGGAGGAATTTTAGTAGGCCTTGGTGTGGCAGTGCTTCACAATCGTTTCCATACCATTGAACTTCCAAGTGCCCTTGCCTTTTTCAGCGGCAGCCGATTTGTACCGATTATCAGCACCGTGGTCTATACGTTTGTGGGAATTTTAATGTTCTTTGTATGGCCGACGGTACAGACCGGAATCTACGCTCTTGGCGGATTGGTAACGGGTACCGGATATTTCGGAACTCTGATCTTTGGTATTATTAAAAGAGCATTGATTCCTTTCGGACTCCATCATGTATTTTATCTTCCTTTCTGGCAGACAGGAGTGGGCGGATCCATGGAAGTGGCGGGCAAGATGATCGAGGGCGGTCAGAACATTTTCTTTGCACAGCTGGCAGATCCTTCTACCACACATTTCAGCGCGGATGCGTGCCGGTATTTCTCCGGAGAGTTTATTTTTATGATTTTCGGTCTTCCGGGTGCGGCGCTGGCCATGTATCAGACTGCAAAACCGGAAAAGAAAAAACAGGCAGGCGGTCTTTTACTTTCTGCAGCACTGGCTTGTATGGCAACGGGAATTACGGAGCCGCTGGAGTTTTCCTTCCTGTTTGTTGCACCGATGCTGTTTGCCGTTCAGGTCATTCTGGCAGGTGCCGCTTATATGATTGCCCATATGTTAAATATTGCCGTGGGACTTACATTTTCCGGCGGACTTCTTGATTTCTTCCTGTTTGGTATTATGCAGGGAAATGCAAAGACAAGCTGGATGCGTGTGATTCCGGTGGGAATCATTTATTTCCTGCTTTATTATTTTATTTTCCGGTTCCTGATTGTGAAATTCAATCTGAAAACACCAGGAAGAGAAGATGATACAGAGACAAAGCTGTATACCAAGGCAGATTATAAAGCAGCAAAAAATTCTGGTGTAAAAGGTGGGGAGACATCAGCCCTTATTGTGGCCGGACTTGGAGGAAAAGCAAATATTGCAGAAGTAGACTGTTGTGCAACCAGGCTGCGCTGTACCATCGTGGATCCGGAAAGGGTATGCCAGCCGCTGTTAAAACAGAGCGGCTCCAGAGGTGTAATTCTGAAAGGAAAAGGAATTCAGGTCATTTATGGACCGCAGGTAGCGGTTCTGAAAACAAATCTGGAGGCATTTCTTCTGACACCGGAAGCAGATGCAATTAAAACAGAAGACTTTCTGGGGCAGGAGAAGGCAGAAGAGACGGCAGTAAAAGAATCAGCAGCAGAGACAGAACCTTCCGCGTCCGGAAAGAATCAGGAAATTGCAACTCCTATTACGGGAAAGGTGATTCCCCTCTCTGAAGTACCTGATGCAGTATTTTCTTCTGAAATGCTGGGAAAAGGCTTCGGTGTGGAGCCGGAAGAGGGAAAAGCTTATGCTCCGGTAAATGGCGAGGTAACGACGGTATTTGATACCCTGCATGCCATTGGACTTTTAGGAGAAGATGGTGTGGAATTATTGATCCACATTGGTATGGATACGGTAAAACTGAACGGAAAAGGCTTCGATGTCAAAGTAAAGGCAGGAGATCATGTCAAAGCAGGAGATCTCTTAGTAGAATTTAATATGGATCTGATCCAAAAGGAAGGCTATCCGGTGACAACCGCTGTGGTAGTAACCAACACGGATGGATATAAAGAGGTGACTCTTTCTAAAAATGGAAAAGCAGAGCATGGAGAACATGTACTCACAGTAACCGTATAAAAAGACAGGCAGAAATGAAAAAATCATTTCTGCCTGATTTTTTTATAAAAGATTGCAGATTACCTCAATCAGTTCATCCACCTGCTCTTTCGTGGTGGCCCAGCTGGTGGCAAGGCGGATGACGGTATGATCTTCATCAGGCTTCTCCCAGAAGGAATAACTGACTTCGTGTTTCAGTCGTTCAGCCTGCTCATCGGTGAGCAGAAGAAATTGCTGGTTCGTAGGAGACTCCAGATAGAAGGAAATTCCTTTTTCAAGGAGGCCTTCTTTTAAATGTTCTGCCATATCAATGGCATGGCGACTCAGCACAAAATACAGATCATCCGTAAAAAGGGTATCAAACTGAATACCCAGAAGACGGCCTTTGGCCAACAGCGCGCCATGCTGTTTGATGCGGGTCAGAAAGTGTTTCGGAGTGTTATTCTTTGGAAATACCACGGCTTCACCGCAGAGAGCACCTACTTTGGTTCCACCGATATAAAAAGCGTCGCAGCAGCGGGCAATGACGGACAGGGTCACATCGGTGTTGCTGCTCATGAGACCATATCCAAGTCTTGCGCCGTCCATATAAAGAGGAATCTGGTAAGCCTCGCAGATGGCGGAGAGGTTTTCCAGTTCATTTTTTGTATAAAGGGTACCGTATTCGGTAGGATGGGAAATATAGACCATGCCTGGAAATACCATATGCTCATGATTTTCATCATCCCAGAACTTCCGGAGAAATGTTTCCAGTTCTTCTGCCAGAATTTTTCCTTCATGCTGAGGGATGGTCAGTACTTTATGTCCGCTGTATTCGATGGCGCCGGCTTCATGGGCAGCTACATGAGCAGTCTCGGCAGCAACCACTCCTTCATAAGGAGCCAGCATGGCATCGATTACTACTTGATTGGTTTGTGTCCCGCCGGTCAGAAACCAGATATCGGCTTCCGGGCATTCGCAGGCTCTGCGGATTTTTTCTTTTGCATGTTCACAGTAAGGGTCCGTTCCATATCCGGAAACCGGCTCCAGATTAGTTTCGATCAGACGCTGCAAAATCTTCTCATGAGCGCCTTCCTGATAGTCATTGGCAAATGACAGCATTTCATTCTTCCTCCACGTAACTAAAAACTATATAAAAACGATAATTCCAGTTTAACACAGAGAAAACCACAAGACAAGAAGGACGTTTTACATGGGCTTTTTCATGGAGTCACTGATTTCCGTCATGGCATAGGGATCCAATACATGATTTAGTTCGGAGGCGGTCATTAATTTCTGCTCCAGAACGAGTTCACGGACAGTTCGATTGGTCTTTAACGCTGTTTTTGCAATATCTGCTGCTTTCTGAGTAAAGGAGATTGCAAAAGAGGTCTATCTGTCTTCTCCTGCCGTGTCGGCGCGGATCAGCCGTCTGGAAAAGGAAGGTATTTTAAAAGGATTTCACGCCCAGGTCAACTATGAAGCATTTGGATATGGCATCAAGGTATTTATTAATTTAAGTGTGGAGCCTTATCAGAAAAAGGAGTTTTATCCGTTTATGCAGTCCATTCCCAATGTCTTGAATGTAACTGCGTGACCGGGGATTATTCCATGCTCATTGAAGTAGCCTACCAGTCCACCGTGGAGTTGGATCATTTTATCAATGAATTGCAGCAATTTGGCCATACCAAAACGTTGATTGTATTTTCAACTTCCGTGGAGCATCTGGATATTTCCTTTGAATAGAAGGAAAAAGAGAGGAATATACTGATAAAAAAGAACAGGGGAACCTTTATGCATCTGCTTTCTTATCTTTCGGATTTTCTCATCCCCATGTTAATTTTCTATGTGGTGTCTTGTGGGATTGCGAAGAATCTGCCAGTCTATGATGTATTTGTAAAGGGCGCTTCCGAAGGAGGAAAAACCGTTATAAAGATTCTGCCGACACTGGTGGGGCTTATGGTAGCAGTGGGCATGCTGCGGGCGTCCGGATTTCTTGATCTGGCAGCGGAGGTTTTGTCAGTGCCCGCAGGATGGATTCATGTGCCGGAGCAGCTGGTTCCGCTGGCACTGATCCGTCTCTTTTCTTCTTCCGCAGCCATTTCCCTTGTATTGGATCTCTATAAAGAATACGGAACAGATTCTCTGATCGGTATGACAGCGTCCATTATGATGGGCTGTACGGAAACGGTCTTCTATACCATGAGTATCTATTTTCTCACCGCAAAGGTGTCAAAAACCCGCTGGACGCTGGCCGGTGCATTATTTGCCACAGCGGCTGGTATCGCAGCCAGTGTGGTGTTGGCGCATCTCATGTAATCTGCACAAAAATCAAAGCTGAAAATTATAAATATGTTCCAATTGACGGGAAAATGAGGACATGGTATTCTGATGTCAGAACTTGTGAATACGTATTCACGAACAGGAGAGACATATGATTACAATGGCAGAAATAGCGAGACTGACGGGGGTATCACAGCCTACCGTATCCCGTGTATTGAATGGTAATAAAGCAGTAAATCCGGAGATCCGGGAAAGGGTGCTGGCATGTGCCAGGGAACATGAGTTTCAACCAAACGTTATGGCCCAGAGCCTGGTGGGAAGTAAGACCCATTTGATCGGTGTGGTAGTTACAGATATTGGAAATGCATTTTTTGCAGATCTGGTCAAACATATTGAGCAGGCAGCAGGACAGGCTGGGTATAGTATGATTCTTTTTAATTCTGGTTATGATCGGGATCATGAGAAGGAATGTCTGGATGTGGTGCGGCGCTACCGGGTGGACGGACTGATTGTGGTTCCGGTGGAAGCGGAATCTGCTCAGTGGAAGGAACAAGTAGCAAAGCTTGAGATTCCGGCGGTGGTTATTACAAGAAAGGCATCGGGAATGGATTCTTTTTATGTGGACCACGCAGAGGCCGGTGCTCAGGCGGCCAGACATCTGTGTGAGCAGGGATATGAAGAGTTTCTGTTTTTGGGAAATACAGCAGATGAAAAATATATAGGATTTGAGCAGATTCTTAAAGAACTACGAAAGGGCGTATCTACGCATCTAACCGTGATTACCGCAAAGGATACGGAGCAGGTTCGGGACGCATTGGAAAGACATTTCAGCAAACATCAAGGACCCACAGGAATCTTTGCTTATAATGACCGCAGAGCCGTGCAGGTGCTGGGACTTTTGGAGCAGATGAGAATACGTATTCCGGAAGAGGCGGGAGTTGTGGGATTCGATAACACCTATATGTGTGAATATCTGTATCCGAAGCTGTCCAGTATTGCACAGCCTAATCAGAAAATGGCAGAGCTGGCAGTGACACGACTTTTGGAGCGTTTGGAGCATCCGGAGGAGACAAAAAAACTGGACCACCCGCTTCATGCAGAACTGATCTGCAGGGAAAGCTCGGATAGAGTCGGAAGAAAGGAGAACGAGAAATGAACGCATTACATCGAACACTTGAAAAACTGGTAACAAAAGAAATCCAAGGACATAAAAAGCCGGAACGATGGATTCCGCTGCTCCATGCGGCAACGCCGGTGGGCTGGCTTAACGATCCCAACGGACTCTGCCAGATAGGAGATACGTATCACGCATTTTTCCAGATGTCCCCGTTTGAACCAGAAGGTGGATTAAAATTCTGGGGCCACTGTGAGAGCAAAGACCTGCTTCACTGGGAATTCACCGGAGTGCCTATGCTGCCGGATCAGCCATATGATTGTCATGGTGCCTATTCAGGATCTGCACTGGTGGAAGACGGAAAGATGTATTTATTTTATACCGGCAATGTAAAGCAATCGGGTGATTATAACTACATTACCAACGGAAGGGAATCTAATACGATTCTGGCAGTGAGCAGTAATGGTGGGCAGATTGAATCCAAGGAACTGCTCATGACCAACAAGGATTATCCATGGGATCTGACCTGTCATGTGCGAGATCCAAAAGTATGGAAACAGGATGGAACTTACTACATGGTTCAGGGCGCGAGAACCAAAGCGGATAAAGGCGTGGTGCTGGTCTTCTCATCAGAGGACAAACGTCATTGGAGCTGCATTCACAGACTGGAGTCGGAGGAGACATTCGGATTTATGTGGGAGTGTCCGGATCTCTATGAACTGGACGGGCATTCCATTCTCTGTATCTCTCCTCAGGGAGTGGAGCAGGATGGATACAAATACGCCAATAAGTATCAGACCGTGACTACTGTTATTAAAGGAGATTTTCGGACAGACGGTGTAGCGGAAGGCTTCCGGGAACTGGACGGCGGATTTGATTTCTACGCACCGCAGACCTTTCTCCTGGAGGATGGCAGGAGAATTCTTCTTGGCTGGATGGGTATGGCAGATTCTACCGATGAATATACTAACCAGACCGTTGAGGATGGATGGCAGCACTGCCTGACTCTGGCCAGAGAGGTAAGCTTAAAAGACGGTATTGTATGTCAGAATCCGGTACGGGAGCTTGTTCAGTGGTGGAACGAAGAAGTTCCACTGAAAGGACAATATGCAGGAACTACCGATATCTGCTACGAACTGGATTTGAAGAATGCCAATCAGAAATGGGAGGTCCTCATTGCAGATGGACTGAAGCTTTCGTGGAGTCCTGAAGAATACGTATTCAGAATGGAATTTCTCAATGAGAAGCTGGGATGCGGCAGAGGCTTACGGGCGAGAGAAATGCAGAAATGCACGGACATCCGTGTGGTTGTGGATGCGTCCTGTGTGGAAGTATTTATGAATGATGGAAAAGACGTATTTTCCACGAGATGTTATCCTGAAAAAGATCAGTACACCGTAAAAGTAAGCGGGGAAGGGCTGACAGGATTTTATCGATACAAAGTGTAATAAAGATTGATAACAGAAGGGGAAAGGAAAAGTGAGCATGGATTACAGAAAGACTGCAGAAGAAATCTATGAAAAAGTGGGTAAAAAAGAGAACATTATCTCTGTAGCCCATTGTTCTACCAGACTGCGTTTGGTATTGGCAGACAATGATAAATGTGATGAAAAACAGGTGGAAGAAATTGACGGTGTCAAAGGAGTATTCAGCGCATCCGGACAGATTCAGATTATCTTAGGAACCGGTGTGGTAAATAAAGTCTATGATGAATTTCTGAAGATTTCCGGTTTGACCGGAGCCAGTACCGAAGAAGCTAAAGCGGCTGCAACAGCAAAACAGCCTTGGTATAAGCAGGCCATTAAGACACTGGGGGATATTTTTGTGTCGATCATTCCGGCCATTGTAGCCAGCGGATTCCTTATGGGTATCATGGAAGCATTAAATTTCATGGTAAACAACGGTTTTCTGAACATTGATACTTCCGGGTCTATTTTTGTGTTTGCCAATCTGTTTGGAAATACGGCTTACACCTTCCTTCCCATTCTGATTGCGTTCAGCGCAGCGAAAGTATTTGGCGGCAATCAGTATTTGGGAGCAGTCATCGGCATGTTGATGATCCATCCGAACCTGCAGAATGCCTGGACCGTGGCAACGGAGGGTGTAAAGCAGACCCAGAGCGTATGGTTCGGTCTTTATAAGATTGACATGGTAGGTTATCAGGGTCATGTAATCCCGGTTATCATTGCAGTCTTTGTGATGTGCTTTATTGAAAAACGGCTTCACAAGATTGTACCGGCTATGTTCGACCTGTTCGTCACTCCACTGGTCAGCGTCTTTGTAACTGGTTATCTTACCTACTCTATCATCGGCCCGGTCTTTGTCACCATTGAAAATGCCATCATCGGAGGCGTACAGCAGTTAATCACCCTTCCGTTCGGTATCGGAAGCTTTATTATGGGTGGTCTTTACTCTGCAACGGTAGTAGCAGGTGTTCATCATATGTATACGGTCATTGATGTGGCGCAGCTGGGACTTTACGGTAAGACTTACTGGCTTCCGCTGGCATCTGCAGCAAACATCGCTCAGGGCGCAGCAGCACTGGCCGTTGCCCTGAAAACCAAAAATCAGAAGACCAAATCCATGGCAGTTCCGTCCGCCATGTCCTGTTTTATGGGAATTACGGAACCTGCGATTTTCGGTGTCAATCTGCGGTTCTTCCGTCCGTTCATCTGCGGTGCGGTAGGTGGTGCCTGCGGAGCACTGTATGCGTCTATTGTAGGACTGGGTGCAACCGGTACCGGAGTGACTGGTATCTTCGGACTTCTGCTCTGCCTGAATGATCCGATTAACTACATTATTATGTTCCTTATTTCCGCAGGTGTGGCATTTGCCCTGACCTGGATGTTCGGATACAAAGATCCGGTGCAGGAAGCCACTCCTTCTGAAAAACTGGTAGAAGAAGTATCAGAAGAAAAAGAGACGTTGCAGGGACAGAAAGATGAAATCATCTGTGCACCGGCAGCAGGTACTTCCATTTCCTATACCGAGATCAAAGACGATGTATTTGCAGCAGGAATGCTGGGAAAAGGTGTGGGAATCATTCCGGAAAAAGGGGAAGTGGTAGCGCCCTTTGATGGTGAGATTACCCTGTTCTTTGATACCAAACATGCCATTGGCTTAAAGAGCAGTCTGGGAAATGAGATTCTCATTCACGTGGGTGTGAATACGGTAGAGCTTCAGGGACTTCATTTCACTCCGCTGAAACAGACCGGTGACAAGGTAAAAAAGGGTGAAAAACTGTTGGAGTTTGACAAGGAAGCTCTGGAAAAAGCAGGTTATGATGTTACCGTCGTTGTTGTGGCAACAGAAGCAAAAGATGTAGAGATTCTGAAAACCGGTGAAGTGAAAGAACTGGATCAGATTTTTGCCGTAAAATAATAGACGATTTTCATTTTCGTGTGTTATACTGAAAATCATAAAGGGCACATGGAGGGTGGAAACGTGAATCAGGAGGAAGTCTTTAACAATTTGCTGGTGATGCTGTTCAACGAAATTCTGGACGTGGAACAAAAAGCATTGATTACAGGAAGCTTTAAGGAGATTTCCATTAACGATATGCATATTATAGATGCCATTGGAATCAAAGATCCGAAAAATATGGGAACAGTGGCGAAGACCATGGCAGTTACCATGGGAACATTGACAACGGCCATCAACAATCTGGTGAAAAAAGGGTATGTGACCAGAGTCAGAAGCGCCGAGGACAAGCGGGTGGTGCTGATCTCCCTGACAGACAAAGGAAGATCAGCTTACGAGAAGCATGCAGAGTTCCACCGGCGGATGGTGCAGACGGTCATGGATGGGTTCCAGGGCGAGGAACTGGATATTCTGACGCGGGCACTGGAGAAGCTGAGAGGATACTTTAAGGAGTTCTGATTCCAGATTTTCCTGCAGCATGAAAAAAGGAGCCGGACCATATTCCAGGAACCAGCGGTGAAATCCCATAAGTGAAAGATCAGGAGAGAGTGTGAAAGCACTCTCTTTCAGTTTGCAGATTTCCAAGTATCCAAGATAATACTTGAGGTAATTGGCGGGTTCTTCCAGCAGGGTAAGATAAAGGGAATGGATCTGTTCTGCCTTGGAAATCCCAAAAGCTTTCAGATATTCTGCACAGTCTTCTTCTTTCCATCCGTCCATGTGCACTTTCAGGTCCAGGACAGAGCAGATGGCATAGTTAAGGGAAGAGAGAGCCCGGAGAGCGGATGCTGTTTCTGTTTCATATCCAAGAAAATCATAGGCATAAAGTTCACTGTACAGCCCCCATCCTTCCGTATAACCACCGATATAGAGAAGACTGCGGATCGGGTCCAGCAGAGCTTCAAAAGTGTTTTGATAAAGATGGCCCGGATACCCTTCATGGGCCAGTGTGGTGAGCAGCTCCTTTTCATCCGGCTCATAGGATGGATTGATATAGATTGTATTCTCCTGGGGAATATCTAAAGGAGGTGTCAGGAAAAAGGCGGGACTTAATGTGGAAGTCAGGGCATCCGGCACATTTTTGATCTGCCAGGTAATGTCCAGTACGGTTGGGAAGTCCTTCTGAATCTCTTCGGACAGATAAAGGAGCATTTGTTCTGGTTCAGTATCCGGTAAAAGGGTTTCAGATACCGGATGAAGCAGATCCACGCCATTTTGAACTGCCTGAAGGATCGTCTCATAGTCGGAAGCAATCTGGTCATCCAGAAGATTCTGGATTTCGGCAACCGTCCGGTTGGTGCCGGTTTCATAGGTTAAAAGCCATCGAAAATAGGAAGTGCCGTTTGGAACGTGAGCCAGTCCCAGGGGTTCTTCCGGACAATAGCCACGAAGGTCACCAAGATCAGAGGCAAGCTGCTCGTAAGCAGGAAAGACAGCGTCGGCGAGAAGTTTTTGCTGCTGAATCTCGTAAGAAATCTTTTGATTAGAGGTGAGAAATGAGCAGCCTGCGAGTCGTTCTTCAAAACTGGCAGTCAGAAAATGGTTCTTTGCGTCGGAAGGAAAATTCTGACACTGGGAAATGACTTTTTCAAGACTTTCTGCATTCATGCAAAGTCCAGCCTCTGCTTTTTTCTGTTCAAAGGCAGTAAGCGCGGAAAAATAATCCGGGAACTGGGAAAGCAGGGCAAGATAATCGTGCACATCCTGCTCCGAACGGAAAACATATTCGGAAAGGAGAATGGGAAGCTGGGCCTGAATCCCGAGTGTAGGGCCAAGGGGCTCCTGAAAATAATAAAAATCGTTCAGGGCAATCTGTCCGTCAAGCCACCAGGAGAGGAGCGTTTTCGTGTGCTGTTCTTCCTCGGTCAGGGAGGAAAAGCTTTTCAGTTCTTCTTTTAACTGCTGAAGAGCAGCGGGTTTTTCCTGGTCCGGTTCTGCAGGAAATGGGCCAAAAGAGATTTGATTCGTCGTAATCCCAAAGGCAGCAGGATCGGCAAGGGTATAGTGAAGATTTAAGGTATTTCCTGAAAGCTCCTGCCGGAAAAGATTCCTGGTAAAATCGGAAAAGCTTTTTTCCGACAGAAAGGGAATGGTAAGGAACAATAGCAGGGAAAAAAAGAAAAGTCCGGCGGTCTGGAACATAAGAGTTCTGCGCATGAAAGATATCTCCTGATCCAATGGGGTCAGAAAAGTATATGAGAAAAAGAAATCAGGTATGACTGGCAAGATAATAAACAGCCGTGTGAGCATGCTCACACGGCTGTTACAATTCTCTGTGAAATATTAGCAGATTTCAGCACCTGCCGGCATCTCTTTTTCCGGAACAACCAGAGAAAGTTCACCTTTTTCATTTTCTGCACAGAGCAGCATTCCTTCAGATACCAGTCCACGGATCTTTCTTGGCTGCAGATTTACAAGAACCATGACTTTCTTGC
The DNA here is from genome assembly GCF_057604405.1 of Hominiventricola sp. Classification (NCBI taxonomy): domain Bacteria; kingdom Bacillati; phylum Bacillota; class Clostridia; order Lachnospirales; family Lachnospiraceae; genus Hominiventricola; species Hominiventricola sp. Next base: position 34,585 of record NZ_DBLYVB010000016.1, read on the forward strand.
CAACCATCTCTTCCGGGGTATATCCGCTGCGGATGCCGGATACGATCTGACGTACCTGGCTGCCAATCTTTACCTGGGAGCAGAGCAGTTTGTCTGCCTTCGGAACAGCTTCACAGGAAAGAATCTCACCTACCTGGAACTGCAGTTTTGCAAAGTCATCATAAGATACGTTCTCTTTCGGCTCAATGTCAATGACCGGATCTTTCGGAGCGTTTGCAGCTTCTTTCTCTGCTTTCATAGCCTCGACTTTTTCCAGTACTTCCTTGATGTCCATACGTGCAAAGAGAATCTGCGGCTGATCTGTCACTTTGGTACCGGATTCATAGAGACCGAACTGTGCCATTTCCTCAATGGTACGCGATTTTGCATTCAGCTGCTCCAGAATCTTTCTGGAAGTGGACGGCATGAAGGACTCGAGAAGAGCTGCGCCGTAGCTGATGCTTTCTACCAGGTTGTAGAGAACCGTTGCCAGACGATCCTGCTGTGCCTTATCTTTTGCCAGTGCCCAGGGCATGGTCTCATCAATGTATTTGTTGCAGCGTTTGAACAGTGCAAAGATCTCAGTCAGAGCATCTGCCACACGAAGCTGGTCCATTTTCTCATTTACTTTTGCCAGAGTTCCGAGAACGGTTGCTTTCAGATCCTCATCTACCTCTGCAGTAACACCGGTATTGGTAACAACGCCGTCGAAATATTTGTTGGACATGGAGATGGTACGGTTTACCAGATTTCCAAGAGTATTTGCCAGCTCGGAATTCAGGCGCTCTACCATCAGTTCCCAGGAGATGACACCATCATTTTCAAACGGCATCTCGTGAAGAACAAAATAACGGACTGCATCCACACCGAAGAAATCTACCAGATCATCGGCATAGAGCACATTTCCTTTGGACTTACTCATCTTGCCGTCACCCTGTAAGAGCCACGGATGTCCAAATACCTGTTTTGGCAGCGGAAGATCCAGAGACATAAGGAAAATCGGCCAATAGATAGTATGGAAACGGATAATATCCTTTCCGATCAGGTGCAGGTCAGCCGGCCAGAGTTTCTTGAACTGTTCGGAGCTGTTGCCGTCGCAGTCATAACCGATACCGGTAATGTAGTTGGTCAGAGCATCCAGCCATACGTAGGTAACATGCTTCGGATCAAAGGTAACCGGAATACCCCAGTTGAAGGAGGTTCTGGATACACACAGATCCTGAAGACCCGGAAGAAGGAAGTTATTCATCATCTCGTTCTTACGGGATACCGGCTGAATGAATTCCGGATGGGTGTTAATGTAATCAATCAGACGATCCGCATATTTGCTCATTTTGAAGAAATATGCTTCCTCTTTTGCAGGCTGTACTTCACGGCCGCAGTCCGGGCATTTGCCGTCTACCAGCTGGGATGGAGTCCAGAAAGACTCACAGGGAGTACAGTACATTCCTTCATAGGATCCCTTGTAAATATCTCCCTTGTCATACATATATTTGAAGATCTTCTGAACCTGTTTTTCATGATCCTCATCAGTAGTACGGATGAATTTGTCGTAGGAAGTATCCATGAGATCCCAGATTCTCTTGATCTCACTGGCTGCATTGTCGACAAATTCCTTCGGAGTAATACGGGCATCTTCTGCCTTCAGTTCGATTTTCTGGCCATGCTCATCGGTTCCGGTCTGGAAGAACACATCATAACCCTGAAATCTCTTATAGCGGGCAATACTGTCTGCCAGAACGATCTCATAGGTGTTGCCAATGTGAGGTTTTCCGGATGCATAGGCAATGGCGGTTGTCATATAAAATTTTTTCTTTTCCATTTGCTTACCTCTGTTAGTTTATGCTTTTATCAGAGTAGCACAGGAGGAAAAAGAAGTCAATTATGTTACTGTTCAAACAGCAGCCAGACACTAGATGTCAGGAGCTTTCTTCCAGCAGAGAGGCCTGCCGGAGAAGAAAACGATAGCGCAGTTGTACAGCCTGAAGCTCATAAATAGAAGAGTCAACAAGATCCGGGTCTACGACATTTTCAAAATTTGAATAAGCACGGTCGAGAGCGGACTTGGTTCGGGCGAGATCTTCCATCAGCTGCTGCCTCCGGGTGTCCGGTACGGGTGCTTCTCCTTTCATTTTCATAAGCATGTTCCTTCCTGTCTGGATCTATAGGTTAGTATCAGTATAGTCGCGGACAGGAAAATTTATACGAAATCTGGAATATTTTTCTGGAAAATCCATATAGTTGGATGGAGAGGAGCGGAATGTATGGAAAAAGAAAAAGGGATGCTTCTGATTATCGGTGCCTGTCTGCTGGTGCTGTTCCTGGTAACCGTAAAACATAAAGCAGAGATGCTGTTAAATTTCTGTATTCGATCCGTCATGGGTGGAATTGTCATCCTGGGGGTCAATACAGTGCTGGCAAATTGGGGGATTCCATGTGCTGTGGGTCTGAACCCGTGGAGTCTTTTGACATCCGGAACCCTTGGTTTTAGCGGGGTTTCTCTGCTTTATGCCGTCGCAGCCATCCGGCTTTTGTAAGATATTCCCAAAATTTGTGAACAAATTGTAAACCCCATAGACAGCCCTCAGGGGAGCAATTATAATGAGTCTTGTGATAAACGTTTATCTTAATGTGGCATTTCGCCATAGGCTCACAGTTTTATTCTGAGCCAAATTCCATTTTAAAATTGCAGCACAGAAGAAAAAAGATGCTGCTGGAGGTATCTATGTGAAAAGCACGGTTTTGTGGGTTGCAGATGCCTGTGAAATGTATGCAAATGCGTTCATGGAGTATGTGAACCTGAAGAAAGGTCAGCTCTTTCAGGTGCGGGGATGTACGGACGAAGAACAGCTGGTGAAGGCACTTGCCGGGGAAGAGATCGAAATTTTGCTGATTACGGCGGAATGGTATGAGCGATATCGGGAACTCATCCATATTTCATGTGTGATCATCCTCTCGGAAGGAAGCCTGATGAAAGAATTCAGCAGTCAGCCAGTCATCTACAAGTACCAGTCGGCGGAAAATATTCTCCGGGAAATCATGTATTACTATTCCGGGCAGGATACAGAAGGGACGTATATTACCGGAGTGGGGAAGGAGAACAGGCTGATCGGGGTGTATTCACCGGTAGGGGGAATCGGAAAGACAGTATTTGCACTGACATTAGGCCAGATACTGGCAGAGAGCCGGAACCTTTTATATCTGAATCTGGAGGAAAATTCCGGAATGGCCGAATTTATGGGAAGCGGCCACTGGAACATGTCAGATCTCATTTATTTTTTAAGACAAAAAAATAACACACAGTTTCTCTATCGGTTAAACAGTATGGTCCAGAAACTGGACCGGATGGATTATATCCCGCCCTGTGACTCTTATACGGATTTTCGTCAGATTGAACTGGAAGAGTGGAATTATCTGCTGAGGCTTATACGGACAAGAAGTTCCTATGATGTGATCATTCTGGATCTGGGAAATGCCATGGGTCATGAACCGGAACTTTTGCAGCAGTGCGATGGAATCTATATGCCGGTGCGTCAGGATATGATCTCCAGGGCTAAGATCAGTCAGTGGGAGCGATACATTTCGGATTTAGACAATTTGCAGGTATTGGAAAAGCTACAGAAGCTGGAACTTCCACAACTGGAACATATGCCTGACAGCGAAGAAGATCTTCTGGCGCTGCCCCGGCAGAAACTGGGTGCATATATCCGGGGACTGATCCGGGAATAAGGAGGAACCATGGAGCTGTGTGAAGAATTAAAAAAGCAGATTCTGGAACGGGTGGATTTAAGTCGGGAGGTATCGGATGAAGAAATACAGGAACTGATTGATGAAGTTGTATTATTCTGTGGAAAAGAACGGCATCTGTCTCTCAATGAAAGGTGCAGGATAAAAAGAGAATTGTTTTATGCCCTTCGCAAGATGGACGTGCTTCAGGAATTACTGGAAGAAAAAAGTGTTACGGAGATTATGGTAAACGGAACGGATGGTATCTTCCTGGAGAAAAACGGAAAACTGAGCCGCTGGGAAAAATCCTTTTCTTCAAAAGAACGGATTCTGGATATTATCCAGCAGATTACAGGAGCATGCAACCGGGTAGTCAACGAAGCTTCTCCCATTGTCGATGCAAGACTCGAAAACGGGGATCGGGTTCATGTGGTACTGCCTCCGGTTGCGGTTAACGGGCCTATCATCACAATACGAAGATTTCCGGAAGAGCCTGTGACCATGCAGAAACTGCTGGAATTGGAAAGTCTTTCAGAGGAAGAAGCAGAATTTTTAAAGAAGGCGGTGCAGGCCGGTTACTCCATTCTTGTGGCAGGTGGCACCGGAAGCGGAAAAACCACCTTTCTGAACGTACTTGCAGGGCATATTCCACAGGATGAACGAGTGATTGTCATTGAAGATACAGCAGAACTTCAGATCAGGAATGTACCGAATCTGGTCCGGTTGGAAACAAGGGATGGCGGTGCGGAGGATTGCCGGGAAATTTCCATGAGGGATCTTATCAAGGCGGCTCTCCGCATGCGGCCTACGCGGTTGATCATCGGAGAAGTCAGGGGAGCAGAAGCTTTTGAACTGCTGACCTGTCTGAACACAGGTCACGACGGAAGCCTTAGCACCTGCCATGCCAACAGCACCGCAGATACGGTGACCCGTCTGGAAACCATGGTTTTGATGGGGATGGAATTGCCCTTACAGGCCATCCGGAGGCAGATTGCATCCGGAGTGGATCTGATCGTTTATCTGGGAAGACTACGGGATAAAAGCCGCAGGCTTCTTGAAATCACGGAAGTGACCGGGATGGAAGGGGAACAGGTGGAACTAAATCCACTTTTCCTCTTCCGGGTAACCGGGGAAAGAAATGGAAAAATCTGTGGAATACAGGAGAGGGTAGGGGAGATGAAACAGATTGAAAAATTTCAGCGTGCCGGTATGTGGCAAACAGAAAAAGGAATTTCTGATGGATATGAGCTGCGGACTGCTCCTGCTGACGGGAATTTCCTGGCTGTATTATGATACATTTCTGGCAGTATTTTTTCTAAGTCCTCTTTTGATCATCTGGCACAGGGAATGCAGGGCTGCCAGAAGGAAAAAAGAAAAAGAGCAATTTTTGAAAATGTTCCGGGAATGGATTCTTTTGCTGGCATCGTCTTTATCGGCAGGATATTCCGTGGAAAATGCATTTGCAAAATCCAGAAGAGAGCTGGCACTCATGTTTCCAAAGGGTGGAATCATGTTGACAGAACTGGAGGAAATGATCCGGAAAGCGGGCAATAACCAGCGGCCGGAACAGCTTCTGGAAGAACTGGCAGAAAAACATCCCTACGAGGAAGTGAAAAGTTTTGTGGAAGTGTTCTGCACGGCAAGGGGAAGCGGTGGAAGTCTCAATGGAATTATTCGAAAAACATCGGCACAGATGGCGGAGATTATGGATACCCGAAGAGAAATAGATACGTTTCTGGCAGCAAAAATATATGAGCAGCGCATCATGATGGTCATGCCGGCGGGGGTGCTTTTGTATATCCGGCTGGGTTCAGGGGAGTTCATTGCAGATCTTTATCATAACCTGGCAGGAATCTGTGTCATGACAGGCTGTCTTTTGGTGTATCTGGGGGCCTGCGTTCTGGGAAGAAGGATGGTGCAGTTTGACATATGACACAGAAAAGAAAACAATATCTGGCAGTACTGGCAGGAGTTCTTTTAACGGCAGGATTCTGGATCTATAGTTTGTACGGGCACAAGCCGATTCAGCGGTTGCTGCGCCCGGAACAGGGAACCGGCAGTCAGGAAACAAATCTGGAAGTCCGGATCGGAGAAAAGACATATTCCATGGAACTGCTTTTACAGGAGCAAAAGCTTTCGGAGGAACAGGTAAAGAAAAAAATGAACCAGGCAAAAGCCCGGCTGGAGGAAATTTTCTTAAATAGGAATCCGGATCTTCAACATATTGGAGGAAACGTATCCATGCCGTCTGAAGAACCGGAAACGGGGATCAGCCTTCAGTGGTATGCAAGTTCCTGGGAATATCTGACTGTGGATGGAACTGTGAAAAACGAAAGTTTGACAGAGCCGGTGCAGCTTCAGATACAGGTGGTGCTGGAGCTGCAGGGAGAGGCAGAGGACTGGCAGCGAACCATTACCATTCAGCCACCGGATGAAAGTGTGGAGGAAGATCAGCTTCGTGTACTTTCGTGGAAGCTTTCCGAATTGCAGAAGGACAATAGTAGGGAACTGGTACTTCCGGAAGAACTGGATGGCAATCCGTTGATTTGGTATACCGGAAAGGATACTACCTGGCTCTTGCTTGGAGCGCTTACTATTCTGACGGTATGTGCCATGAAATTGGGGGAAAAGCAGGAAGAAGAACGTACACTCGCAGAGCGTGAGCGCCAGATGCAGCTGGCTTATCCGGAGATTGTGAGTCGTATGGGACTTTATATGAGTGCCGGAATCAGCACCAGAAAAGCATGGGAGCGGATTGTGGCAGGCTATCGACAGGAAGGGAGGCAATCCTGTAATAAAGCTTATGAAGAAATGTGTACAGCGCTGTATGAAATGCAAAATGGCGTACCAGAGAGCACTGCCTATGAACACTTTGGGGCCAAATGCCGGCTGCCGTCTTATCTGAAGCTGGGGACATTGCTGAGCCAGAATCTCCGGAGAGGTACGAAAAATTTGTCAGAGCTTCTGGAAGAAGAGTCACGGGAGGCTTTTGAAAACAGGAAGGCGCTGGCCAAAAAGATGGGTGAAGAATGTGAAAGCAAATTGTTATTGCCCATGATACTGATGCTGCTGACCATTCTGGTCATGATCATGTATCCGGCAGTGGTGTCATTTCAAATATAAACAGGAGGAACCTATGGAAAAGAAGATATGGAAAATCAAGTGGTTTTTGAAAAACTTCTGGGAAGACCAGAGGGGAATGGGTGTCGTGGAAGTGATTCTGATTATTGTGGTTCTTATTGGGTTAGTCATTATTTTCAAGACGAAAATTACGGAAGTGGTAAACAGTATTTTTGAGAAAATCGTTTCTCAGAGCAGCAGTGTATAGGAAGCGAAAAGGCCAGGTGACTGTATGGCTGGCATTGACATTTCTTGTATTTTTAAGTTTGTATCTCATCTGTCTGGAGTCGGTGCAGAAGCAGTCTGCAAGGAGAATGGCGGAACAGGTGGCAGAGAGCAGTCTGTTTTCTCTCTTTTCAGAATATGAACCCCATTTGCTGGAACAGTATGATTTGTTTTATCTGGATACTTCTTTTCGAAGTGGAAAGGAGAACCGGGATGAGCTTTGCAGCCATCTGTGGAAATTTACGGAAGATAACCTAAAAAGGGCACAAGGGGGGACGGCACTGAATTTACAGATGAAAGGGATCGAGGTCAAAGACTTTGCCAGGGCCACGGACGGAGATGGAATGGTCTTTTATCAGCAGGCGGTCCGGGCTATGAAAGAGCAGACCGGATTGTCTCTGGCAGAGGATTGGATATGGGACGAGCAGTTTCGGGAGGAATTAAATGAAAGCAGTGAAAAGTTCCAGAAAGACTGTCAGGCGTATGAGGACAGCGTGGTGGACTATGAAGACGAAGAAGAGACCCTGGATGGAGACGCATACAGCTGGGATGGATTGTGGAAACAGTTTGCCGTGGGGCAGGTAATGAAAGATCCGGATGGAATTTCGAAAAAGACGGTGGATCTGGCAACGGTTCCGTCGGTGAGGAACTTGTCAGAGGGAACCGGGGCAGCGGAAACTGCGGAAAATGGAATGCTGGAAAAACAGCTTTTTATTAGTTATCTGCAGGAACATCTGACCAACGCAGTGCAAAAGGAAGACGAACCGGCGGAAGAGAGCAGATATCTTTCGTATCAGATGGAATATATACTTTGGGGAAAAGGATCCGATGCGGAAAATCTGGAGCAGACACTTCGGTCACTTTTGCTTATGAGGGAAGGAGTGAATTATACCTTTCTGTTGACACATAAGGATTATGGGAAAAAAGCAGAACTTCTGGCCATTGCTCTGGCGGGGCTTACGGGAAATGAAGGTCTTGTAAAAAGCGTGAAGCAGTTAATCCTGCTGGGCTGGGCTTATGGGGAAAGTCTGGTGGAAGTGCGTCAGCTTCTGCAGGGAAAAGAGGTGGCGCTCCTAAAGGATGAGAATAACTGGCAGGTACCTTTATCCGGCGTACTGCTGCTTTTACAGGATGCGGGACGGTATGACGAGCAGAAGACAGAACAAAAGGGCTTGAGTTACGATCTGTTTCTACGGATGGTACTGACCTTCTATCCGGAAGAACGCCTGGCCATGAGAGGGCTGGATGTGATAGAAGGGGAGCTCCGGCAGACAGAAGGCTGCGAGAAGATTCATGTGGATCACTGTATTGAGAAACTGACGGCACAGTTCTGGATGGAGGATATGGAACTGGAACGGAGCTATCAGTATGAATAACTAAAGAAGGAGGTGTACCGGGATGTTCTTCCGAATAAAGACAAACAAATTACAGTTCTCTCTCCAGACACCCCACGCTTGGAAACAGGTACATTTAACTACGTTTCTGTCCGGGAGAGCATCCCGGTGCACCTTACGGAAGGCCAGTTTTACGCTGGAGACAGCGCTGGCTCTTCCGGCTTTCCTCTTTGCAGTGACCGCACTGTTATATTTATTTTCTTTCTCCGCCCTGCAGGCGAAGGATTACCGGAAACTGACAGAGAAAGCAGAACTGTTGGCAGTAACGGCGGAAGCGTTTACCGGACAGAATCCCTATATTACCTTATATGATTATGAGACAGCAAAGCTGCCGTTTGCAGTCGTGGGATTCGGAAGCAGAGGAACGGTTCAGAAGGTTACGGTACGAAGCTGGGTTGGGTATACCGGGGAATCTTTTCAGGCGGGCGGAAAAGAAGAACTGGTATATCGGACACCGGAGGGAGAAGTGTATCACAGAAGCAGGGACTGCACTTATCTAAGATTAACGATTCGTTCTGTGACATCGGCAGAGCTGTCAGGTCTTCGGAATGAATCCGGAGGAAAATATACGCCCTGTGAATACTGTGTCAAAAAACAGCAGGCGGATATGTTGGTTTATATTACTGATTATGGAAGCAGTTATCATAACAAAAACACTTGCCAGGGATTGAAGAGAACCATTATGGCAGTGCCCTTATCGCAGGTGGGAGGGTTGAGAAGCTGTTCCAGATGCGGAGGGAGTCATTGAAGGTGTTATGGATTTTGCTGCATCTGGTGGTGTTGTCCTGGCAGGATCTGAAAAATCGGGAGATAGATCTGGGACTGGTATGGCTTCTTGGAATTACCGGGTTGATGCATTCCCTGTGGAATGGAGCCGGAATCTGGCCATGGCCGGGGTGTTTCCTGTTGGGGGTGGCAGTGATTACCGGGGAACGGATTGGAAAGGGAGACGGCTGGGTGCTTCTGGCTCTTGGCATGTGGTTCCCTGCAGGAATGGTAGAGCGAAATCTTCTGGTGGGAATGTGTCTGTGTGGAGGAGTAGGGTTGTTGTTGAGGGAGAAGGAACTTCCATTTGTCCCATTTCTGACAGCAGCCGTTCTGATGGATCTATGGATGGAAAAATGAAACGATATAAGAAAAAAGGAAGATTTGTTCTGGAAGCAGCAGCTCTGATTCCGGGGGTTTGTATTCTTCTGGTATATCTGGTTTATTTTACGCTGTATGCACATGATTATGCCGTATGCAGCCATGCGGCGCTGGAAGCGGGAACGAAAGGAATTTACCGGGAGGGAGACAGCGGTGGAGAGATGGAGGAGAAGATCTGTCGGGATCTGCAAAAAAAACTGAATCATCGTCTTTTGTGGGTGAAAGAGACGGAGATCCAGGTGAAGGTGAATCCAGCACAGGCGATCATCCAAATCACCGGACAGGGAGATTTCCTGAAGGGATGTTCCGTGACAGTGGAACGAAGGATAAACCGGATCAGGCCATGCACGATGATTAGAAAACGCAGATGGCTGACAGGGAGGAAGAAAATATGAATGTACATTACAAACGGGATTTGAACAGCAACTATATGATACTGACGGACGACTATCCAGGAGAAGAAAGTTATGAAGTCAGGATGATTACGGAGAACCGGATTGCAGGTTTTCTCCCCTGTGTATGTCAGCAGCATGAAGAGAAAAAAGAATACTACTATGAAATTACTGGTAGACAGAGTATGAATCTCTTATATGAGCGTCGGAAAATGACACATATTCAGCTACAGGATTTCCTGCGGGAATTGCAAAGAATTCTGGAAATGGCTTCGGAATATCTACTGAATCCGGATCGGTTTGTGCTGGAGCCGGAGTATATTTATCAGGATTCCAGGACGGAAAAACTGTCTTTGTGTTACTATCCTGCAAATGAGAAAACCATTCGGGAGTCATTTTTGGGGCTGGCAGAATATTTCCTTGGAAAGCTGGATAAAGGAGATGCGGCGGGCATTGAGTTTGGTTATGACCTTTATCAGAGGGCATTGGAACCGAACTTCAGCCTGGCAGAAGTGCTGCACTGTCATGAAGAACCGGAAAAAACAGGGATTGTGACGGAAAAACCAGAAGAAGAGGAACTTCCGGCAGTCCGTGAAGATGTTCTTGAAAAGACCGGAAGCTGGCGGAATTTTTTTCGGAAAAAACCGAAAAAGCCGCAGATCGAAGATTATCTGGCAGAAGCTGACCGGATGGAAAGCGGATCCGTTCTTTTTCTGAGAGAACAGGGAAGCATATCCACAGAGACTTCTTTTTTGCAGGAGAAGAAATGGGATGGAATATTTCTGAAAAGCAGGGATTCGGAACATCCTGATTTTCATATTAAGGAAAACAGTTTTCTGATTGGAAAACGAAAGGAAAGTGTGGATGGCTGTATTCCGGTATCGACCATTAGCAGAATACATGCGAGAATTACAAAAGAGGGCGCTCGTTATTTTCTGGAAGATCTTAATTCCACGAATGGAACCTGGGTGGATCAGATGCAGCTGGATCCATATGAACTGTTTCCGTTGGAAGATGGAATGCGGGTGCGGTTCGCCAGTGCGGAATATGAGGTGAATCTGTAATAAATAAAGAAGGCTATGGATTTTTGTCAATCCATAGCCTTGTTTTATAGCAGAAATATTTTTTTAAATCCGTGCATCCTGCTTTGAACTGCCGACCGGTACGTTACCTGTACAGTTAACTCAGTCCAGGCACCCTTACGGCACACAGAAGGTCCCGCTTAGTGCTGCTTTGTTCCCAACCTGACACGGTTCACAGGTTCCTGTTGCGTAAGACCCAGACATCAATGCCACTTATACAGGGCAGCTCCCGATCCAACAGCCCGGGGCAGGATATCACCCCCACTAAGGCGGATTGTAGGTACAGGGCACCGCCATCTCCCCGGCTGCACGGAAATCTTATGACAATATTCAGCTGCATCTTCAAAGATGCCTGTTCAGTATAGCTTTTTTTTGCCCATTTGTCAAATGATTTAGCCCTTCTCTGATGCCTGTTTCTTTTTCTTTCTCAGTTCCCGGAAAAAGCTGGTGAGCATCTCGGAGCATTCTTCCTGAAGGACGCCTTCTTCCAATTCCACCTGATGGTTGAATGCCGGTACATGGAGAAGATCCAGTATCGAACCGGCGCATCCTGCCTTGGGATTCCGGCTTCCGATGACGACTCTGGGAATCCGTGCCTGTACAATGGCTCCTGCGCACATCTGGCAGGGTTCCAGTGTAATATACATGGTACAATCTTCAAGCCTCCAGTCTCCAACCACTTTACTGGCTTTTCGGATAGCCTGTATTTCTGCATGGGCCAATGTACTTTTTTCTGTATTTCTCCGATTATATCCTCTGGCAATGATCTTTCCATCCCGGACGATCACACAGCCGATGGGCACTTCATCAAGCTTTCCGGCTTTCTTCGCCTGCCGGATTGCTTCCCTCATATACTTTTCCTCTTCTGTCAGCATCGTCCTCATTACTCCTGTCACAATTTCCGAACCACGGGCAGCGGATGCATTTGATACCACCCTTGGGATACAGTACAAATCTGGCCGGATCCACCGGATAGTCATCCCATTCTGCCACATAGTCTCTTCCTCCCGGACGGCAGACCCGGATTCCTCTGGTCTCTTCAAAGCAGATGCCCTTTCCCAGAATGTTATCTGCCTCCATGCAGCCGTGCCATTCCAATGCACCATTTCTGCTCTCCATCTTACCCAGCGGAATGCAGACTGCCTGGTTTTTCCGGTAAAAATAAATATACAGTTCGCCTGCATCCTCTCCCGGATGACAGTATCCCTTTAAGTGTACGGCAATTCTGCATTGACCGGCCCGTTCTTCTGCTTTCACAAATCCTGCCGTACAGAGCTGCTCTCCATGCTCATACGCATATAAATATGCAATCTGCCTTCTGTATTTCTGCATAGAATTCCCTCCTGTCCCTCAGAACTATTCTATGCAAGAGGTTTTCTACTTATACGTGAATACAAGATCAGAAAACTGAGCAAACTGCTGAAGACTTAAAGCCTCTCCACGGATGGTTGCTGAAAGTCCCATTTCTTCCAGAATTCTGGCAACCACTTCCTTGCTGATGCCCAGCTGCGGATCATGGCTGAGGCTGTTCTGCAGCGTCTTTCTTCTCTGGTTGAAGGACGCACGGATAATCCGGAACATAAGGCTTTCATCCTTTACCCTGATATCCGGGTTCTTATGTACCTGAAGCCGAATGACGGCAGATCCTACATTAGGGCGAGGCATAAAACAGTTTGGCGGCACATTAGCTACAATGTATGGCTCCGCGTAATATTGTACAGCCAGAGATAAGGCACCGTAGTCTTTGGTTCCCGGTCCGGCCTGCATCCGCTCTGCCACTTCTTTTTGAACCATGACCGTAATGCTTTCTACTGGCACGTGACTTTCAAAGAGGCCCATGATAATGGGAGTAGTGATATAATAGGGAAGGTTTGCCACCACTTTTACGGGGCGTCCTTCGTTCATTTTCTCAGCCAGTTCTTTTAAATCTACCTTCAGGACATCTTCATTAATGACAGTCACATTGTCATAGGCAGACAAGGTATCCTGAAGAATCGGGATCAGTGCCTTGTCGATCTCTACTGCTGCGACGCCTCTGGCTGCATGGGCCAGATACTGAGTCATGGTTCCGATACCGGGGCCGATTTCTACAACAAAATCATCCGGGCCAATACCGGCCGCGCTGATGATTTTCTCCAGTACATGTTCATCAATCAGAAAGTTTTGTCCGAATTTCTTCTGAAATACAAACTTATACTTCTGCAAAATTTCTATGGTATTCTTGGGATTTCCAAGAGTTGGTTCCGGTCTGTTCATGCGTTTTCCTCCGATATTCTGTAAAATCTTTTTGCATTTTTTTCTGTAATCCGGATCACCTCTTCCGTGGTCATCCCTTTGATCTTGGCAAGTTCCTCTGCCACATAACGGATATTGCGGGAATCGTTTCGCTTGCCCCGGTTAGGTACCGGTGCCAGGTACGGACAATCCGTCTCCAGAAGCAGTTTTTCTATGGGGGCTTCTTCTGCCACTTCCTTTAATTTCTTTGCGTTTTTGAAGGTAAGGACTCCACCGATTCCCAGATAGAATCCCATTTTTAAATATTCTCTTGCCATTTCCGGTGAATAAGAATAGCAGTGCATCTCATAGAAAATTTCATCTGTCACTTCTGCTTTCAGGATTTCCATGGTATCGGCTGCTGCTTCCCGGCTGTGAATCACTACCGGTTTTTTCAACTCTCTGGCTAGCCGGAGCTGTCGGACAAACCATTCTTTTTGCAATTCTCTTTTTTCTTTGTCCCAGTAATAGTCAAGTCCGATCTCTCCTACAGCTACGATCTTCGGACGCTTCAACTGTTCCCGCAGCCAGGAAAATGTCTCCTCATTCAGTTCACCTACTTCATCCGGATGTACGCCGAGGGCGCCATAGATAAACGGATACTGTTCCGTCAATTCAATGGTTCTTCGGCATCCCTTAAGACTCGCCCCGGAATTTACCACGGTTCCTACTCCCTGGCTTTGTAAGGATGCCAGAAGCGTGTCTCTATCTTCGTCAAAAGCACTGTCATCATAATGTGCGTGTGTATCAAATATCATGATTCTGTCTGTACTCCTATCCTGCACCGGCAATTTCTCCAGCCGGCGGCAGATATTTAATACCAGTATACCGATTTCAGAAGGTGATTGCAACTATTGTGAAAACCAGGTTGGTAGGGTATAATAAATTCATGTGAGCATTTTATAGGTGATTATTTTGTAGGAACCAAAAAATGAAGGAGTGTGGAACATGAAGAGAGTGGGCATTTTAACAAGTGGAGGCGATTGTCAGGCACTGAATGCAACCATGCGTGGTGTTGGTAAAGGATTATACAATGAACTTGGCGGAGATGTGGAGATTTATGGTTTTGAAGAAGGCTATAAAGGTCTGATTTATAATGAGTACCGTCTGTTGACGGCTAAAGATTTTTCCGGAATTCTGACAAGAGGCGGAACAATTCTTGGAAGTTCCCGTCAGTCTTTTAAGACCATGCGCGTTCTGGATGAGAATGGTCTTGATAAAGTAGCAGCCATGAAACAGAACTATCGAAGGCTGGCTCTGGATTGCCTGGTGATTCTTGGGGGCAATGGGACACAGAAGACCGCAAATCTTCTGAGAGAGGAAGGACTGAATATTATTCATCTTCCGAAGACGATCGATAATGATATCTGGGGAACGGATATGACCTTTGGTTTTCAGAGCGCGGCAGACATCGCAACAGAATGTATCGACTGTATCCACACAACAGCGGCTTCTCATGGACGTGTCTTTATCGTGGAAGTTATGGGACATAAAGTAGGATGGCTGACCCTGCATGCAGGAATTGCAGGTGGAGCAGATATTGTCCTGATTCCTGAGATTCCCTATGATATTAATAAAGTATGTGATGCCATTGAGAAGCGAAACAAAGCAAGAAAAGGTTTTACGATTCTGGCAGTAGCAGAGGGAGCAATTTCCAAGGAAGATGCTGCGTTGTCCAAGAAAGAATACAAAAATAAAATGGCTAATTATCAGTATCCGTCCGTTTCTTATGAACTGGCAGAGCAAATCAAGGAACGTACCGGTGCGGATGTGCGCGTGACGGTACCCGGACATATGCAAAGAGGCGGATCTCCGGATCCTTATGACAGAGTCATTTCCACCCGCCTGGGTGCAAGAGCGGCAAAACTCATTATCGATGAGGAATACGGATACATGGTAGGAATCGTAAACGGGGAGACCTGTAAGATTCCGCTGGAAGATGCTGCAGGAAAGCTGAAGATGGTAGACCCCTCTTCCGGAATCATAGAAGAAGCCAAGATGATTGGCATTAGTTTTGGAGACTAGGATGTCTTATACAGCATTATATCGGAAATTCCGCCCTTCTGAGTTTTCGGATGTCAAAGGGCAGGATCATATTGTAACAACTTTAAAAAATCAGATTATGGCGGACCGGATCGGACATGCTTATTTGTTCTGCGGCACCAGAGGTACCGGTAAAACAACCGTGGCAAAGATTTTTGCGAAAGCGGTCAACTGCGAACACCCGGTAGACGGTAACCCCTGCGGGGAGTGTGCATCCTGCAGGGCGATTGCTTCCGGTGCTTCTATGAATGTCATAGAGATTGACGCCGCATCCAACAATGGTGTGGATAATATTCGTGAGATCCGTGATGAAGTTGCTTATTCCCCCACCGAGGGAAAATATAAAGTCTACATTATCGATGAGGTGCATATGCTCTCCATCGGTGCATTCAATGCATTGTTAAAAACTCTGGAAGAGCCGCCCTCTTATGTGATTTTTATTTTGGCCACTACGGAAGCCCATAAGATTCCTGTGACGATTCTGTCCAGGTGTCAGCGGTATGATTTTCGGAGAATTACCACGGAAACGATTACGGACAGACTGAAGGAACTTATGGAGACGGAGCAGGTAGAGGTGGAAGACCGGGCTCTGACCTATATTGCAAAAGCAGCGGACGGTTCCATGCGAGATGCGTTAAGTCTTCTGGATCAGTGCATTGCATTTTATCTGGGGCAGAGACTGACCTATGATCATGTGCTGGAAGTATTGGGAGCCGTTGATATTGATGTGTTCAGCAGCCTGTTCCGGAAGATCTGTAAACAGGAACTGACTTCGGTCATTCAGGAAGTAGAGCAGATTATTCTTCAGGGGCGGGAACTGTCCCAGTTTACATTGGATTTTATCTGGTACTTAAGAAATCTTCTTATGCTCCGCACCGATGAAGGTATGGCAGAGATGCTGGATGTATCCGGGGAAAACCTGACCCGCATGAAGGAAGAAGCACAGCTTGCAGATCCGGAGACATTGATGCGGTATATCCGTGTCTTTTCTGAACTGTCCGGGCAGCTTCGCTATGCAACCCAGAAGCGGGTGCTGGTGGAGATTGCCATGATCAAACTTTGCCGGCCGGCCATGGAGCAGAACTATGACTCGATTCTTCAGCGGATTGCCCAGATTGAGCAGAAGCTGGAACAGGGAATCCCGGCAGGGGTGATACCTCAGCAGGCGGCAGTACAACAGGAGCCGATTCCACAAAAGGTCAAAAAACTGCCGAGAGAAGCTATGTCCCAGGATGTACAGATGTTTATGGGGAGGTTTCAGGAGCTTCGGAGAAAAATGGGCGGCATGCAGAGCCAGCAGTTAAAGGATGCGGTCTGCAGGGAGCTCCCAGATGGAAGTGGCATTCAGGTAATTCTGGGAAGAGAACTTCCGGTGGATGAACAGGCGCTGGCAGCAGATCTGGAAATGCTGGTGGAGCGGGAGCTTGGCGTCCGTATGAAATTTCAGGTTCATACGCCTCATAATGATCCAAGACCCCAGGAGCCGGTCGCAGACTTATCCGGACTCATTGATATGGAAATTGAGATAGATGCAGAATAACCCTGCAGAATGCTCTGCAGGATTCTGATAGAGAAAAACCAACAGGAGGATTTTAAAATATGGCAAAAAGAGGTGGATTTCCAGGAGGCGGAATGCCCGGGAACATGAGTAATTTAATGAAACAGGCACAGCGTATGCAGCGTCAGATGGAAGAGAGTGCAAAAGAGCTGGAGAGCAAAGAGTTCACAGCGGCAGCAGGCGGCGGAGCGGTAGAAGTAACAGTAACCGGTAAGAAAGAAGTATCCAAAGTCAAACTGGATCCGGAAGCAGTAGATCCGGATGATGTAGAGATGCTGGAAGATCTGATTATGGCAGCAACCAATGAGGCCCTCAGAAAAGCAGATGAAGCGTCCGCAGCTAATATGGCAAAGCTGACCGGTGGATTAGGCGGAGGACTTCCGTTCTGATGGAATATTACAGCAGCCAGATTGGCCAGTTGGTGGAGCAGCTGTCTTCTCTGCCAGGAATCGGTGCCAAGACAGCCCAGAGGCTGGCTTTTCACATTATTGATATGCCTCAGGAGCGGGTGGAAAAACTGGCAGACACCATGGTAAAAGCGAGAAAAACTATCCGCTACTGTAAAGAATGCCTGACCTTGACGGATCAGGAATTATGCCCCATCTGCGCCAATCCAAGCCGTAACCATCGGATGATTATGGTAGTGGAAAATCCGCGGGATATGAGCGCGTATGAAAAGACCGGAAAATATGATGGTGTGTATCATGTGCTGCATGGGGCCATTTCTCCCATGTTGGGAATTGGTCCTTCCGATATCCGTTTGAAGGAGTTGATGCATCGCCTGGAACAGGATGTAGATGAGGTGATTATTGCCACAAATTCCAGTCTGGAGGGAGAGACCACAGCCATGTATATCAGCAAACTGGTCAAACCGACGGGGATTAAGGTAAGCCGCATTGCCAGCGGAGTGCCGGTGGGCGGTGATCTTGAATATATTGATGAAGTAACGTTGCTTCGTGCATTGGAAGGTCGCGTGGAATTGTAAGGAGGAAAATATCATGGGTATTTCAAAAAGAAGTTTTGGGGTTACAAAAGACGGAAAAGAGACGTTTCTCTATACCATTACCAATGAAAAAGGCATGGAAGCGGCGGTGACCAATTTTGGGGCAATTCTGGTACAGCTGATGGTTCCGGACGCCAAAGGCGGAAAACGGGATGTGGTTCTTGGATTTGATTCCGTAACCGGATATGAAGGGAATGATTGTTTCTTTGGTGCTATCATTGGCCGAAATGCAAACCGGATCGGTGGTGCCGCCTTTGATCTGGATGGTGTTACCTATCATCTGGCAGCCAATGAAAATGGAAATAATCTCCACACAGAATTTGATCATGGATTCCATAAAGTGATCTGGAATGCAGAAGTGCTGGAGGCTGAAAATGCAGTAAAATTTACATACCACAGCCCGGATGGGGAAAATGGTTTCCCGGGAAATCTGGATATGAGCGTTACCTATACTTTACAAGATGACAATGCGATTCGTCTTGACTATGATGGCGTCAGTGATAAGAAGACGGTTATCAACGTAACAAACCATAGTTATTTCAACCTTGGCGGACATGACAGCGGTTCTATCTGTGATGAACGGATCAGAATTGATGCAGACGGATTTGCCGAGATTCTGCCGGGGGCGATTCCGACAGGGAGGATTCTGCCGGTAGAAGGAACACCTATGGATCTTCGTTCCTTAAAACGTGTGGGAGACGAAGTGGATGCGGACTTTGAACAGATGACACTGGTACAGGGTTATGATCATAACTGGGTACTGAAGAATCATGGAAAACTGGAACAGATTGCCCAGGTAGAAGACGATCGCTCCGGCATCACGATGGAAGTATATACTGATCTTCCGGGTGTGCAGTTTTACGCAGGAAACTGTATCACTCCACAGAAAGGAAAAAACGGGGTTTCTTATGATAAGCGTCATGCACTGTGTCTGGAGACGCAGTATTTTCCGAACAGTGTAAATATTCCGGCGTTTGAGCAGCCGGTGTTTGATGCAGGAGAACATTGTAAAACAACGACAATTTATAAATTCCGGTAAATAAAAGAAAAAAGGCGCTTCGGCGTCTTTTTTTGTCGATAAGAAAAGGGTAAATCCGTCGTTGTTTCGTCAAAAAGAGAACCATCGCTGTGCTACTATGGAGTGCAGACGGAGGTTGGAAACAATGAGGGAAGTAATAGATAACGGAAGCATGCCGAAAAATATGCGGCAGATAGGAGAACCGGGAACAGGAATCCGGATTTTGGTGGAGGATTATGCCTATACCTATCTGTGTCAGCTGGCCAGAGAGAATCTGACGGGAATGAGTACGGTGATCCTGCTGGGAAAGATCAGAGAAGACCAGGCGGTCTGCGTGCAGGGAGCCATGGAGCTGGATATGGGGCAGGAGTTGGAACAATGGTTTTCTGGTGAAAGCTGGCGGGCAATTTTTGAAAGGATAAAAACCTGGTTTGAAGATCTGGAGATTGTGGGATGGGGACTTTTAAATCCGGGATTTCCGCCGGCACTGACAGAAAGATTGACAGCAATTCATAACCGGCATTTTCCGGGAAAATATCAGGTTTTCTTCCAGATGGACATTCTGGACAATGAGGAAGTTTTTTATGTCCGCGAGGCATCGGGACTCCTGCCCAGGAGTGGATATTATATTTATTATGAAAAAAATGATGCCATGCAGGCGTACATGAGTGAGCAGCGGGGCGGCGCCGGGATTGAACCGGAGGGAATGATCCGGGACCGGGCAGCCATGCGGTTCCGCAGTATGATGCAGGAGAAAAAGGAACATCATTCCCAGAGAAAAGCCATGGCCTTTCTCTGCACCGCGTGTACATTTCTGGTTATGGTGATTCTGGTCATTGGAGTGACCCTGATCAACAATTACGACCGGATGACCCAGATGGAACATGCCATTTATGAACTGTCGGAAAATATGGATGGAACAGAAGCCGTGAATCAGGAAACAGAATCACAGGCGGATATTTCGGAAGTGTCAGAAGAAGCGGTGCTGGCAGAAAATCAGCAGGCGGCACAGGAGGAACAGCCTCAGGAACAGCAGGAAGCGGCAGCGGAGGAGCATACAGGGGATTCTGTTTCAGAGGAACCTGTGCAGGAAACGGTATCTGACCAGGTGGAAGCAGCGACGGAAGAACCGGAGCAGCCGGAACAGTATGAGGTACAGCAGGGAGACACCCTTCTGGAAATCAGCAGAAGAAAGTATGGGACAGATCAAATGGTAAAAGAAATCTGTGCAGCGAATGGTCTGGAGGACAGTGATAAAATTTATGTGGGACAAACCATTGTACTTCCATGACAGAAGATGGTATACTACTGGCAATATAAGTTACCGAAAAGAGAAGAAAAAGATGACCATACAGCTTCTGAAAAAAAATAATGGAATAGATGGAGAGATTGGAGAATATAAAAAGAATCTCCGCAAACACCGACTCATAATTTTTGCAAGATGGGTAGGGGTTTTTGCGGTATTGTTTATCGGTATTTTGGGAATCCGGTATTATGTGAATCACAAAGTTTATACTGAGTATCGAGTGGTGGCAAGTTTTGACCGTTCAGATACCATGAATACCCAATATAGGGAGTTCCAGGGCAATGTTCTGAAATACGGCCAGGATGGAATTTCCTGTGTGGATGCCCAGAACAAGCTGATCTGGAGCCAGACCTATAATATGCAGAACCCGGTTGTGGATGTCTGTGAAAAAAGTGCGGCTGTTGCTGAAAAAAATGGAACAGAGGCATTCATATTTGACGAAAGCGGATATGCAGGAAGCGTACAGACGACGCTTCCTATCCGGGAGATTTCGGTGTCCTCCCAAGGAGTGTTGGCAGTGCTTCTGGATGATGGGGATATTACGCGACTGTATCTCTATAATAAGGCGGGAGAACAGCTGGTGGAGGCAAAGTTTGAATTGCAGGATACCGGTTACCCACTCAGTATGTCTCTGAGTACGGATGCCAGCAAACTGGCAGTTTCTTTTCTGCAGGTACAGGATGGCAGTGTGA
The DNA here is from genome assembly GCF_057604405.1 of Hominiventricola sp. Classification (NCBI taxonomy): domain Bacteria; kingdom Bacillati; phylum Bacillota; class Clostridia; order Lachnospirales; family Lachnospiraceae; genus Hominiventricola; species Hominiventricola sp. The sequence continues at coordinate 55,543 of NZ_DBLYVB010000016.1, forward strand.
ACAGCTGTCTTGCTTTCTATAACTTTGGATCGGTGGGGGAGAATGCATCTGATCATCTGGTGGCGTCGAAAGTTATGAAAGGGGAAGTTGTCCCCTCTGTTCATTATATGGATAATAGCCGGTGCTATGCGGTTGGTACAGGCGGAATTCTTTTATATGAAGGAACACAGATCCCGGAAGAGGTACGGAGTATTCCGGTAGAACAGCAGATTTCCAGTGTCTTCTATTCTGATGAATTTCTGGGAATTGTGCTGGAAGGAGACGAAAAAGCCCACAGACTTCAGGTATACGACCGAAAGGGAAATCTACAGTTTGGGCTGGAGTTTGATCTGGATTACACAACGTTAAAATTTTCGGGAGAGAATATCCTGATTTATAATGATTTTGACTGCATGATGGTAAATCACGCAGGAAAAACATTTTATGAAGGAACATTTGATGAGTCGGTGTCTAACCTCTATACATTGTCAGGACGTACCAGATATCTTGTGATGCATGCGGCGAGAACAGATCAGATTCATCTGAAATAGAGGACGGATGATGATGGAAAACATGAATGTTGCAGATGTGTTGGGGACTTTGTTCCTGATTTATGGAGTGATAGACGGATACAGGAAAGGATTTGTGAAAAAAGGAATTCTGTTCGCCAGCTCTATATTGACACTGGTAATCGTATATATGGCATCGCCTTATGTGGCAGGTTTCTTTCGGGAAATCCTGCCATCTGCCTTTTCACTGGAAAATGTGCTGGGGACGGACAGCGGAATCTATACCATGCTGGTATTAAGCGGCCTGGGTAATGAGGCGGAAAATTATATGTATGTAATGGCGTCCCGGATTCTGGCGGTGGCAGTTACTTATATAATAGTAAGAATTCTGCTCCGTACGTTGTTGTTTTCGCTGGAGATTCTGACAAAGGTTCCGGGATTGAGTTTTATAAACCGAATGGCGGGAGCTGCATTTGGACTGCTTCAGCAGCTTTTGATTGCATGGCTGTTGCTTTTGGTAGTTGCAGTGCTCAGTATGACGCCCTGGGGTGCGAGCCTGTATGAATGGATTCGTTCCAGCGTGGTGTTGTCTTTTTTGTATGACCACAATCTCCTGTTGCTGATTGGAGTTGTACTGGTTTTAAATACCTGAAATTTTTTTGCTTAGAAAATAAAAAAGTAGTTGACATTTATTGCGTCAGGTGATAATATAATCGAGCTGGCTGTGAGAACGGCTGGTACACATGAACTGAGAGTTTGAAAACAACAAACTGAACTTGAAAAAAGTTAAAAAGTTGTTGACAAGCAAATGCGAATGTGATAATATATCAGAGTTGCTGCTGAGGCAACGAGATAAACAATGAACCTTGATAATTAAATAGTGCTTTAAAGATCTTCGAAAATTCTTTTTGAAAATTTTTAAACGAACAGCTTTAAC
>NZ_DBLYVB010000017.1:0-55145 GCF_057604405.1 Hominiventricola sp.
TTTGGAAAAAGAACGGAAACTGACAAACAGGTTATGGGACAACTGTCGTTTTCTCTTGAAAACATGTGTGTCCTGAATGAAGCAGAGGCACTTGTAGAAAACGGTATTCCTGATGAACCTGACATTGAAAAAGTCGTTGTCCGCAGAAAGAGAACCAAAGGAAAACGTGACCTGAATCTTCAGGACATCGAAGTTGAAGTGATCAACCACGATTGTTCCGAAGACGAATTACGGGAACACTTTCCAAAAGGATGGCATCCTATGGAAGATGAAGTATATAAAGAACTTCAGTATATTCCAGCCAGATTTAAAGTATTGGAACATCATATCAAAGTATATGCCGGGAATTCTGATTGCGGCAGTTTTCTGCGTGCAAAAGCACCGGAACGTCTGCTGGCACATAGTATTCTTACCCCGGAACTGGCAGCTGCCGTGTTTAATGCAAAGTATGTAAATGCGGTACCTTTGAACCGTCTTTCTGAAGAATTCCTTCGAAATGATGTCAACATTCCGCGGCAGGATATGGCAGGATGGATGATCCGTCTCAGTGAGTATTATCTGCAGCCGGTTCATGATCTGATGAAAGCAGAGATTATGGAATCCCACCATATCCATTGTGATGAAACACCATTTATCATGCCTCAGCACAGCAAGGAATATATGTGGGTGTTCCATTCTCCTGGTGGAAGCGATACCCATCCACTCTTCCTATATGAATATCTGGGTGGCAGAAGCGGCGAAGTCCTGGAAAAATATCTATCCGGATATCAAGGGACACTCGTAACCGATGGTTACCAGCCGTATCATACGCTTATGAAAAAAAGTGATAGGATCCAGGTGGCCGGATGTTATGCTCATGCAAGACGTAAATTCACAGAGATCATAAAAGCTGTGAAGAAGAATACGCCGCTCACGCCAGGCCAGGCAGTTGCTGCTGAAGCAGTCAAACGGATTGACGCGATGTATCATTTGGACAACATGTATAAAGAATCATCGGCAAAAGAGAGATTAGATAACAGACAGCGCTCTGTAAAGCCTCTTGTCGATGCCTATTTTGCGTGGCTGAAAACATTACAGGGAAAATCAAACGCAAGCTCCAAGTTAAAAGAAGCAATCAATTATTCGATCAATCAGGAAATATACCTTCGAAGATTCCTGGAAGATCCGCTTCTTCCGCTGGATAACAACGATGCAGAGCGTAGTATCAAGTCTTTCTGCGTTGGAAAACATTCCTGGCATATCATTGATTCTACAAAAGGAGCCAAAGCGAGTGCTCTCTTATACAGTATTGCAGAAAGTGCCAAGGCAAACAGCCTGAAACCATACGAGTACTTCTGCTACCTGTTGACAGAACTTGTGAAGTATCCACGAAACGATGTTCCAACAGAGGTGTTAAAAACTTTAATGCCATGGTCTGAAGAACTGCCGGATCACTGTCGAAAAACTAAATCAAGGTAAAGCTCAGTGCCAGCCTTCGGGCTGGCATATCTTTTTCGGGAGGACGAGTTATTTACCATATACAAAAATTCTTATAAAATTGCAAATTACTCTTGCTGAACTGAAAACCCCAGTTTTCTCACGCTTTTAGCCTTTTTGTGTGCTACTTGTGTGTTACGAAAGAACACCATATACTTTTCACAACCATCATTATATGTACTCTTTCTATACAAACAATTCTTTTTTAACTGACATCCTTTTTTATTTTTTGTGGAAATTTGAGGGACTAAGTAGGGCGGTTTTCGCTGATCTGTCAGACCCCCTCCCACCTATAATAAAAAGACAGAGTCTGTTTAACTCTGTCCTTCCTGTTTTAATTCTTTTTTATATTTATAATAAGTATTCCTTGCTAATCCTGTCAGTTTCATACAATCTATATCAGACAAACTCCCATCAAAATCCTTGCAATGTTTCACGATCTGTTTCTTTGCTTCAATTGATTTCTTTGTTATGAGCTTTGCGCCCTGCTTCTGACCTATTTGCTTGCCATTCAAACGCGCTGTCTCAATTCCCTCTTTTGTACGCTGATGCAGATCCTGTACTTCTTTCTCTGACTGTTCAAAGGCTATCCGAATCTGTTCTTTTGCTAAGGCCATAAGATACTTATTAACACCCTCCAGGATATAATCTACATTGGTTCCTGTAAGCGATATGTTATTCTGTAACGCTTTCTTATATGTACTCGTGTTTATATGAGGCTCTTTTAAGAATACAAGCTCTATATTCTTATTATATAACTCATCATACAGATTAAAACCTTCTTCTGCATTTCTGCTCATTCGAGACACGCTATCAAATACAATGCTATCCCCTACTTTTACCCGTTTATGCAATTTATTCCATTCCGGCCTATCCTGCCGGGTTCCCGTATATATCTCCGTTACAATAACCGCATCGGGATAACAGGACTTTATATTCCTTATCTGCCGTTCAATGCTTTGCTGCTTTGTGCTAATTCTACAATACCCATATACACACATTGTTTTCATCTCCAATAAAAGTATTTATTTTGACGTTCATTATTTTTGATACTTCCATTGTATATATTATTCTTGTTGTTGTCAATCAGTTTTGATACTTTTATACATAACATTATTTTTAATACTATTAAGGGAGCAGCTAGATGCTGCCCCCTTGTAACCATTCCTTATTCCGTTACTTTACAACAAGATATTTGCTCTAGTTAAATCTTCTACTCATTCAATGCCTTTTCTACATCTTCCTTATACCGGCCATCGAACATAAGCAAGCTTGCAACTTCTGCACTGGCTCTCGCTAACTCTACCGCTCTTTTTCTGGCTAATGTAGGATATTTTTCATAATCAGCAGCAGGAATAAGCGCGTCAATAAACTTTCGTTCTGATTCTGTCAGTGCTGTTTTCACCCTTGCCGACGGCAAAACTTCCGCTGCTTTTTCCATAATCTCTAAAAATTCCTTATAGCTTCCTTTCTCTAAATCAAAACAATTCAAAGAATGAGTTGCATCCACTATTGCTCCAATGTTATTTCCATCGCATCCAACGATTTCCTTAAGCTCCATATTACTGCCACAATACCCTCTAAAAACGGTATTAACATTGTTTTTCACATTTTGAAACGCACTATATACTTTTTCAATGTCCGGAACTTCAACTCCCCAATATGGCTTACTTACTTCAATCTGCTTATTTTCAAGTGCTTCAGACACGTTATAGTTTGTTTTTGCTTTTTCCGGATCAAGCACAGTTCTCGCTTCACTTACAGTTCTGCTTTTTGCAAGCTGACTCAATAACCTCCGCTCCATATATGTATTCGCTGAATTTTGAAGTAACTTAAACTCTCTATCCGACAACTGCAGCCCCATCATTTTAATGGCGGTAACTTTATTTGCAAATTCTGCACTAACAGGACTATTAAAGTATTTATCAAGACTTTTCTGGATCAGTTCTAAATAAAAGTCGGTAGCAGCTTTTCTTTTCTCTCTTTCTGTATTGATTATTCCGTAATAATCGGTTTTAGGCTTCCATTTTTCCCTTTCCTCTGCAATATACTCTGGAGTATATTTTCCTTCCATATTTTTCAGATATACTTCATGGGCACTAATTTCAGCCCGATATACCGGAATAATTGAATCAATTTTTTCTTTGTAAGCTTTAAGCTCTACCATTGTTTTTTCTAAATATGTTTTCACTCTCATTTTTTATACCTACTTTCTATAAAATTAAATTAGCTCGAAAATGAACGGATTCTTTCAAGTTCTGTCTTTATTAATAACGCCCAACTTAGGAAGATCGTCAGCAGTTAAAGTTGGCTTTTTATCCGTATTGGGTATATTTTCTTCAATCGAAACTGTATCTTTATAGCCTAACCAGTTCTTCATGAGAAAAATCCCTGACGGTGGTGAAATCTTGCCGCTCAGCATGGCCTGCTCAATATACGCAGCTATAAAAGCCTTTGCACTCTCAACTATTTCTTTTCGCTCGTCACTGCAGTTAATCCCCTTCGCCCAATTGAAAAGCGTCGTTCTGCTGATATGTAGCGCAGCACACATCGTTTCAATGCCTGGCCTTAAACTCGAATCCTGACACAACTGGAAATATTCGTCTATCCGGTTTCTAACTTCCATGTCTGACTCCGGCCGGCCTTTATCATGAAGTTCCCGCAATGACCCTACCAATCGTTGAACAGCCCCCGGTTCAATTTCATCCAGGGAGCCTTGCGGATAATTGTTTCTACCCATAAAATCCTTTCCGGGAAAAATTTCCCATTTTTTAAAAAAATATTTTTCTTTTTATGATGTTAAAGTTACGCGCTTGACTTAGTAAAAGCTATTTTCAAGTGCTTCCTTCAACTTCCACGGTTTCTCTCTGCAATCGGTATAATCGATCAAACTCTTTCAGCTCTGCAATAAGCAGATTTTTAATAAAGCTATGATTATTCCACTTCTCACAAATAGAACCGCTTTCATCTACTACTGACTTCCAAAATTTCGGATCTTCACGAATATCTTTAATGAATTTTTTATGAAATTTCCATACATCTTGATACATTGAAAAATAATCCATGCTGTATACCTCCGTTACAGAAAACCGTTTGAATTGTTTACATTAAAAATGCACAATGTTAGTTACTAAAGTGCTTGAAACCCTTGATTTTACTGGATTTGTGCAAAATGTGTATTTTCCATGAGATATTCTAATGTTTCCCTATGGAGAATTTACATTTAGTTTGCACAATTTGCACATTCCAGATTTTTCTAATCAAAAGGCGTCTGTTCCTCTGCTGCCTTCTCAACAAATTCAGCTTCTACCGAATACCCTTTTACGATATTTTTAACGGTCTTCCCATCTACTGTTCCGCTTGATGCATAGACTCCTTTGCTTTTCAACTCTGCCATGAAATTTCCCTTATTTTCTACCCCAAAGCCATTATCTTCACACCATCTGCCGTATACCTCATAAATAGTCTTTACAGAGCTATTTTTCCCGGTCTTCGTTAGGCATTCCTTTATAAAGTTTCCAATCTTGTCTGAATCCGTTCTATATGTCTCTGTAGCCTGTTGTACGGCTGCTGGTGGCTTCAAACCTTCTTGCCGATATAATTGCAGGCCTTTGATGCACCAATTCAGAATCCCGGATAATTCGCTTTCCTGTTTCAGTTTATCCTTTAAATGTTTGTCCTGCTCATGCGGCTCAAAATGTCGGTCAAAGGAAATGACATTGATTCGCCCTGATCCAAAAACTGTATCATCCGTAATAGTTGGAAGGTAGTTTGTGTTAATCACTAACTTAAACTTTGGCACAAACGAAAATTCTCTTTGATGTAAGTGCCTTGCTGTGATAGAATCCCGTCCAAGCAAGGATTTAAGCAATGCAGTGTCAAATAACATTCTTTTAGGCGGTTCTGACGCGTTACAGAACCTGCATCCGGCTAATCTTGCAATATCTCCACTAGCCTGCCGGCTGTCCAAATTCTGCTTTACAGCCAATGACTCCGGTTTCATCGTTAAGGCGTAATCACCTAAAAGATGTATCAATGTTTCGCAAAGTGTAGACTTTCCATTTCTTGTTGAGCTGCCATACAGAATAAAACAGGTTTCTTCCTGGGTATTTCCTGTCAATGATAAACCAGCAATCTTCTGCAAATACTGAATCTTTTCTTTGTCCCCCTGCATGATCTGCTCAAGAAATTTGTTCCATTCCGGGCAGATGGCAGCAGGATCATAATTTACATTACATATTTTAGAAAGCAGCATGTCCGGATTGTGTCTCATGAACACCGGCTTATCCGCAGTCAGATCCAACGTTCCATTTTTCACATTAAGTAAATAATCTTCGGTATCCAGTTGCTCATTGCTGAAATAGTACACGTCCCGGCTGTCCTGCAGCATATTATTTCTATTCCGTATATTGCATAATGGTGTCACTGCTTTCAGATATTTTCCATCTTTATCAACGCTTACCGCATACCTCACAAGAGCATCTGACAAGTCTTTAGCTGCTGATCTGGCTGCAAGTCCCTCAATATCATCTCTCCACCTGCTGCCGTCATATAGCATAAAATCTCGACGTGATGGGTTATACCGGTGCACATCCTTAAATACTGTAGCAAATAGCCGCCCAAAGCCTTTATCCGACGTTTCAAACTGCTCAGCGTGCAAATCTCTCAACACATCCTCTAACGGCTTGTTTTGGGCTTTCTGCTGCTCTGCACTGCCCTCCATACGGTTTCTTGTAACGGTATTTATAAGCTGCTCAAATTCCTGCTTAGTGTGTCCTGCTTGGAAATAATCTGATATATCAGCCTTTGGAATATCCGGTACCGGCACAATGATTTTTACACTTTTTGTCACCGGTTGAATGTCGTTTAATATAGTATTAGCTACCGCTCTGCCCGGCTCATCATTATCTGCAAGTATTATCACGTCAGCGTCCTTTAACAGCTCTGAAAATTCTGATTGCCAATCATTCACACCGCCATATGTAAAAGCTATGTATCCTTGCTTTATCAGCGTATCAACGTCTTTTTCTCCCTCTGGAACAAATACCGGTTGACTGGTTTGCACTGCTTTCTGGATAGCGTTTAAATCACCATATATCGCCCTATAACTCTTTCTAGGTTTATCCCTTGGCAGTCCGTAGGAAAAACGGTTATTTTCTAATCTGCCATATAATATCTTTTTACCCTCTAGTCGGATTTTTGTGAAAGCATAAGAACCGTTACAAGAAACGTAGTTATAAACCGCTTCTATCTTGCGCTTTTCTCTGCTTTCAACGTATATCTTCCAATTAGCGTGTTGTGGTTCTGTGTTGTAAAAAGTATCGTTCTTTTCGAGTCCTGCCGCTGACAGAACACTATCAAGCGTGCATCCTGCATGGCAATGAAATAACGTACATTTTCGCCCTCTGGTTATTGTGAGTGATGCTTGCTTGTCATCATGTGCCGGGCATCTGCATTGTGCTTTGTCTCCATACCGCTTAAATATGCTAAAATGCTGCAAATTGCTTTCATATACTTCACTATCTGTCATTCACAACACCCCATTTCTAAATCAATACGTATCCTGTCCGCTTCTTCTTCCAGCCTATCCATATTATGCTGACAATATCTATAAAACTCGGCATCATCACCATGCTCCGTTTGCATATTTTCAAACATAGCTCGTTCTTGCATAAGGCTCTTTTGCTTCTTAATTAATGCTTTCTTCTTCGTTGTCATAATCCTCGCTTTCCGCATTGTTGAAAGTATAGGGCTTTGAGATATATGCTTTAGGACAACGTATATTAGAAAAATCAATAACTAATTCCTGCATAACCTCTTTTTCTTCCAAATCATCACTAATCTGAAAAGTAATTGTGAACGTATTGTCAGTAAATCCACAGAATACACAATTGCATGCTCTAAATTTATTTAACATAGATGGCTTCTTTAACGGCTTTAGTGATACTCTTGTTATTTTCATTGATTACACTCCTCTCTCTCTTTATATCTGTAACCAGTTAATTTATAAAATGGCTCTGCATAAATTATGTAGCTGAATTGTTTTGAACCGGGTCTCTTGTATGCAATTCCAAAATCTACCATTTTATTTTGAAGCAACATTCTTAAAGTTTGATTATCCATTTTCAAAACCTTAGCAGCTACAGCTACCGGAACATTACCGCGGTCAACATATTTTCCCATTATTTCACCTCCTTAACTGTTGCTCTCTGCCAATTCATCAATGATCTTGTAAATCTGTTGCTTTGTTTCTTCTAACAGTTCATATCTCAGTTTTCTACTGAAATTTCCGTCATTGATGTTTAATTCTGCTGCTATCTGCCACAATTTTACATTTCTTTTCTGGGCATATTCTCTAACATCTTTATTTCGCATAATAATTACCCCCCTTTCTAAAATGTTGTTGTTGACTTTTTCCCTTGCAAGTGATATTATGCCATTAACAAATATCGAACTTTTATTATTTAGTTCGTTTGTTGTTGTTTTAGATTGTATCACTAAAGATACGTATTTACTAAAAAATTCGTTTTTTATCGAATTTTGAACTTTATTTAATTTGGTTCGTTTTTGAAGGGAGATGTTCGACATGAACCAAAATCGTTTTAAACAACTACGTGAAGAAGAATCCGATCGGAGACGGGATAAAAATCCTAAATGTGAATTATTCACACAAGAAAAATTAAGTAAAGAACTTTCAGAAAAATGTAATTATTATATTAGCTCTAGTAAAATCAAAAAACTTGAGACTGACACTGAGGGAGTAAAAATAGATGCGGCTTTACTGCTTGCTTATAAAAATTTCTTCCATGTTTCTGTTGATTGGCTCATTGACTCTAGCGTAAATACTCAATTTTTAGATGGAAACGTAGCCATAGCTTCAAAAACAACTGGTCTTTCCGATAATGCAATAAAAACACTGTCTCAGCTCAAAGAAGGTAATAATACAGATACACTTTTTAACACTCTAAACTATATCATCAGTAAAGATGCCGCATTATTTGCTCGTTTTATCGATGCTATAGACCTATATTTTGACACAGGATTTGATACACCTATGCAATTTGATGGAAACCGTTATACTCCTATAAATGATGGAATCAGTAATAGCCCGATACTTTCTATTAGTGAAAAGCGTGTTGCCATTGGAAAATATGATCAATCACTTTGCAACAATACTGGGGGATATCATACTAAAACAATTCCTATCTCTATATTAAAAGAAGCATATTCACTGCAGGCCATTGAAAACATACTTAATTATCTAAAGCAACATAAGGAGTGATTAAATGAAACTACCCAATGGCTACGGCTCTGTTTATAAATTATCCGGTAAACGCCGCTGTCCATACCGCGCCATCGTAACAGAGCGGTGGCAGCAGGATAAAGAAACCGGAGCTTGGAAGCAAAAGCGGAAAACGGTTGGCTATTATGAAACAAAATCTTTAGCACTTGAAGCCCTTGCAGAATACAATAAATCGCCCTTTGATCTGGAAAATTCAAAGATTACCTTTGAGGACGTATATGAGCGCTGGTCTGATGAACACTTTCCCAAAATATCAGAGAGCAACGCAAAAGGATACCGCGCATCCTATTTATTATGCCAGGATATCGCCCGGAAGCGTTTTGTTGATGTGACATTGGATGATCTGCAGTACATAGCTGACAATTCCGGGAAGAACTTCCCCACCTTGCGGAAATACAAGGTATTAGTAGGAATGATGTTTAAATGGGCTGTCATACATGATATTATTCCGCCTGATAAAAACAAAGTGGAATATATTGACATAAAAAAAGCTGGGAATCCTAACGCAATCAGCCGAACTCCATTCAGCACCGAGGAAATACAGACTGTATGGAAATGGAATGATGCTAATGAATATATAAGCGTTATTCTCATGTTGATATATACTGGCGTTCGTGTATCGGAGCTGTTGGATCTCAAAAAAGAAAATATAAATCTCTCGGAACGCTGGTTTGACGTAACAGCTTCAAAGACGCAGGCCGGAATCCGGAAAGTACCTATCAACCAGAAGATTCTACCTTTCTTCCATGTCTGGTACTCAAAAAATGATTGTGAATACCTCATAAGCACCCCAGAGGGAAAACATTTTGAATATCGCAATTATTATGATAGTTACTGGAAACCATTTATGAATCAAATGCACTTGAACCACAGGCCGCATGATTGCAGACACACCTGTATTTCACTACTGGCTGCTGCCGGAGTTGATGAAAGAATGGTAAAGAAAATCGTAGGCCACAAGGGACAGGGCGTTACACAAACCGTATATACTCATTTTGAGATTGATGCCCTACTTGATGCCATAGACAAAATTTAGGGAAGGAAGTGATTTATTTTGATTGTATTAAAAAAGGCCTTATAGTACCGCAAATACTATAAAGCCCAGAACCCTATAACAAGTTACTACACTAATTAAAAGGGAGCGTGTTTATTGTAACATTCTCCCGATGAAAAGAAAAGGAGAAAATAACCATGGATATAATTGAAATTAACAACGCTATTTATGAATCCGTATCAGAAATCAAATTTGCTGTCAGTAATTTAGCATGTGTAAGAATATCAGTAAAAGGAAATGAAGACGTAAAACCAACTCCAGAAACTTTAGATAGTGCTCTATGTTTTTTGGAACAAATGATAGATAGGGAAGTTGATAATATTTACAAACTTCTTATGGAGCTTGATGAAAATAAAATATCAAAAACAGAATAACCACTACATAAGAAAAGCAAGGGTGTCTATATTACAGACACCCTCATAGAATTTATATAAAGAGCGTAATATGGACTACAAAAAAGAAATTATACAAATGCTTGATAGTGTAAACAATGAATATGATTTAATGAACATCTACAAAACCACCGCTTTGTCATCAGATATACAAACCAATAAATACAATGTATGGTTTGCTAGTCAAACAGCGGAGGTATATGATTTAACAATAAGAGTGCTTATGCTTGAAAGATACTTTGATGATATGATGCTAGATAAGAAATCAATTATGGCAAAATATACAAAAATGCCTTTTAATGATTTTTCTGACGATACAAACAATGGAACGGATTCATTATCTCTAATGGGGCAACACTATAGATTTGAAATATCGACCAACATACAGAATGATTATGACGGATATAATGACCAATCAGAAAAATTGATTGTAATAAATAAATCCGTCATAAATAACGATAATGTTATTACATGAAATTATATATGTCTTTTTAACTATCTTTTTATATCTTCTCAAATGTCCGCAAAGCCTTATTTTATCGGCTCTACGGGCATTTTGCCTTTGTGGTAAACCTCACATATCTAGGCTTATCTTCTTATATTTTCCCTGTCAATCGTGGTTAAAATCGTGGTAAATACTTCTATGCAATTAGACGCTGAACCTCTGATTTTGCGGTATCTATGGACGCATGAGCGTACCAGTTCATTGTGATACTGATATTTGAATGCCCCATGATATACTGTAAATCTTTCGGGTTCATGTTCTTGCTTGCCAGTCTTGTGCAGAACGTATGGCGTAGCGTATGCGGTGTGATATGTGGCAAAGGGTTGTCCATGTGGTGCTTGTTGTATTTCTTTACCATACGGACAAATAAAGTGCTGTAATCAATCGCAACTTTAGGCTTGCCTTTGGGATTGACAAATAAGAAGTTGCCCCGTCCGTCTATCACAAATGGGTCTGTCTTTGGGCGTTTCTTCATAACCCGTTGAAATGCCTGTATCGTTTCTTTGCTTAATGGCACTTGCCTAGTTCCGCTCTTTGTCTTAGGCGTTTCAATGTAATAGCCCTGTTCCTTGCTCTTTAGTAACTGGTGGTCGATAATCACAACCTCATTCTTGAAATCAATATCGGCTACTGTCAGTCCGCACAGTTCCGAAATACGAAGTCCTGTCTTTAACAGTATCAGTACATCATCGTAATACTTATGATACACGTTGTCCGTCTTGATGAATGACAGTAAGGCTTGTTCCTGTTCTTCTGTCAATGCGACTTTCTCTTTGGTATCATTTTCTAGGACTTCACTCAACTTGAAATCAAAGGGATTTTTCCTTACACAATCGTCTTGTATAGCGATATAGAATGACGCTTTTAATGAGCGTTTATAATTGTTAATGGTATTGTAGGAAAAGCCTTTGTCTTTCATGCGTAACGCCCATTCCTTAGCGTCAGAGAGCTTGATTGTGTCAATGCTCCTAGCACCTAACTTGTCCTCTTTTAATAACCGCATGAGTTGTTCCCGTTGTTTCTGTGTGCTTTTCTTCACGTTTGCCCTCTGTGCGTTCTGTTTGGCGTAAAGTTGGCAAAGCGTCATTTTCTTGCCTGTGCTGTCGATACCGTCCTCAATATCCCGTCTTATCTGCTGTTCCAGTTCACGAAGTGAGGGTTTATCCCGTTTTCCCTTTGGTGTTGGGTCTGTGGGTGTCAATCTCCAGGCATACACATATTTTGTGTTTCCAAATGCGTCCACATATTTATATAAGTATTTCCCGTCTGTTCGTTGGCTCTCTCCAGTATGCAGGATACGTCCTTTGCTATCCCGTCTTTTTTCTTTCATGGTGTCTGCTCCTTTCCTTGTTGGAAAGAGCCTTGATATGACTTGTGTTCATCATAACACATACAAGGCTCATTTGCATTAGATTGCGTCCAATTTATCAATGACCTTTTCAAACTGTCGGCGTTTAATCTGTATGCGGTTGCCATTCATAATGAGCCAGCCAGCGTCCTTGTTTTCCTCTGCCAAGCGTCTTAGCTTGTTTTCTCCGATACGGAAATATTTTGACGCTTCTTCAATGGTAAGGGTGTATTTTTCCCATACGGGAATATCGTTGTTATTCATCAGATACCCCCTTTCCCATGTTTCGTGTCATACTGGATATAGGGGATAAGGTCGGTGCGGTTTATCCTCTGTAAATGGGCGGTCAGTTTACTGGAAAGGGAAGTGCTGTATCTTGCCTTATCAAGCATAGTTCCCACCCGTTCCAGTCCACCTAATGCGTCATGTTCTTCCAAGAAATAGAAACTTTTGACAGCAGAAATCACGCCACCCTCTGTGAGCCATTGCTGTGTTTCCTCAAGGGAATTTTGCTGTTTTGGTACTTGCAGTTTCAAGACTTCCACAGCCCCTAAAAAGCGTTCCCAAAACCGACACGTTTTCCATCTGCTTTTATTACTTTCGTTTCTGTTTGGCACAACAAAGCGTAGGTTGTTTGCCAATAACCCGAAAGCCAGTTTCCCAAGTTCCAGCGGTCTGTCTTTGAATGTCATGGCAAAGACATGAGCCTTATCATCACGCAGTTGCATTTCTGTCCGTTTCCAACTGCCGACTTCATTAAGTGTCTTATTATGTTTTGAACATACTTCCTTATCCTTGTCATAAAAGCGGTAAGACAATCCCGATTTACCAGCACCGATATAAACAGTCTTTGCGGTGTCGAAATCATCAAACTTGCTTTCATCAAAGTGGTAGCCCTCACTATTCGAGATAAATTCCTCTTTTTCGCATTTCTTCTTTATCTGCTCTATGGTAAAGAATGGCTTTTCGTTCTTATCATCAATGGCAATATCAAGCCTTGTGAAATGGAAATTATCCAGTCCGTATCTTCGCTCACAATGTTTGAACATATCCCCAAAGGTATAATTCCTACTGTCGAGAATACGGAAAATATCATCACAACCTCTGCCGGTCATAACAAGATAACAGCCTAACCCTTGTGGGTTGTCCTCTGTCTTTCTTGCGTCCCCCGATACATAAATATCTCCAATCTGCCAGCGTGCTTGATAAGTCTTGAATTTAACGCTTGCCGGATAGACATTGAAAATGTCAGTCGGTAAACCTAAAATGTGCATGATGACATCTTCTGCGGTTGCGGTTTCAAATACAATGCTGATGTAATCAATCTTAACGGATAAATTTTCGTGTGTTGCGATACTTCATTACTCCTTTCGTATGCCCCGATTTTTTGCGGGGTATAAATTGCATTTTTTCCTTTATTTATCACAGTTTCTAGGTACTATGACATGTATACGCAGGGCGGTGTTACATATACGCCCTTTATGAACGCCTAAAGGCGTTCCCTTTCTTCCTGTGTCTGATCCGTTCTTAACGCTCACGAGCCTTGTAAGGCTCGTGGCTAAACGGAACAGCCCCAGTCAGAAACCTTATTTTCGGTCTGATAGTCCATGCTTATTCATGCTATCAAAGTGAAAATATATCTTTTCTATGCTTACTCAAGCGTGTGATTAACCCTAGCGTGCTTAATCACTCTATCTAACACGATAATAACGCCATTAGAATTACTTGTCAAGAAGTTTTTGTTGACTTTTAGATATATATTAAGTATGATATGCTTATAAATACCAATAAAAGCAATGAAAGGAGTGTTTATACTAAGTCATGGAGCATTACGAAAAGAAAATCAGTTTCTTAGGAGAGAACATACAGACCATAAGAAAACACAGAGGAATGAAACAACAAGAACTTGCGGACAAAATCGGTATCAATATGCAGAGCCTTTCCAAGATTGAACGAGGTGTGAATTATCCTACCTTTGATACATTAGAAAAGATAATGGACGTGCTGGGTGTAACGCCCAATGAATTATTATCGGGAGAATGGAAGTATGTTAATCAAGCCGAAAAGGAAGTCTGTCAGTTTTTAAGAATTGAAGAAAGACTAAATGCAGAACTGAAACATGGGCATTATGACAATTTCTTTGACAGCGAGGAAGAATGGCTGGAATATGAGTTAGAGAAGTTACGGGAATATATTACCGACTACATCAACGGGAAAAGCATTGTAGCGTCCGACCTTTACCCAATCAAAGAATTTATCCAGCATTTGAAATTTCAAAAACTGTTAGACCGCTATGATGATTTATACAGCATGGATATGTTCGGGGAAAGCATAGAGGGGCATAAATATAGGACACCATATCAAGTCGTAAAAATGATAAACCCCAATTCAAAAGAAGATATGGAATTATTACGGGAAGTATTGAAAAATAACCATTTTGATGATGAGGACGAATAGCTTTTTTCCTCTTTGTAGAAGATACAGCAAACAAAAAGCCCAGTAAAGAGTGCAAAGCACCACCAATGGTGGCAAGGCTCTTGACAGGGCTTTTTCTTTTCTGTTTCTGGCAGACAAGAGGAAACAAGGTGTAGTGTCATGAGTTTATCGACAATCAGACAAAGGCGACGCAAGTATCACAGTATGAGCTTATGCTCCATAAGGATAGTAACTGGAAAATTGTAACATAATTATTGACGGCGTATAATCTCATGGAAAAAAATACGCCGTCATAAAATAATAAGAAAACAGTATAAAAACATTGACTTTTAGAGATTGAGTATTATAATAAAAATGACAAGTATACTTGGTATTTTTGGAAAGGGGTAATATAAATGGATAAAGAAAAAATACTGTCACAAAACAAAAAAGATAACTTATATCTTGATGAGTATGAAAAACACATTAAACTTAAAGGGAAATCTTTTGGGCTAATGTTTGTGTTGCTTGTCTGCATTTTAATCTTTGTTATTAAGGTTATTTGTAAAGAACCTTACAATGACATAATGACAATTATTTGGTCGGTAGCATTTGGATATATGAGTTATGAAGCATATCTTTCAAGAAGTAAACCTAAATTTGTTACTGCCCTATTCTTTGTCCTATTTATGTTGTATTACTTTTATAAATTTTTGACAGCAGGTTTGTAATATGAACGAACATTTAATTTTAAAAAATAGATTAAAAGAGGTGCGAAAAGAAAAAAAATTATCGCAAACGGAATTAGCAGAAATGGTTGGAGTTTCCCGTAACACAATAAGTTCTATTGAAACAGGACAGTTCAATCCAACAGCAAAATTAGCATTAGTGCTTTGTATAGCTTTAGATAAAAAATTTGAGGAATTATTTTATTTTGATTAAGGAGTGTATGATTATGGAAATAGAAGAAGTGGTTGTTGAAATAGTTATGGGATTGTTTTTATTATTTTTATCTTATCAAGTGGGTATAAAAGAAAATATTACTTTCTTACATAGTTATCATTATACACATCTCAACCCAAAAGATAAAAAAGCGTTTACAAAAAGAATAGGAATAGGTTCTCTGCTGGTTAGCATTGGCGTTATTGCTATGCCGATTATCAATTTAATCTCTCATTCTGAATTAGGCTACTACATAGGGCTTACTTTGATTGTTGTAGGAGTGTTTTATATCATATTCATCATTGTAAAATACAACGGAAAACTTATTAGCTTTAAAAAGTAGAATTGAGGTATGAATATAATAGGAATAAAAAAACGAGATATAAAAAGGCGTTAAAGTTTGAAATCAAATGAAGTAATCAACGGAATAAACAAAGAAAATATAGGGAGAGGCACAGTTATTTGTGCTATCTCCCTTAGTCGTTTTATCATCATATCAAGGCTCATTCAATCGTGGTAAATTCGTGGTAAAATGAATGGTTTTCTATACTTCAAAATACTTGAAAGTATAGTGTTTATGCGGATAATCGAAAATTAGATATAAAATTTATAAATAAATGTTACATGCTCACGAACAAATACTACTATCTATAAACCATATTGTAAGAGATGCTCTAATATTAGAACTATACAAAAGATTAAAAAATCAAGTTAAAAATCTTGATGCTATCATTGATTTTCACGCAAATATAAACCATAATATCAGACTATCAGAACTAGGCGGAGAACATAGTTTGTTATTTCTTCTTAAAAGTTTAGAAATTGATTTAAGATGCAATAACGAATTATTTACAGTATTCGGTTATGATTACAACCGCAATTTCAAAGAATTAAATTTGATCTAATTAGAACCTACTCGAAAAAGAGTACAACCATCAAGGGGTATGCCGGACTGCGTACCCTTTTTATTGTCTGCTCTTTTGTATCTACTCCGGTTTTAGCCCCTTAAACCTTCCTAGTTGCCCCTACAGAAAAGCACAATATGAGATTGTCCGCATAATATCAGCTTTTTCCAAATTTGTCAAACGGATTTGTGTGCTACCTGTGTGCTACGTGTGTGCTACCGTTAAAAATTCACTACTTTTTTCAAAAATTTAAGAAAACTTAGATATAAAAAAAGTCCCTAAAACACTGGGTTTTAAGGACTTTCCAAAAATTCTTATAAAATTGCAAATTATCTCTTGCTGAACTGCGGAGCGCGACGAGCTGCTTTGAGACCGTATTTTTTACGCTCTTTCATTCTCGGGTCACGAGTCAGGAATCCTGCTTTTTTCAGGATCGGTCTGTACTCCGGATCAGCCTGTACAAGTGCACGAGCGATACCGTGTCTTACAGCACCTGCCTGTCCGGTGTAACCACCACCACGAACATTTACCAGAACGTCGAATTTCTCGGTGTTCTCAGTAGCTGCCAGCGGCTGACGAACGATAACTTTCAGAGTCTCCAGTCCGAAATACTCATCGATGCTTCTTTTATTTACAGTAATGTTGCCGGTTCCCGGTACCAGATAAACTCTGGCGATGGATTTCTTTCTTCTTCCGGTTCCATAGAATTTTGTCTTAGCCATGATAATTTACCTCCTTCTTCCTACCTGATTAAAATGTCAGAACTTCCGGTTTCTGAGCGGTATGCGGATGCTCTGCACCAGCATAAACATGAAGTTTGGTGAACATCTCTCTTCCGAGCGGTCCTTTCGGAAGCATTCCTTTAACTGCGAGCTCAACAACCTTCTCCGGTTTCTTTGCAAGCATTTCTCTCAGAGTGGTCTCTTTCATACCACCTACATAGTCTGAATGATGATAGTAAATCTTCTGATCCAGCTTTTTGCCGGTCACTTTGATTTTCTCTGCGTTTACGATGATTACATAATCACCAGTATCGATATGCGGAGTAAAGATCGGTTTGTTCTTTCCTCTCAGCACTTTTGCTACTTCAGAAGCCAGACGGCCTAATGTATATCCGGTAGCGTCAACTACGTACCATTTTCTTTCCACTTTTGCTGGATTAGCCATGAAACTGTTCATAGGTGTACCTCCTGTTAAAATTCAAAGTTTTGTAGCTTTTATACGTAAAAACATCTTACCGGGGCATTGGATCAGATATTTTCTCGCGTTGTCACAGTTAATTATTATATGATAGACCGTGACTTGTGTCAACCGTTTTTTCAGCTTTTTTTGCCAATTTTAGAGATGATTTTCCGGTTAATATGCACCATGAAAATTACGGACATTGCAAAGGAAACAAGTTCTGCGATGGGGAATGCCCACCACACCAGTTCCACTCTTCCTGTCTGTGCCAGAAGGAATGCTGCCGGAAGCAATACTACCAGCTGTCTGGCCACAGATACATACATACTGTAGATGGATTTGCCAAGTGCCTGGAATGCACCACTTGCTGCTACACCGAAGCTTGCCAGCACAAAACTCAGGCTGATAATCCGAAGGGCCGGAATACCAAGAGCCAGCATCGTCTCGGACGCATCAAACATGAACAGAAGCTGTCTCGGTAACAACTGAAAGGCAGCCAGTCCAAGCAGCATGACAATTACTGCATAAGTCACAACATGACGAATGGCACTTACCACACGTTCTCTGTTCTGTGCACCGTAATTATAGGCAATAATTGGAGTGACTCCGTTGTTCAGTCCGAATACCGGCATAAAGACAAAACTCTGCAGTTTGAAGTACACGCCGAAGACTGCTGTTGCTGTAGAGGAAAACGTGATGAGAATCCGGTTCATACCGTAGTTCATGGCTGAGCCAATTGCCTGCATGACGATAGACGGCAGCCCGATCTCATAGATCTGTCCAATGATCTCCGGATTCGGACGGAAACCTTTCATCTGAATCCGTACTTCTTTATTTTTCAAATGATTCAAACTCACAGCCAGCACTGCTGCCACCATCTGTCCTGCAACTGTTGCTGCGGCGGCTCCGGCCACTCCCATACGCGGCAGACCAAACATACCAAAAATGAGGATCGGGTCCAGAATAATATTGGTAAGCGCTCCTACTCCCTGCGTACACATGGTATAAACCGTCTTTCCTGTTGCCTGAAGCAGACGTTCAAACATAATCTGGATAAAGACACCAAAAGACAGAGAACAGCAGATGGAAATATACTGTCGGCCGTACTGCACGATTTCTTCGATATCTGTCTGGCTTCTGTAAAACGGCTCTGCCAGGAACAGTCCTATCAATAAAAACACCAGGTAACTCATGATTGCCAGAAAAACAGCATTTTCTGCAATCTTATTTACCTTTTCATAATCTTTCGCCCCAAGATAACGAGCCAGCAGTGCATTGACACCCACTGCCGTTCCTACACTGACTGCAATCATCAGATTTTGAATTGGAAATGCCATGGACACTGCAGTCAGGGCATATTCATCAATCCGTGCCACAAAAACACTGTCCACTACATTATACAATGCTTGCACCAGCATGGATATCATGATAGGCAGGGACATCGTAACAATCAGTTTCCCTATGGGCATGACGCCCATCTTATTTTCTTCCATTATTCTTTTTCTCCCTTAAAATGTATCTCCATAAGCGTCAGACCTTTGGCCGGCGCCGTCGGTCCTGCCAGCTTCCGGTCACGGCCTTCCAGAATTTCAGTCATCCGCTCCGGCTCCCATTCGCCCATACCGACTTTCATTAGTGTTCCTGCAATAATTCGAACCATATTGTAGAGAAATCCATTTCCCGTAATTCGAATCACAATCAGATCGCCCTCTTTTTCCACAGTTAATTCATAGATAGTTCGAACCGTAGTTTTCACCTGGGCGCCTGCTGCACAAAAACTCTGAAAATCATGCTCTCCTTCCAGATAACGCGCTGCCTCCTGCATCCGTGCAATATCCAGTGGCCGATACGTAAAATGTGCATTCAATCGATAGGCAGGAAGCGGGAACTCCCTGTTCAGAATATGGTATTCATAAGTTTTCACTGTTTTTTGGTATCTTGGATGAAAATCCAGAGGCACTTCACAGGAATTCTGAATCCGGATATCCTCCGGAAGGCGCTGATTCAACGCATAAGAAAATTTGTCTGCAGCCATTCTGGCCTCTGTGTCAAATACTGCCACATTTCCCATGGCATGAACACCGGAGTCTGTCCGGCTGGATCCCATCACATGGATATCCTCCCCGGTCAGACTGCTGATAGCACGATTCAGCATAGACTCAATGGTCTCACCATTGTTCTGAATCTGCCATCCCCGGTAATTGGTGCCGTCATAGGCCACCACCAGTTTCACACGTTTCATACGGATTCCTTTCCTATATAAACGGAATATAGTGATAGATCAGTCTCCCAAATACCACCATGGCTGCCATGTAAGCCCAGACTGCCACATAAGCCATCCTGTCACAGCTCTCATAATGTAGTGGTTTCATCTTGGTACGCCCATCCCCTCCGTGGTAGCAGCGCGCTTCCATAGCCATGGCAAGATCATTTGCCCGGCGGAATGCGGAGATAAACAGCGGTACCAGCAGCGGAATCATAGCCTTTGCTTTCTGAATCAGACCACCGGATTCAAAATCTGCTCCTCTGGCAATCTGCGCTTTCATAATCTTATCCGTCTCTTCCAGTAAAATCGGAATAAAACGAAGTGCGATGGACATCATCATAGACACTTCATGCACCGGTACATGGACCTTTTTCAGCGGCCCCAGTAATTTTTCCAGACCGTCTGTCAGATCATTCGGCGTGGTCGTCAACGTCATAATCGAAGAACCGATGATCAGGTAAATCAGACGAATTGCCATAAAAACGGCGGTTTTCAGACCTTTATCTGTAATTTTTAAAAAACCGAAATGCCAGAGTACTACATCACCATCAATCAAAAACAGATTAAATACCACGGTAATCATCAACAGCATGACGATTGCTTTCAGACCCTTTGTAATAAATTTAAATGGCACTTTGGATGTTTTGATCACAATGGCCAGAAAAATCGTGGCAATGACATAGCCTAAGATTCCCTTCGCCACAAACAGGGAAATGACATACAGCATAGTTGCTACCAACTTCACCCGTGGATCCAGCTGATGGATCACGGATTTTGCCGGATAGTACTGTCCTAATGTTATATCTCGAATCATATTATTTTCACCTCTGTCGCAGCCATTTTTCAATGGTCTCCGCAGCTTCCTCTACTGTGGTTGCCTCCGTATCCACAGACGCACCTTTTTCCTTCAACTCCTGCATGAGATACGTTACCTGCGGCGCCGCAAGTCCGATCTCCTCCAATTCTTTATAATGACGAAACACTTCCTTGGGTGTCCCGTCAAAACGTACCTCTCCTTGGTTCATAACAATCAGGCGATCCACATATCTGGCCACATCTTCCATACTATGGGAGACCAGAATTACCGTGATTCCTCTCTCTTTCTGAAGATAACTGATCTGATCCAGAATTTCATCCCGGCCTCTTGGGTCAAGTCCTGCCGTCGGCTCGTCCAGAATCAACACTTCCGGATCCATAGCCAGTACGCCGGCAATGGCCACACGACGCTTCTGACCGCCGGACAGTTCAAAAGGAGAACATTTATCATATTCTTCTCCCATGCCAACCATACGGAGGGCTTTCTTCGCCCGTTCCTCAGCCTCTTCTTTACTGCACCCCAAATTCTTCGGACCAAAGCACACATCCGTCAGCACATCGATCTCGAAAAGCTGATGCTCCGGGTACTGGAACACCAGTCCGACTTTGCTGCGCAGTTCCTTCATGGAAAAATTTTCTCCATAGATATCTTTTCCATTAAAATAAATCTTTCCGCTGGTCGCCTTTGTCAATCCATTCAAATGTTGTGTCAACGTGGATTTTCCAGAACCGGTGTGGCCAATGAGACCCACAAACTGCCCATCCGGAATTTCCAGATTGATATTTTTGAGCGCATGCATCTCATACGCAGTTCCCTCGGAATAGGTATAATTTACATTTTTAACTTTAATTGACATAATTCTTCCACCAGTTCCTCATTACTCAGAATGCCATCGCGCAGAGGGAATCCTTTCTTCTGCAATTCATATGCAAGCAAGGTTGCCTGCGGTACATCCAAACGAAGTTCTTTCAGCTTCTCCACCTGTGAGAATACTTCTCTTGGAGTTCCATCCATGACAAGATTTCCGTCATCCATGACAAAGACATGGTCTGCCTCAATGACCTCTTCCATATAGTGGGTAATGAGTATAACCGTGATGCCTTCTTCCTTATTTAACTTTTTGACGGTCTCTATGACACTCTTTCTGCCGTGGGGGTCCAGCATAGCGGTCGGCTCATCCAACACGATACAGCGAGGATGCATGGCCATAACGCCTGCAATTGCCACACGCTGCTTCTGTCCACCAGACAGTTTATTAGGAGAATGTTTTCGGTATTTATACATACCAACTGCTTTTAAGCTTTCTTCCACCCGCTGCCAGATCTCATCGGTAGGCACGCCCAGATTCTCCGGGCCAAATCCCACGTCTTCTTCTACGATTGTTCCGATAATCTGGTTATCCGGATTCTGAAATACCATTCCCGCATTCTGCCGAATGTTCCAAAGTTCACTCTCATCCCTGGTATTCATTCCTTCTACCCAGAGCGTTCCCTCTGTCGGGGTCAGCAGGGCATTGATATGCTTCGCAAACGTGGACTTACCGGAACCGTTATGTCCCAGTACCGCGATGAACTGCCCGGACTGTATTTCCAGATTCACATGGTTTACCGCACGTTTTCTGGACTCTACGTTGCCCTCTTCGTCCATACTCTCATAATCAAATGTTACGTTCTCTGCCCTGATCATACTGCCTCCCAATAAAATTCTTCTTTTACAGCCTCGTGAACCCGCGCTGTCGCGCTTGCTGCCTGCTACGCAGGCGGTTCACTCGCTAATGGCGCAAGAAAAGAAAATACCACCTGCGGTGGTGCTTTCTTTTCTTTTGCGCTCATTAC
Organism: Hominiventricola sp.; assembly: GCF_057604405.1. Taxonomy (NCBI): domain Bacteria; kingdom Bacillati; phylum Bacillota; class Clostridia; order Lachnospirales; family Lachnospiraceae; genus Hominiventricola; species Hominiventricola sp. Next base: position 22,441 of record NZ_DBLYVB010000017.1, read on the forward strand.
ATTATATCAAGAAACCTTGAAAATTCAAGAAAAATTCTGATTCTCCCACCAAAAATGCGCAAGATCCTGCCACTTTTCCTTTTGTCCGCCAGGGACTTTGATAAGCAGGGTTTCTGCCAGTTTCACAGAAGCTTTGTTTTCTTTCTCCGCAAAGAGATGCACTTCCTCCAGATCCAGCACGTTAAATGCATAGCGCAGCACTATCTCCGCTGCTTCTTTTCCATATCCATTTCCCTGACATTCGGGGGCAATCATATATCCCATCTCAATCTGCCCGGCCAGCCGTTCTGATGGGAAAAGTCCTGCCCGGCCAATGACACGTTCCTGTCCGTAAACATCCTTTTCCAGCACCGTCCACAGGCCAAAGTCATAAAAGGCATACATATGCCTTACATAAGCTTTTGTATAGACTATTTCCTCTTCCAGTGTCGGCTGCATGGGCGCAATATATTTTCTCACAGCCTGATCTGTCCCGATCCGATATAATTCCGAAATATCCGAATCGATGGTTTCTCTGATCAGCAGCTGGTCAGTTCTTGCGATCTCCACCGGAATTCCCGCTTTTCGAAGTGCATCTCTTTTTTCAAATTCCGGGTCCAGTTCCCAGTCGCTCTCATTTTCCTTCATATCTGTCCTTTACCTTCCGCTCAAAATCCGTTACAATAATACTAAATGAACCCGTGAGGATTTTCAATCCGCCGGAGACTATTTATTTTAAAGGAGATTTTTCATATGGCACAGAATCCTGTTATTACCATCGAAATGGAAAATGGTGATATCATCAAAGCAGAACTTTATCCGGAGATCGCTCCGAACACCGTGAATAACTTTATCAGCCTGATAAACAAAGGCTTCTACAACGGTCTGATTTTCCATCGCGTCATCGAAGGCTTCATGATCCAGGGCGGATGCCCGGACGGAACCGGCATGGGTGGTCCTGGATACTCCATTAAAGGAGAGTTCAACCAGAACCGTTTCAAAAATGACCTGAAGCACAGCGCAGGCGTCCTTTCCATGGCAAGAGCCATGCATCCGGACAGTGCAGGAAGCCAGTTCTTCATTATGCATAAGGATGCTCCGCATCTGGACGGCGCATACGCTGCTTTCGGTAAAGTAACCGAGGGCATGGATGTGGTAAATAAGATCGCAGAATGCGACACCGATTATCGTGACAAGCCCATCGTTCCGCAGGTGATGAAAACTGTCACCGTGGAGACATTTGGCGTGGATTATCCGGAACCGGAAACCAAATAATCATGTTTTCAAAAAGGCGATTTCCTCTTATCGGGGAAATCGCCTTTTTTATGTTCTATTAAGCTTTCAGCAGTTCTGCTGTCACGCCGCAGAACGCTTTCACGCCATTTACCAGTGCTTCTTCCTGAAAATCAAACCGGTCATTGTGAAGAGGTGCTGAGCATCTGCTCACATTCAGGAAATAACAAGCCTGTCCGCCATGGGATCTCACCGCTTCCGACATACAGGAAAAATCTTCACTCACATTAGAGAAGGCTTCCGGGTCGCGCCATACCGGAATCTTCAGCTGCTCAGCACATACCTGTTCCAATCGTTCGTTCAGCTCCGATGAATTACTGCTGCTCAGTGCTGTACCCATGAGATGTGTCTCTACCGTACAACCATGCATTTCCGCTGCACACTTGACAATTCGCTCTGCATAGGTCTGCATATACTGATTGGCTTCCGACGTCTTTCCCCTTACTTCCAATTCCATGTGAGCAGCATCACAGATAATATTTCGCCCGCTTCCCGCGACCAGCTTTCCTACATTGATTCTCGTATCCGCCTTCCCATGTCGTGGAATGGCCTGTAAATTCAATACTGCGGTCGCTGCTGCCAGCAATGCATTATTTCCCTGTTCTGGCGCTGCCGCCGCATGGGATGCTTTCCCATGAAAATCCACATCCAGCTTTGTGGTAGCCAGTCCATGACCCGCTGTTATACAGATACCACACGGATGCTGCTCAGGCCCTCCATACATATGAGCACCAAGCAGAAAGTCTACATCCTCCAGGTGACCATTCTCCACAATTGCCCGGGCTCCTCGAACACCTTCCTCTGCTGGCTGGAAAATAAACTTTACCGTTCCGTGAAGCTGTTCTCTCATCTGACACAATAGTTTCGCAGTACCTAAACCTACGGTGATATGCCCATCATGTCCGCAGGCATGCATATACCCCGCCTGCTCAGATCGAAAGCCCTCCTGAGCAGGAAAATGATCCAGTTCTTCACACTCCCTTACAGGAAGTGCATCTATATCAAATCGCAACGCTACCGTGGGACCCATTCCACAATGCAGCATACCGATCACACCTGTCATGCCACCGCCTTCCGGTACGCCCATACGCGCTTCTGCTTTACATACCTGTTGATCCGTCAGCACCTCATCGCAGCCATATAGATGTAATAAATCCGCAATTCTGCCAGATGTCCGAAATTCCATCCAGCCCGGTTCCGGATGCCGATGAAAGTCTCGCCGAAGTTCTGACAATTCTGATGCGGAAGCTTCTGCATATTCCGTTATTTTCTGCCAAATCCGGTTTTTTTCTGTATCATCCATCATTCTCTAATTTTCTGCCTTCAGTTCTTCCATAATCGCCTTAAATACCGGCAGGGAATCCAGAATTGTCTTCTCTGCCACACAGTAAGAGATTCTTACATACCCGGGGCATCCGAAGCTGTCACTGGGAACTACCAGTACATCATGCTTCTTTGCGCGCTCAGAGAACTCTCCTGCATCTCCGCTCTTCTCCGGAGATTTCACAAAAAGATAGAATGCTCCCTGAGGCCGTACGCAGTCATAGCCGAGTCTTGTCAGACCATTGTAAAGAAGATCTTTATTTCGAGCATAAGCCTCAATATCACTTGGTACATCCGCACACATGGCAACCGCTTTCTGGAACAACACCGGCGCACATACAAAGCCCAGCGCACGTCCTGCACCATTTACCGCAGCCATCACACGTTTGGAATCTGCCATCTCATCCGGCACGATGATATAACCAATGCGCTCACCCGGTAAAGACAGGGATTTGCTGTAAGAATAACATACAAATGTGTCATTATAATATTTCGGAATATATGGTACATTCAGTCCATCATACACAATCTCACGATAAGGTTCATCGGCAATCAGATAAATAGTATGTCCATACTCTTTTTCTTTCTTACAAAGCACTTTAGACAATTTGATAATCGTATCCTCCGAATAAACGACGCCGCTTGGATTATTCGGAGAATTAATAATAATGCCCTTCGTCTTCGGGCTCAAAAGTTTCTCAAAAGCTTCAAAATCTATCTGAAAACTCTCTGTATCAGCCGGAGTAATGAGCAGCTTTGCCCCTGCATTTTCCACCCAAACCGTGTATTCCGGAAAAAACGGTGCAAAGGTGATAAACTCATCCCCTGGATTGGTGATGGCATGAATGCTGATATTGAGAGAGGCCGCAGCACCCACTGTCATATAGAAATTATCCCCGCTGAAATGGGTTTCAAATCTGCGGTTTACAGATTCTGCCAGCATCTGCTTTGCTTTTGGATCACCGGATGCCGGAGAATAACTGTGCAGCACCTCTGCTGGTTCTTCCAGAAGCTTCAGTAATGCATCTTTTACCTCATGGGGTGCCGGAATGCTGGGATTTCCCAGACTGAAATCATATACCTTGTCCTCTCCTACAACTTTTTTTCTCTCCAGACCATAAGCAAAGAGCTCGCGAATCACGGAGCTCTTACTTCCAAGGCCATACATGGTCTCGTTTATCATTTTGATTCATCCTCCTCATGATCGTGATCACAGTCACAGTCGCAATCACAATCATCATCCACTGTCATATATTCGCGGGAAGATACCCGTTTTTTCACACGTTCTTTTTCTACCGCCTCTGAAATCAGTTCTTTGACCCGTCTGGAGTCCTTTACATTTATAATGCACAGTTTTGGGGTAGATTTATCTACCGTATCGCAGGTAATGGTTCCCATTCCAAACAGTCTCTGTACGAAAGACCGCTCCAGTGTCAGATCCATAATACGGTACAGCCGGATCTCCTCCTCTTTTTTAGAAAAAACTCCGGATTCTACAATAAATTTTTCCGACGTACAAGTGTATTTTGTAAATGTCCACGGAAGTCCTAAAAACGTCCATCTTTTCCGATCGCTCCAAAGAATATCCATATGAGATACCTGCCTTTCCCTGTTTGTATCCATTATAGAAGATTTCTACTTAGATGGCAATTCCTGTATCATAAAAAAACCGCAGGAACAAATTCCTGCGGTTCAAAAGGTTCAAACTTAAATTAAACGAGCTCCAGAAGAACTTCCATAGCTGCGTCACCTTTTCTCTGGCCGATTTTAACGATACGGGTATATCCGCCGTTTCTTCCAGCGTATTTCGGTGCGATCTCATCGAAGATCTTAGCAACCATATCTACTTCTTTGGTCTTTTTGCTTCCCTCTACCGGAGTCTTAACGGTGTAGAGAACTTTTAGCATCTGTCTTCTTGCATGAAGTCTGGACGGAAGATCTTTTTTGATCTCTTTCTCAACTTCATCATAAACAGTTACTTTCTTTCCATCAACAACTTCTTTGACTCTCTTACCATCTTTGTCTTTACGAGCAACTTTAGCGGTAACTTTTACAGTCTCGAAGTTATCTTTCTCTTTTACGCCCAGAGCGATGATACCCTCTGCGATTTTACGGATCTCTTTAGCCTTAGCCTCGGTGGTAACGATTTTGCCGTTAGCCAGCAGTGCGGTTACCTGTCCTCTAAGTAATGCTTTTCTCTGAGAAGCAGTTCTGCTCAGTTTTCTATATTTTGCCATTTTAATTTTCCTCCATTTGGTTGCGCCCCTGCACACGCTTCATCGGACTTACTGTCCAGGGGTCTGGCTTCAACTTACATACATCTACCCGCATTACGCTCATCGGACTTACTAATGCGGGCAGTTATCATTCTTTACTCCTCGCTCTGGTTTAACTCCAGACCAAGTTCTTTCAGTTTTGCAAGTACCTCTTCCAGAGACTTACGACCAAGATTACGAACCTTCATCATATCCTCAGAAGTGCGGTTGCAAAGCTCTTCTACTGTATTGATTCCCGCTCTCTTCAGGCAGTTATAAGAACGTACGGACAGTTCCAGTTCATCAATATTCATCTCAAGAACTTTCTCTTTCTCGTCATTCTCAGTCTCTACCATAATTTCAGCAGATTTTGCATTTTCAGAAAGGTCGATGAACAGGCTTAAATGCTCGCTCAGAACCTTTGCTGCAAGACTGACAGCCTCATCCGGAGCCAGTGTGCCATTGGTGTACACATCCAGAGTCAGTTTGTCATAGTCTGTAATCTGCCCAACACGGGTATTCTCTACTTTAAGGTTTACACGCTCCACTGGTGTGTAGATGGAATCCACCGCAATCACACCGATAGGAAGCTCGTCATTCTTATTCTTGTCAGCGCTCACATAGCCTCTGCCCTTGGTAATGGTCAGCTCCATGTAAAGTTTGCTGTCTGCACCGCCATTCAGATGTGCAATCACTACTTCCGGATTCAGAATCTCTACATCCGGATCGCACTGAATATCAGCTGCGGTTACAACACCTTCGCCCTCGAAATCAATATAAGCAACCTTCGGCTCGTCAGAGTCGCTGTTGTTCTTAATTGACAGGCTCTTGATGTTCATAATGATCTCAGTTACATCTTCTTTGACGCCAGGGATAGAGCTGAACTCGTGAAGCACGCCATCAATCTTTACCTGGCTCACAGCGGAACCCGGCAGGGAGGACAGCATAATTCTTCTCAGGGAGTTGCCGAGGGTCGTACCATAGCCTCTTTCCAATGGTTCCACTACGAACTTACCATATTTTTTATCTTCTGAAATATCTGCTATTTCAATTTTGGGTTTATTAAATACCACCACGAAAAGCCCCTCCTGTTCTGTGTTAGGCGACAAATTACTTAGAATACAGCTCGACGATAAGCATCTCGTTAACCGGGACATCAATCATGTCTCTGGTCGGAAGCTCTTTAACTACACCTTTCAGGTTCTCCTGATCGGACTCAAGCCACTCCGGAACAAGTCTTCCAGCAGTAGTCTCAAGTACGGATTTGTAACGATCAGATCCTTTGCAGGACTCTTTGATCTCTACAGTATCACCAGCTTTAACAAGGTAAGACGGAATATTTACCTGTTTGCCGTTTACGAGAACGTGTTTGTGATCAACGATCTGTCTAGCCTCTTTACGGGTTCTTGCGAATCCAAGACGGAAAATTACGTTATCCAGTCTGGTCTCAAGCATAGCCATCAGGTTCTCACCGGTCATACCTTTCATACGATCAGCCTTCTCGTAGTAGTTACGGAAAGGTTTCTCAAGTACGCCGTAAATGAATTTTGCTTTCTGTTTTTCTCTCAGCTGAAGTCCGTACTCGGAAATCTTCTTATTGCCTTTCTGAGAATGTCTGTTAGATTTTTTATCAATTCCTAAATAGATCGGGTCCAGATCAAGGGACCGGCATCTTTTAAGGACAGGTGTTCTATTTACTGCCATCTTTCATACCCTCCTATTAAACTCTTCTGCGTTTCGGCGGCCGGCATCCATTGTGCGGTACCGGAGTCACGTCTGTGATGCTGACAACCTCAAGTCCGCAAGCCTGAAGCGCACGGATAGCTGCCTCTCTTCCTGAACCAGGTCCTTTTACGAATACGTCTACAGTCTTAAGACCGTGAATAAGAGCTGCTTTGGTAGCTGTCTCTGCAGCAGTCTGAGCTGCATAGGGAGTAGATTTCCTTGAACCTCTAAAACCAAGACCACCGGCACTTGCCCAGCTCAGTGCGTTACCTTCTGCATCGGTCAGGGTAACGATTGTGTTATTGAAAGATGACTGGATATGTGCCTGTCCGCGTTCAACGTTTTTCTTGATACGCTTTTTTGTCACTTTTTTCGTAACTTTAGCCATTTCTAAACTAACCTACTTTCTTAAATTCTATCTATTAACGGGAAACTTATTTCTTCTTGTTAGCAACAGTCTTCTTCGGACCCTTTCTGGTTCTTGCGTTGGTCTTAGTTTTCTGACCACGAACCGGAAGGCTCTTACGATGACGAACACCTCTATAGCATCCGATCTCCTGAAGTCTCTTGATATCCATTGCGATCTGTCTCTTCAGATCACCCTCGACGGTCTGAGTCTCGTCGATAACTGCACTGATTCTCTTTACCTCATCGTCAGTCAGATCTCTGACACGGGTATCCGGGTTAACCCCAGCCTGTGCAAGAATACGGTTGGAGCTTACTCTTCCGATTCCGAAGATGTAAGTCAGACCGATCTCTACACGTTTCTCTCTCGGTAAATCTACACCAGCAATACGAGCCATTGTGATTATTCCTCCTAATAAAAAATTGGGTTCCGGGCGTTTTTTAATAGGTGCCCGCTGACACTTTCCTAAATGGGATATACACATTCGGTACATCCAGCCGGATAAATACCCGACCTTTCAGATACTCTGCATCCGCATTTCTCCGTTTTAAGCAATATCATTGTGAATAATCCTGGTCAAATCTATTTTGTAATCATGCAACATCATCAAAGATGCGTTCATGCAGCCGCACAAAAAAATTTTCACAAGAATCACAGTTTGCGAAATTAGCCCTGACGCTGTTTATGCTTCGGATTCTCGCAAATTACTCTGATACTGCCTTTTCTTTTGATGATTTTGCATTTTTCGCAAATGGGCTTTACAGATGATCTTACTTTCATCGTAAAAATCCTCCTTTCACATCTTGCGTTTTCCTTCTTGCCTCGCCACTGGGTTCTGAAGCGAAACTATCAGGAAAACAAGGCGTTTCTTGTTTCCGATCCCCACAAAAATCATTGAAAAGCGCACAAAAACAGGCGCAAAGACTCCGTGAAAATCATACTAGAGTATAGTAGCATATCAATTTTCAAATTGCAAGAGTTTTTTTGAAAATTTCAAAAAAAGACAGATCCGTTACAGACCTGTCTTTTACAATCATATTAACTTTCTTATTTATCTCTCCAAATAATTCTTCCCTTGGAAAGATCATACGGAGAAAGCTCGATGGTCACTTTATCACCCGGTAATATACGGATGAAATTCATACGGAGTTTTCCGCTGATATGTGCAAGCACTTTATGACCATTTTCCAGTTCTACCTGGAAAGTTGCATTCGGGAGCTTTTCGATTACAGTTCCTTCAATTTCAATTGCATCTGCTTTAGACATTCTTATCCTCCTGCCAGTTTTGGCTATCTGACGACACATACCGGTGAATGACCTGCACATGTCTGCGTTTTTTCTTTTTCGGATTCTCCGTTGTGTGGTGAACCCCATCTAATAACCATACATATTCTGCATCTATACGGTCTATGACATAGAGTCTGTTCCTGTCATGTCCAGCCTTACTTCTGGCCAGCATGCCCACTTCCATTTTTACCATAGATATGATTCCTCTCGAATCTACATATGAAGTGTCAGGATCTCCGGTTCTCCATCCGTTATGAGAATGGTATTCTCATAATGAGCAGAGAGCGAATGGTCTTCGGATATTACCGTCCATTCATCATCCAGCCATTTTACTTTCCAGGTACCCATATTGACCATAGGTTCAATGGCCAGTGTCATACCCGGCACCAGTTTGATGCCGTGGCGTTTCTGACGGAAATTCGGAATCTGGGGATCTTCATGGAGATTAGTGCCAATTCCATGACCGACCAGATCCTGAACGATTCCATATCCAAAACCGCTCACATAGTCGTCGATGGCTGCAGATATATCAAAAAGGTGATTGCCTGCTTTCGCCTGCTTAATTCCTTCAAAGAAACTCTGCTTCGTCACATCCAGAAGCTTCTGTGCCTCCGGACTGATGGCTCCCACTGCATGAGTTCTGGCTGCATCGGAATGATATCCTTTGTAAATCAATCCTGCATCCAGGCTGACAATGTCTCCTTCTTTCAGGAAATGATCTCTGCGCGGAATTCCATGAACAACCTCTTCATTCACGGAAACACAGATGGATGCCGGAAAACCACCGTAATTCAGGAAATTCGGTTTACATCCAAGTTCGCGGATCACCTTGTCTCCCCTCTCATTAATATCCATGGTGGAAATCCCCGGACGGATGATTTTTGCCATCTCGTCATGAACAATTTCCAGAAGTCTTCCAGCTTCCCGCATCAATTCAATTTCTCTTGCAGATTTAACCGTAACTGCCATCTTTTTATACTCCCAGAATCTTCAGGATCTCCTTGAAGACATCTTCCATATCAACGGATCCGTCTACTTCTTTCAGGATACCCTGTTTCTTATAATAATCAATCAGCGGCTGGGTCTGCTCATGATAAACACCCAGACGTTTCTGTACGGTTTCCGGCTTGTCATCGTCACGAAGAATCAGATCTCCTCCGCACGCGTCACAAATACCTTCTTTTTTTGTCGGTGCATAAACCAGATGATAGGTCGCTCCGCAGCCAACGCATGCGCGGCGTCCGCCCATTCTTTTTACGATATTTTCATCTGGTACTTCCACGTCAATAGCATAATCCATTTTTTCACCAATGGCTGCGAGCGCCTTATCAAGACTCTCTGCCTGCGGGATCGTACGTGGGAATCCATCCAGAATATATCCCTTCTTACAGTCATCCTGCTGAATTCTGTCAACTACCAGGTCACATACCAGTTCATCCGGAACCAGCAGTCCCTGATCCATGTATGTCTTTGCTTTCTTTCCAAGCTCTGTATCGTTTTTAATGTTTGCGCGGAAAATATCTCCTGTAGAAATGTGCGGGATTTCACATTTCGCTGCAATTTTCTTTGCCTGAGTTCCTTTTCCTGCACCAGGAGCTCCCAACATAATGATTTTCATAATAGTTTCTCCAATTTATACCAGTTTATACATTTTAAAATAGCCTGTACAAAATTACCAGATTGGCATTTCCGTACAGGCTTTTTTCTTCATCGACTAATCGTTCAGAAAACCTTTATAGTAACGTACCAGCATCTGAGATTCGATCTGCTTTAATGTCTCCAGAACAACTCCGACAATAATGATGATGGATGTACCGCCGAAGGAAACATCAGCGCCGAAAACGCCATTGAATACAATCGGGATCACACATACTATAATCAGTCCTACTGCACCGATAAATACAATGTAATTTAAAATCTTGCTGAGATATTCCGTAGTCGGCTTACCCGGACGAATACCTGGAATGAATCCACCCTGGCGCTTCATATTATTGGAAACCTCAATCGGATTAAACGTGATGGATGTATAGAAGTATGCAAAGAATACAACTAATACAATGTAAATCAAAAGTCCGATCGAATAAATCGGCCGGCTGGGATCACACCAGCTGGACTGACTTAATCCAGTCAGAATTTTGGAACCAATTCCAGTTCCACCCGTTTTTCCAAGAAGTGATGCGATCACTCCCGGGAAGCTCATCAGCGAAGATGCGAAGATGACTGGAATTACACCTGCAGTATTTACCTTCAAAGGTATGTTGGTGGACTGTCCGCCAACCATCTTGCGGCCCTGCATTTTCTTTGCATACTGTACCGGAATTCTGCGCTCTCCATCCTGCAGGATAACAACAAAAATAACCGTTACAAGTACAACCCCGATAATGATCAAAGCTGCAAGCACTGCATTCAGAATCGTCTTACCTTTCATAAACTGATCAAACAGTGTTACGAAATCGTCCGGGATTCTGGATACGATGTTGATTAACAATACAATAGAAATACCATTACCAACACCATACTGTGTAATCTCTTCACCGATCCACATAAGGAATGCACTTCCTGCTGTCATGGCAGCCACGACAACAATCATATTCGGAATCGTTGCAGATTCCAGCAATCCTCTTCCACCGAATCCGATCGTCATGGCAATACCTTCGATCAGCGCCAAGGCAACGGTCAGATAACGGGAAATGGTCTGTATTTTCTTTCTTCCGTCCTCGCCATCTTTCTGCATCTCTTCCAGTTTAGGAATAGCAATAGTCAGAAGCTGGACAATAATGGAAGAAGTGATGTACGGCGTAATACCCAGCGCAAAGAGAGACATGCTCGTAAAAGAACCACCGGTGAACGCATCAAAGAAGTTGAATGCGTCACCGGTCTGCTGTGCAAACCATTGCTGGAAGTAGCTTCTATTCACACCCGGAATCGGAAGCTGTGAACCGAACCGTACAACGATCAGCATAAAAAATGTAAAGATTAACTTTTTACGAATATCTTCAATTTTTAATGCGTTCCGCAAGGTTTTGAACATTAGATCACCTCGGCTTTTCCACCAAGAGCCTCAATTTTAGCTGCTGCACTTGCAGAAAAAGCATTTGCCTGTACAGTCAGTTTCTTGGTTAATTCTCCATTTCCAAGAATCTTTACTCCGTCTTTCGGGTTCTTAACGATTCCTTCTGCAATCAGAGTCTCTACAGAAACAACGCTATCATTCTCGAAAGCTTCCAGAGCGCTTAAGTTGATCGCAACGATCTCTCTGCTGTTACGATTGGTAAAGCCTCTCTTCGGGAGTCTTCTGTATAACGGCATCTGACCACCCTCAAAGCCCGGTCTCGGAGCTCCTGAACGAGCTTTCTGACCTTTGTGGCCCTTACCTGCAGTCTTACCATTTCCTGAACCATGTCCACGGCCTCTTCTGAAGTTGTTGCTCTGTCTGGAGCCTTCAGCGTACTGTAAATTAGATAAGTCCATTGTGACACCTCCTTACTTTCTGATAATTAGATTTCTTCCACTTTTACTAAGTGTCTTACATGCCAGATCATTCCACGAACTGCTTCGTTATCCGGCATTTCAACGGTCTTGTTTACTTTCTTCAGACCAAGTGCTTCTACCGTAGCCTTCTGCTTCGGGATGGCGCCGATAGGAGATTTTACTAATGTGATTTTTAATTTCTCTGCCATTTTCATTCTCCTCCTTATGCCATGATCTCGTCTACAGATTTACCACGCTTCTTAGCAACTTCCTCCGGAGAAGTCAGTTTTGCCAGTCCATCGATAGTAGCCAGAACTACGTTCTGTTTGTTGTTAGATCCAAGAGATTTGGTACGGATATTCTTGATACCAGCAAGCTCTACAACGGCACGTGCAGGACCTCCTGCGATGATACCGGTACCTTCCGGGGATTTCTTCAGCAGCACGGAAGCGCTTCCGAACTTACCAAAGTTGTCATGCGGAATACTCTTATTCTCATCCAGTGCGACGGTCACCAGTTTCTTAACGGCATCTTCTTTTCCTTTGCGGATAGCTTCCGGAATTTCAGTGGCTTTTCCAAGACCAGCGCCTACGTGACCATTTCCGTCACCAACGACTACCAGAGCCGTGAAACGCATGCTACGTCCGCCTTTTACGGTCTTACTAACACGCTTGATTGACACGACTTTATCAGTCAGTTCTAACTGACTTGCATCAATGATCTCATGTCTCATGTTATGTCTCCTCCTCCTCTAAAATTCCAGTCCTGCTTCACGGGCTGCCTCAGCCAGTGCTGCAATCTTACCCTGATAAATGAATCCGCCACGGTCAAATACAACCTCTTTGATTCCTTTTTCAAGGGCTTTCTCTGCGATAACTTTTCCAAGATATGCTGCTGCATCAACGTTGTTGGTTTTCTCAAGCTCAGCTTTTACATCCTTCTGAAGGGTAGAAGCAGATACCAGAGTGTTTCCAACGGTGTCGTCAATAATCTGAGCATACATATGATTATTACTTCTGAACACTGCCAGACGGGGTCTCTCAGCGGTGCCGCTGATGTGGTTGCGCAGTCTGTAATGCTTTTTAGCGCGAACTTCGCTTCTTGATTTCTTACTAACCATCTTTACACTCTCCTTATTTATTTCTTACCAGTCTTACCAACTTTACGTCTGATAACTTCGGTCTCATACTTGATACCTTTGCCCTTATACGGCTCAGGTCTTCTCTTATCGCGAATCTCAGCAGCGTACTGGCCAACTTTTTCCTTGTCGATTCCCTTAACGGTGATCTTGTTGCCGTCTACAACAGCCTCAAGACCTTCCGGATCAGTCATCTCAACCGGATGAGAGTATCCAAGATGAAGAGTCAGGTTCTTTCCAGATTTGGAGCAACGATAACCAACACCGTTTACCTCAAGAACTTTCTCATAACCAGTGTGAACACCAGTTACCATGTTAGAAATCAGAGTTCTGGTTAATCCGTGTAAAGATTTCATCTTCTTCAGATCGTTCGGTCTGGTCACTACTACGTGTCCATCCTCAACTTTGATTGTCATTTCTGCGGGAAGTACTCTTTCCAGAGTTCCCTTCGGGCCTTTTACGGTCACTTTGTTTCCCTCGGCTACGGTCACGGTTACTCCGTCCGGGATCGCTACCGGTAATCTTCCGATACGGGACATAATTCAAATCCTCCTTACTTAGATTTTCGGAAGGGACAACTTTGTCCCTTCTGTTTTCAGTGAGTTATATGGTAAATAAATATTTACTACCAAACAAATGCAAGAACTTCGCCACCAACATTCAGCTGTCTAGCTTTCTTGTCAGTCATCACACCTTTATTGGTGGAGATGATAGCGATTCCAAGGCCACCGAGAACTTTCGGAAGCTCATCCTTTGCTGCGTATACACGCAGACCCGGTTTGGAAATTCTCTTCAGACCAGCGATAATTTTATCGTTTTTGTCTTTTCCATATTTTAAGGTGATACGGATATCTTTGAAGTTTCCGTTATCTACCAGATCGTATTTCTCAACATATCCCTCATCAACCAGGATGTCTGCGATTGCAAGTTTCATCTTGGATGCCGGAACATCTACAGTGTCATGCTTTGCAGTGTTCGCATTGCGGATTCTAGTGAGCATATCTGCGATTGGATCGTTCGTTGTCATTTTGACGTCTCCTTTCTACCAGCTTGCTTTCTTTACGCCCGGGATCTGGCCTGCATAAGCCAGCTCACGGAAGCAAATTCTGCAGATTCCATATTTTCTAAGGTAAGCATGCGGACGACCGCAAATTCTGCAGCGGCTGTATTCTCTGGTGGAGAATTTCTGTTTGCGCTGCTGTTTGATTTTCATCGATGTCTTAGCCATGAAATTCCCTCCTATTTAGCGAATGGCATATTGAATAAGCTTAACAGATAACGAGCCTCCTCGTCTGTCTTAGCGGTAGTAACGAAGATAATATCCATACCTCTTACTTTGTCCACTTTATCATATTCAATTTCCGGGAAAATCAGCTGTTCTTTGATTCCGAGTGCATAGTTTCCTCTGCCATCGAAAGCGTTCGGATTTACACCACGGAAGTCACGTACACGCGGGAGCGCCAGGTTTACCAGACGATCCACGAACTCGTACATTTTCTCACCACGCAGGGTAACTTTGCATCCGATCGGCATACCCTCACGGATTTTGAAGTTTGCTACGGAATTCTTTGCTCTGGTCAGAACTACTTTCTGACCGGTGATGGTCTCCAGATCTTTTACTGCAGAATCCAGCACTTTAGCATTCTCTTTAGCCTCGCCGACACCCATGTTGATAACAACTTTGTCAAGCTTCGGCACTTCCATAATGTTTTTATATTCAAATTTTTTGATCATAGCGTCTACGATCTCATTTTTGTACTGCTCACTGAGTCTACTCAACTTCTCCAGACCTCCTTCCTCAAATATTAGTCGATAACCTTACCGGTTGCTTTTGCAACGCGGACTTTCTTGTCTCCGTCCATCTTGAAACCGATTCTGGAAACTTTTCCATCGCTTACGAACATAACGTTAGAAGCGTCGATCGGTCCTTCCTGATGAATGATTCCGCCTTCCTGATTAGCCGGTGACGGTTTGGTGTGTTTTGTAATCATGTTTACACCTTCAACAAGAACGGTGTTGTTTTTATGATTTACAGCGATAACCTTGCCTTCGCTTCCTTTGTCAGTACCGGCAATGACTCTGACGGTGTCGCCTTTTTTAATTTTCATTGTAGACATATTCCGATACCTCCTATAATACTTCCGGAGCAAGGGATACGATCTTCATGAACTGTTTCTCACGAAGCTCTCTCGCTACCGGCCCAAAGATACGAGTTCCTCTCGGGTTCTTATCCTCTTTGATAATAACTGCGGCATTCTCATCAAATTTGATGTAGGAGCCGTCTTTACGGCGAGCGCCTTTAACAGTGCGGACTACAACAGCCTTCACTACATCGCCCTTTTTAACAACACCGCCTGGTGTTGCATCTTTAACGCTGGCAACGATCACATCGCCGATGTTTGCATATCTTCTTGTAGAGCCGCCCATAACGCGGATGCAGAGTAATTCTTTTGCACCGGTGTTATCAGCAACTTTCAGTCTTGTTTCCTGCTGTACCATTGCGGCATCCTCCTATCTGGCTTTCTCAATAATGCTAACCAGTCTCCATCTCTTGTCTTTAGACAGCGGTCTGGTCTCCATAACTTTTACGGTATCACCGATTCCGCACTCATTATTCTCATCGTGCGCTTTTAATTTATAAGTCTTCTTAACGATCTTTCCGTAGAGCGGATGTTTTACATGGTTCTCTACAGCAACTACGATGGTCTTATCCATTTTATTGCTAACCACTTTACCGACACGGGTTTTTCTCAGATTTCTTTCCACGATTGTTCTCCTTTCTCAAACTGCAGCTTCCAGGCTTACGCATTCTTCTGTGCGATAACAGTCTGAATACGGGCAATATTCTTACGAACCTCTTTGATTCTTGCCGTGTTATCCAGCTGATTGGTTGCATTCTGGAATCTCAGGTTGAAAAGTTCCTTCTTTGCAGCTACTAACTCATTGTTCAGTTCTGCAGCTGATTTTGCTTTTAAATCTTCAACATATTTATTCATTTTCACTGTTATCACCGCCTTCTAAGTCTGCGCGAGAAACGACTTTACATTTGCAGGGTAACTTGTGGGTAGCCAGACGCAGTGCCTCTTTTGCGATCTCTTCGGATACTCCGGAAATCTCAAACATAACACGGCCCGGTTTAACAACTGCCACCCAGTACTCCAGCGTTCCTTTACCGGAACCCATACGGGTCTCAGCCGGCTTGTTGGTTACGGGTTTATCCGGGAAAATTTTGATCCAAACTTTACCACCACGTTTGATGTAACGGGTCATAGCGATACGGGCTGCCTCGATCTGATTGGATTTGATCCAGCACGGCTCAAGAGCAACAATACCATATTCACCATTTGTAATCTTATTACCTCTAAGCGCCTTACCGGTCATAGTACCGCGGAACTGTTTACGGCGCTTTACTCTCTTTGGCATTAACATTATTTATCGCTCCCTTCCTTTGCTGCCTTTGTTGGAAGAATCTCGCCTCTGTAGATCCATACCTTTACGCCAGTTTTGCCGTAGGTAGTATCTGCTTCTGCGAAACCATAGTCAATATCTGCTCTCAGAGTATGCAGCGGGATTGTACCATCTGAATAAGTCTCGGTACGAGCCATATCAGCGCCGCCAAGACGACCTGAACAGGTAACTTTAATTCCCTTTGCACCAGACTTCATAGCACGTCCCATGCAGGATTTCATAGCACGACGGAAGGAGATACGATTCTCCAGCTGCTGTGCAATGTTCTCTGCAACGAGCTGAGCCTCACGGTCCGGTCTCTTAACTTCTTTAATATCTACAACTACTTTCTTAGTAGTCATCTTCTGTAATTCAGCTCTTACTTTTTCGATCTCTGCTCCGCCTTTACCGATGATCATACCCGGTTTTGCAGTAGAGATGATAATTTTAACGCGGTCGGAGGTTCTCTCGATCTCAATCTTGGAAACTCCAGCGCTGTACAGTTTCTTTTTCAGGAACTTTCTGATCTGATAATCTTCAACCAGGCAGTCTGCGAAATCTGCTTCCGCATACCATTTGGAATCCCAGTCTTTAATAACACCGACTCTAAGGCCGTGCGGGTTAACTTTCTGTCCCATGATTGTCCTCCTTATTTCTTCTCGTCAAGCACGATCGTGATGTGGCTCATTCTCTTCTCGATACGATAAGCGCGGCCCTGTGCTCTCGGTCTGATTCTCTTCATGGTCGGTCCCTTGTCTGCATAGCAGGCAGCTACATAAAGATTCTCAGCGTGCATTCCGTTATTGTTCTCCGCATTTGCGATTGCGGACTTTAATAATTTCTCAATCAGTGTGGATGCATATCTCGGATTGTAAGCAACAATACCAAGTGCAGTTTCCACGTCTTTACCTCTGATGGCATCTAAAACGAAGCAAGCCTTCTGGACAGAAACGTGTGCATAAGATAACTTAGCAGACGGTCTGGTATCCTTCTGGGCATTTCTTTCTCTCTTAATCTGACTTCTGGATCCCTTTGCCATTCGATGTAACCTCCTTCCAATATATCAACGACTAACGTCTGGACTTCTTCTCGTCTTTTCCATGTCCTCTGTAAGTTCTGGTCGGAACGAACTCTCCGAGTTTGTGTCCTACCATATCCTCAGTAACATATACCGGAACATGTTTTCTTCCATCGTGTACTGCGATTGTATGTGAAACCATCTGCGGGAAAATGGTGGAACGGCGAGACCAGGTCTTGATCACGGCCTTACTTCCGCTTGCGTTCATAGCGTCTACTTTCTTAAGCAGGCTAGCATCTGCAAATGGTCCTTTTTTTAATGAACGAGCCATTGTGAAACCTCCTATTCCTTATTTGAATGTTCTGCCATCTCTTCTTCTAACGATCAGCTTGTTGGACTGCTTGTTCTTCTTTCTAGTCTTAAGACCAAGAGCCGGTTTACCCCAAGGTGTGCACGGACCCGGACGACCGATACCAGTCTTTCCTTCTCCACCACCATGCGGATGATCGTTCGGGTTCATGACGGAACCACGGACAGTAGGTCTAATTCCCATGTGACGTTTACGACCAGCTTTACCAACGTTGATCAGGTTGTGCTCGCCATTACCTACAACACCAACGGTTGCACGGCAGTTCAGCGGAACCATTCTCATCTCGCCGGACGGCATTCTCAAGGTAGCATATTTGCCTTCCTTAGCCATCAGCTGAGCGCTGTTACCAGCAGAACGAACCAGCTGTCCGCCCTTACCAGCGTATAACTCTACGTTATGAACCATAGTACCAACCGGAATATTCTCCAGCGGCAGGCAGTTTCCTACATGAACCTCTGCCTCCGGTCCATTCATAATAACCATTCCAACTTTCAGTCCCTGCGGAGCAAGGATGTAAGCTTTCTCACCGTCTGCGTAGCAGATCAGTGCAATGTTAGCAGTTCTGTTCGGATCGTACTCGATACCAACAACAGTTGCCGGAACTCCATCTTTTCTTCTCTTGAAATCGATGATTCTATATTTTCTTCTGGATCCACCTCCACGGTGTCTCACAGTGATTTTACCCTGAGCATTACGTCCTGCGTTTTTCTTAAGAGAAACGACCAGAGATTTCTCCGGAGTGCTTTTGGTGATCTCCGCGAAATCATAACCGGACATATGTCTTCTGGAAGGTGTATATGGGCGGTATGTTTTGATTCCCATTACTTTATCTCCTTTCAATATCTACGAAATTGTCGTGCTCGTATGCACATAGTTTTAAATCGCTTACGACTTACAGTCCCTCAAAGATCTCGATGTCTTTGCTGTCTGCAGTCAGCTGAACGATGGCTTTTTTGGTTTTTGCGGTTTTGCCGACAACCATGCCACGTCTCTTATTCTTTCCGTCGCAGTTCATGGTGTTTACGCTCTGTACTTTAGTACCAGCGAACATTTTCTCTACTGCTTCTTTCACCTGAGATTTGGTAGCCTCGGTATGAACAAGGAAAGTGTATTTTTTCTCGCTCATAGCTGCCATACTCTTCTCAGTGATAACCGGTTTGAGGATTACATCATAGTATTTGATATCAGCCATTATGCATATACCTCCTCGATGGTCTTAACAGCATCCTTGGTAACAACAACCGTGTTGTATTTCAGAATGTCATACACATTGATGGTGTTGGTCAGAGCTGTCTGAATGTTTGCGATGTTGCTTGCAGACTTAACAACGTTAGTGTCGTTCTCGTTGAGAACTACCAGCGCTTTGGATACGTTCAGTGCATCCAGAACTGCCTGCATTTTTTTAGTTTTGATCTCGTCGAATTTCAGTTCATCGAGAACGATGAATTTATTCTCATTTACACAGTTGGTCAGAACAGATTTCAGAGCAAGTCTCTTCTCTTTCTTGTTCAGACGGATCGTGTAATCTCTCGGAGTCGGAGCGAATACTACGCCACCGCCAGTCCACTGCGGAGCTCTTGTTGAACCCTGACGAGCATGTCCGGTTCCTTTCTGTCTCCACGGTTTTCTTCCACCACCGGAAACTTCGGAACGGGTTTTTGCTTTCTGAGTTCCCTGTCTTTTATTTGCAAGCTGTGCAACGACTGCCATGTGTACCAGATGTTCGTTTACTTCAACACCAAATACTGCATCATTTAACTCGATTGCGCCAACTTCTTTGCCTTCCATATTATAAACAGATACGTTTGCCATTTATGTGTTCCTCCTTTCCCTAAACCTTATTTACCGCTCTTAACGGTCTCTTTGATGGTAACTAAGGCTTTCTTAGGTCCTGGTACCGCACCTTTTACCAACAGTAAGTTGTTCTCTGCGTCAACTTTGACTACTTCCAGATTCTGGATAGTAATCTGTTTAGCGCCCATGTGTCCAGGCATTCCTTTTCCTTTGAATACCTTACTCGGATCGGAGCAAGCGCCGTTGGAACCCTGATGACGATGGAATTTGGAACCATGAGCCATCGGTCCTCTGTGCTGGCCAAGTCTCTTAATAGCACCCTGGAAACCTTTTCCTTTGGATACAGCAGTTGCATCGATCTTATCGCCTGCAGCGAAGATGTCTGCTTTGATCTCCTGTGCCGGTGCGTACTCAGCAGCATTCTCTAATCTAAACTCTCTGACAAATTTCTTGTAAGCAACGCCTGCTTTGTCAAAGTGTCCTTTCTCTGCTTTGTTCACCAGTTTTTCTCTGGTATCAACGAAACCAACCTGAACAGCGGCATATCCGTCGTTCTCTACGGTTTTAACCTGAGTTACAACACACGGTCCGGCCTGAAGCACGGTAACCGGAGTGAGCACTCCGTCTTCGTTGAAGATCTGAGTCATTCCGACTTTTGTAGCTAAGATAGCTTTCTTCATTCTTACGTTTCCTCCTGTTCTCTCTACAGCGGAATACCTTCTTTTAAGGAATTCATTCTAGCCGCAGGAATTATTTGTTTTTCATTTTAATATCAACATACACACCTGCAGGCATCTCAAGGCGGGACAGTGCGTCAACCGTCTTCTGCGTCGGTGCGATGATGTCGATCAGTCTCTTGTGAGTTCTCTGCTCGAACTGCTCTCTGGAATCTTTGTATTTGTGTACTGCACGAAGAATAGTTACTACTTCCTTCTTAGTCGGCAGCGGCACCGGTCCGCTCACCTTAGATCCCGTTTTCTTTACCGTCTCGATAATTTTCTTGGCGGATGCATCGATCAGCTGATGATCATATGCTTTCATTGTGATTCTCATTACTTGACTTGCCATAAAAAAAGTCGCCTCCTTATTCGTACTTTAGACTACCAGTACGACAAGCGGTGACTGTACACTCATCCGTGCGTATCACGTGGATACTCACACGATTTTACCTCTTACACAAGAAGTTCTTTACTTGTACAGTGACTTGTCGCCAGTTTGCTAACTTGACATTCGCTCCACGGAAAACCCACATGTATATTGCTATGTGGCAACCTCGCGCTTCATTGCTATCATGTCACAACATGAATTAGTATATAGGAAAATGCTCGATTTGGCAAGACTTTTTTGAAATATATGCGAAATATTTTTTTATGAAATTTAATGAAATATGCGCATCTGAATTGTGCAACTTGTACACAACCCAGTTGCGCCGTTTTTTCCTTCCTAGCAGCCTTATTTATAGAAGCAACCCATTCTTTCCGGACGGATATCTTCTTTTGTATATCTGGCGTTAAACTCCATGTTAATCTCACGGAGTTCTTTTTTTCCATCAATATAATCCTGATACATTTCTGCAAGTCCAGACATGCATCCATCACAATTCGCTTCGATGTTGCCAAGAGACTCTGCCACGATTTTTTCGCGTTCTTCTCGCGTTGTTTCTGCAATTAAGTATCCCATCGTTCTTCTCCTGTATATCTTTCTTCTATGCTTCCCACCGTCCGCTGGCACCGCAGGGCAGTACCAGTCCGCTCTCGGTTACCGGGAGGCCCACTTCCTGGGAATCTACATGGCCGCCAAACTTTTTGAGTTCTGTTCCCAGCATATAAGACAGTACCGCAGGCTGAAGACCGGTTGTGTAGGAATTAATAAGGAAGAAAAGCGGATCATCACTTAAAATCTGGGTACACAGTTTCACCAGTGGATGAATCGCATCCTCAATCTTCCAGATCTCACCTTTCGGTCCTCTTCCATAAGAAGGTGGATCCATAATAATCGCGTCATAATGATTGCCGCGGCGGATCTCCCTCTCTACGAATTTCTGGCAGTCATCCACCAGCCAGCGGATCGGTGCATCTTCCAATCCTGAGCTCTTCGCATTTTCCTTCGCCCATGCCACCATTCCTTTAGAAGCATCCACATGGGTAACCGAAGCACCTGCTGCCGCTGCTGCCAATGTTGCACCACCCGTATAAGCAAACAAGTTCAACACTTTGACCGGCCGCCCTGCATTCCGAATCTTCTCAGAGAACCAGTCCCAGTTTGCCGCCTGCTCCGGGAACAGTCCTGTATGCTTAAAGCTGAAGGGCTTCAGGTTAAAGGTGAGCTTCTTTCCGGATGGAAGGGCGTATCCAATCTCCCACTGCTTCGGCAGATCAAAGAACTCCCACTCACCACCGCCTTTGGCACTGCGATGATAATGTCCATTCATCTTTCTCCAACCCTTATGTTTCTTCGGCGTATCCCAGATGACCTGAGGATCCGGGCGCACCAGGAGATAGCCTCCCCAGCTTTCCAGCTTCTCACCTGCGGAACAGTCAATGACTTCGTAATCTTTCCAGTTATCTGCTATGAACATATATTTAAAACCTTTCTCTTCCTTATATATAATATAAATAATTATATCTGCTTTGCCTCCTCAGCACAAGACAGCACTAAAAATTCCGAGATTTTATGCATATTGTATACTTTTTTTGTATTATTCCGTTTTTTATTACATATTTTTACAAATATTTCTCTTCTGTTTGTTGCATCTGCACACATAACTTGATATCATATTGATAAGAAAAATTGTAAGGGGGTTGTTTTATGAGACTAGGTTTTGTAGGCGCAGACCATGAGGTCACCGGAAGCTGTCACTATCTGGAAGCGTGTGGAAAACATATCCTTGTAGACTGTGGTCTGGAACAGGGCAAAGATATCTACGTGAATCAGGATATCCCAGTACCCATCAACCAGATTGATTATGTTCTGCTGACACATGCCCACATCGATCATTCGGGCCGTTTACCACTTTTATATAAGAACGGATTTCACGGAGATATTATTTCCACCTTCGCCACCAGCGATCTGTGCAGTATCATGCTCCGCGACAGTGCCCACATTCAGGAATTTGAGGCAGAATGGCGTAACCGGAAAGGAAAACGTGCCGGTTTGGAAGAATATGTACCCCTCTACACCATGGCTGATGCTCTCGGTGCCATCGGTCTCTTCCATCCCTGCGATTACGAGCAGAAAATCGAACTTTGCCCAGGTATCCATGTAAGATTTCGCGATGTCGGCCATCTTCTCGGTTCCTCCTCCATCGAAGTGTGGATTGAAGAAGATGGAGTGTCAAAAAAGATTGTTTTCTCCGGTGATATTGGAAATATCAATCAACCACTCATCAAGGACCCGATTCCTACGGACACTGCAGACTATGTGGTCATGGAATCCACTTATGGCGACCGTTATCACGATGCACCACCTGATTATGCAGCAGAACTGGCTTCTGTCATCAATACCACACTGAAGCGCGGAGGCAATCTGGTCATCCCGGCATTTGCAGTCGGCAGAACCCAGGAGCTCCTGTATTTTATCCGTGATATCAAAGAGCGGAAGCTTCTGGATTTTGATTTTCCTGTTTATGTGGACAGTCCTCTGGCCATTGAAGCGACTTCTATTTTTAATAAGAACTTTCAGTCCTGCTTTGACGATGATGCCATGGCACTCATCAATGCCGGTATCAGCCCGATCAGGTTCCCGAACCTTCATCTGGCAGTCTCCAGTGATGAGTCCAAGGCCATCAATTTTAATGCTGAGCCGAAGGTCATTATTTCCGCTTCCGGTATGTGCGAAGCCGGCCGTATCAAACACCACCTGAAACATAATCTGTGGCGTCCGGAATGTACCGTCCTGATTGTAGGGTATCAGGCCTACAATACGCTAGGACGTTCCCTCATTGAAGGAGCCGAATACTGCAAGCTCTTCGGTGAGACGATCGAAATCAGAGCCGAGATCAAACAGCTTCAGGGTATCAGTGGCCACGCCGACAAAAACGGTCTGTTAAATTGGGTTAAGGCATTTTCACCCAAACCAGAAATGGTATTCGTCGTACACGGCGAAGATACGGTTTGTGATGATTTTACCACATGCCTCAATGAAGAATACCAGATTCCTGCTTTCGCTCCCTTCTCCGGTGCCCTGTTCGACCTTGCCACCGGCTTATGGATCAAGGAAGGTCTGAAGATTCCAGTATCTGCCGAGAAACCTGCTGCCAGACGCAAATCTGATATGTACACAAGGCTTATCGAAGCAGGCAAACGGCTTATGCAGGTCATTTACCACAACGAAGGCGGAGCCAACAAGGATCTCGCCAAATTTATCAGTCAGATCAATTCTCTCTGCGACAAATGGGATCGATGACAAATTTCTATACGTACACAAAACCGGGACAGACAAAACGTCTGCCCCGGTCTTATTATTTCTTATTTATAAGTCGGTCACAATTTTAATAAACAACAGCATCAGCACCACAAGAATAATAGGCCTGATAATTTTGGATCCATTTTTCAGCACCATACCTGCTCCTGTATAATGTCCAGCAATACTGAATGCCGAAGCTGCCAGTCCCAGAACAAGCACTACCTGTCCACCATAGAGGAAGGTCACAAGAGAAGCAATATTAGAACTCAGATTCACAATCTTTGTATAGGCTGCCGCTTCCATGGATGTCATATGCGCAAGCCCCATAAATACCAGAATCAAAAAAGTTCCGGTTCCCGGTCCGTAAAATCCGTCATAACATCCTATAAAAAGTGAACCGATCCAGGTAATGATCATTTCTTTCCGTTCTTCCAATCGATTCTCTTTTTCGGTGATCAGAGAATTTTTCCGAAATACAAAAAAGGCAACGACCGGAAGCACAATCATCAGTACATGTTTCAAAATCCGCTCATCCGTCAGCATGGTCAGTCTGGTTCCGATATAGGAGCCTGTCAGTGCACAAAGTACTGCCGGAATTGCCAGTTTCCAGCGGATTACCGTATTGTGGCACAGCCGGATAGTTGAAATCAATGTGCCGGACGCAGAAGACATTTTATTCGTTGCCAGTGCATGGTGTACCGGAACCCCTGCCAGAAAATAGGCCGGAAGGGAAATCAGTCCACCGCCTCCTCCAATGGCATCTACAAAGCCCGCCAAAAATACCAGCGGGCATACAATCAGAAACATACTCCAAGTTAATTCCATCTTTTGTTACTCTCCTCATTCTACAATCTGCAGATAACTGCTGATACAATACAATGTCTGGCCATTGTATTCCACACGGGACCAGCCCATGTCAGATATGCCCGTCCTTACAATCATCTCACCATTGTGGAGTTGAACAATCACTTCTGACGGTTCTTCCACACTAGGTCTGTTTCTAAGGTTCGTTACATCTTTCGCTGTCACCTGCTCACTGACCGCAGTAAATTTTGTTTTAAATCCATCATCTGCCGCTTTCGCCGGCGTCTTGTAGGATAAATCTGTTGTCAAATAACTGGACACCGCATACAGACGCTGTCCATCGTATTCCACACGGGACCAGCCATTATTGCCAATTCCCGTCCGGGTAGCTGTCTCTCCGTTCTGCAGTTTTACTACCACATTACTGTCATCCGTCTGCTCCATAGTACTGCGTAGATTCGTTACGTCCTTGGAAGTCACCTGTTCCTCTACTTCTTCAAACGTCACGCCCACCTCCGGATCCGCTTCCACATGTTCCGCAGCCCCCTCCTGCTGTGCGAATGCTGTATTGCTGTATCCAAAGTAGGCCATATCCAGATCCACGTAAGCATCTACTCCCGGAACACTTCCCTGATTGGTATACTGCCACATGACATAGGATCCGTCATAATCTGGCCGGTCGGCACCGGTCAGTCCATATCTGGCTACCCAGATCCGGTATTTCAATTCCAGCTCATCCGTCAGCCACAGGCTATTCTCTGCCAGTTCATTTTTTGCCGCATAAAACATTCCTGTATATCCCTGCGCTTCCAACTCATCCAGAAATGTCTGCGCCAAATTTGACCGTTCCTCTATACTCAAGCCATACTGCCTGCTGCCCGCATTTTGAAAACCTTCACAGTTGTAGGCCACCGGGTACGTAATCGGATATCCCCCCAGTAAATTCGCAGTCCATGCCGCCTCTTCCCGGGCTTCCTCTTCCGTCACAGCTGTTGAGAAAAAATAAGCGCCAAGTTTGATTCCGTTGGCATCTGCTTCCTGCAAATTATATCTGGCACAGGCATCCTCCCGGATCTCTCCGTTTCCCAGAGAACGATAGCCTACACGGACCATCACAAAATCAATGCCGGACTCTGCCACCTTTTCCCAATCAATGGTTCCCTGAAACTCAGACACATCCATTCCGACTGTAATCTCATCTGTCTCCCCGGCAATCTCCTTCACCGTACTAACCGTTACTTTCGCGCCGTCTTCTTCCGGCTGATAAAGTGTTTCCGGATCCGTTCCGTCACCTGAAGTCTCTGCCGGATACTGTTCTGCATCTATCGTTCCGGGAGTCTCCCTATCCTGCTGCCCGGTATGTGCACTTCCTCCGAAAAAAAGCCAGAACGCCACCAGCAGAATAACCACTGCCAGCAGCGTCAAGCATAAGGAGGCTAGCAAAACTTTCGTTTTTTCCGTTTGCCTTCTCCTTTTCCCCTTCAATTATGTCACCCCTGTTTTTCTCTCAGATATTTCATATAATCAAATACCATCATGGCAATCTTAAAGGTCATGGCATCCTCAAATTTCCGAATATCAAGACCAATGGTCTTTTGCAGTTTTTCCAGGCGATATACCAGTGTATTTCTATGGACAAACAGCTGACGGCTGGTCTCTGACAGATTCAGGTCATTCTCCATAAACTGATAAACCGTCGTCAACACTTCTTCATCCAGGCTCTCCGGATTGTAGTCACCAAACACTTCCTTCAAAAACATCTCGCAGAGTGGAATAGGCAGCTGATAAATCAAACGGCCAATTCCCAGTTCCTCATAGACAATCACGTTTTTGGTATCGAAAAAGATCTCTGCCACTGCCAACGCCATTTTAGCTTCCTTATAGGAACGTGAAACCTCTTTCAAAGAAAGCGCAATGGTTCCGCACGCACTGCGAATGCGGCAGCCGGTCTCTGCTCCCACAGTATCAGACAGCAGCCGCGCCAGCTCTTCAATATCTTTTTCTGCTTCATGCTCTTCCAGTCTTCGTACCACAACAACAGAATCTTCTTCCATAGGAACAATAAAATCCAGACTCCGGTTTGACAGCAGGTTCTTTACAATGCTCTGAATCCGGAACACCTCGCATTCCTTTCCTTCTACCAGCAGCACTGCCCAGCGGCATTCCGGTCCAATATGCATTTGTTTTGCATAGCTTAAAATATCAACCGGGAGCAGATTATCCAGCAGTAGATTATGGATGAACTGATTTCGATCCTCACGGTTATAGCCAATCTCCAAAATCCGCTCCAGCTGTCTCACTGCCAGCTGACCCATGGGATAAATATCCTTGCTGTCTCCGCTGACTGATAACACATATTCGTTCTCCTGTCCCCCTACTTTGAACAGATACCTGCTTCCCAGTGCCTGCATATCAGCTGCAGATCCGCAAAAAGTCGTGATCACTCCCGCCTCCGGTGCTTCATCCTCTTCACCAGCTATACAGGCGCCATTGCGATCGTATAATGCCATATTCAGACGCACAATATCAGAAAAATCTTCCAGGCAGCCCTGAAGTAATCGATTCGAAATCATAATGTTCCTCCTAACTCTATCCTTATAGACATACATCCTTTTTTCTATACAAAAGAATACCATCCCACGACTGCCCCTGCAAGAAAAATATCGAAAAAACCGTGTACTTGTCGCATTTTCGGATTTATGGTATGGTAGTAAGCAGGAAAAATAAGTCTGAAGAAAAGTGAGTAACGTCTATGAATAAAAAAGAAACCCTTGAAATCCGAAAACAGTTCACGAACGAGAACTGCGCTATTACCCGTATCTGCGGATGCTATGTAGATGCTGAAAAGCAGATCCGTACCGAACTAAAAGAAGCCTTTCTCTCCCTCCCGGAAGAAGAGATTTTCAAATATTTTGAAATTTTCCGTAAAACTTTATCCGGAACGATCGGTAAAAATCTTCTAAATATGGATTTTCCGCTGGCTCAGGAAATGCCGGACGGAACCCAAAGCTGGCTTCTAAAGCTTCGTGACAGCCGTCTCACTGACGATGTCATGCTGGAAGAATTCTATGAGAAAATCATTAATCATTATGCTTATGGAGAAAACTACTATATCATCCTCATTCATGCCGCTTATGATATTCCGAAAAAAGCAGAAGACGGCATGGAAATGTTTGATGCTTCCGACGATACCTATGAATATCTTATGTGCAGTATCTGTCCGGTCAAACTGGACAAAGCCGGACTCTGCTACAATGCAGAAAAAAACAGTATTGAAGATCGTTCCCGGGACTGGATCGTACAGGCTCCTGATGCCGGATTCCTGTTTCCTGCCTTTAACGATCGGAACACTGACCTGCATAGTATGCTCTACTATACTCGGAACCCGGAAATTCTTCAGCCGGCACTTTTAGAAGAAGTCTTTGGCTGTCAGACTCCTCTGTCAGCCAAAGGCCAGAAAGAAACATTTCAGGAATTAGTAACTGAAACCCTCGGAAACACCTGTGATTATGAAACCGTCGTTAATATCCACGAAAATCTCAACGAATTAATCGAAGAGAAAAAAGATCTTCCGGAGCCACCGACTTTAAGCAAACCTGAAGTTCGCGAATTGCTTTCCAGAAGTGGTGCATCGGAAGAATCTCTTGAGCATTTTGAGGAGCATTACAATGAAACTGCAGGCGACAAAACCGAGTTTCTCGCTACCAATCTGACAAGTTCCAAAACCATGGAAGTGAAAACTCCGGATGTCATCGTAAAAGTAAGTCCGGAAAAAGCAGCTCTTCTGGAAACCCGCGTGATCGATGGGCATTCTTACCTGCTCATTCAGATTGATGACCAGATTGAAGTAAACGGTGTCCCCATCAGGGCCGCTCTTTCTGCCGGTTCTACTGAGCAGACTGAGCAAATTGAGCAAAATGAATACTAAATTGGTATGACGAATTTTTAAGCACATCTGACAATTTTCAGACCGGAACAGAGAAAAATCTGCTCCGGTCTTCTTTTTTCAAATTTCAAAATATAAATTTGACGAATAATAGTTTTCGGATTGATATTTTTTTGACAATTTGTTAATTGATATTTTTTTAACGATAGCATATACTAACATCAGAAATGAAACAGAACTTAATTTTCTCCAAGGAGGTTATACATCATGAAAGTTATTTTTTTTGATTCCAAAGCCTATGACAAAGAGTCCTTTACCAAAGAACTGGTAAACTATCCTGACATTGAAGTAAAATTTTTAAAAACTGAACTGACCCCATTCACCGCCGAACTGGCACATGGATATGACGCGGTATGTGCTTTCGTGAGTGCTGATATCAGCAACGATACCATCGAGGTTCTGAATATGTGCGGCGTAAAACTGATTCTTCTCCGCTGCGCTGGTTTCAACAATGTTGAAATGGAAACCGCAAAGAAATTCGGAATCCGTGTTTTCCGTGTACCCGGGTATTCTCCGGAAGCAGTTGCTGAGCATGCCATGGCTCTGGCTCTGGCAGTCAACCGCCATCTGCACAAAGCATATGTAAAAGTCCGTGAAAATGACTTCAGTCTGAACGGTCTTATGGGAATTAATTTCCATGGTAAAACTGCCGGTATTATCGGAACCGGTAAAATCGGTGCTGCTATGGCAAGAATCTGCCATGGTTTCGGAATGAAAATCATTGCTTATGATGTGTTTGAGAATCCGTCCATCAAAGATTTCACTACCTATGTAACGCTGGATGAACTGCTTGCTCAGAGTGATCTGATCTCCCTTCATTGCCCGCTGATGGACAACACCTATCACCTGATTAATCGCGAGACCATTGCGAAAATGAAAGATGGCGTTATTCTGGTTAATACCTCCAGAGGTGCTCTGGTTAAAACGGAGGATCTAATCGAAGGTATCCGTGCGCATAAATTCTTCGGTGTTGGTCTTGATGTATATGAGGAAGAGACTCCGAACGTATTCGAGGATCGTTCTGATGAAATCCTGGAACATTCTGTTACTGCAAGACTGTTGTCCTTCCCGAACGTGATGATCACATCCCATCAGGGATTCTTTACTCACGAAGCACTGGGAGCCATCGCACAGACCACTCTGGAAAATATCCGCTGCTTCGAACGAGGTGAGGAATCTCCAAACGAAGTAAAATAAATTTACACCTGAAAAGACCCTGCATAAAATGCAGGGTCCTTATTTTTTCACCTATTTAACAGCAATCGCTTCTACTTCACAGAGAACTCCCTTCGGAAGATCTTTCACTGCCACACAGCTTCTTGCCGGTTTAGAGACAAAATATTTTGCATATACTTCATTGAATGCTGCGAAATCTGCAATCTCTGCCAAAAAGCAAGTTGTCTTCACAACTTTTTCATAGCCGCTTCCTGCTGCTTTTAGAATCTCTCCTACATTCTTACAGCTCTGCTCAGCCTGAGCAGCAATTCCCTCTGCAATATTTCCGGTTGCCGGATCTACCGGGATCTGGCCAGATGTAAAAATCATTCCATTTACTTCGTATCCCTGAGAATATGGACCAATTGCACCTGGTGCTTTTTCAGTTGCGATGATATTCATGGATTTCTCCTCCTGTATTTACAAATTTTCTTCATTTTACTCCAGAGCAGAGAAATGTGCAACCCTTGCATCCATCTCTGCTTTTTATTATACTGGTAGCAGCTGATCATTAAAAAGTATAAAAGGATCTTTTATGAAAAAATATTTAATATATATTACTGCACTTTTGCTGTTAGTTGGATGCGGTAAAACCTCTCCAGAACCCATTACGCAGCAGCTGCCTCAATCCTGGCAGGATTATCAGTTAAGACAATCCCATTCTTCTCCTAATGATACCACGTCAGAACAGTTGGCAGAAACTGCACCCATATCCAATTCTGAATCTATGGAACAGATGAAGAAAATCATCTCCCAGCTTTTCACTCCGGATATGTCTGATTATGACAAAGTCTTTGTCATTCATCATTATCTGGTATCCACTGTTGCCTATGATTATGATAATCTGCAGACAGATACACTTCCTGATTCTGACTTTACCGCCGAGGGTGCTTTACTCGATCATCGGGCCGTCTGTGAAGGATATGCCAGGGCATTTTCCTGGCTTTGTAAACAGGCCGGATTGGATGAATTGATGATTTCCGGAACAGCAGATAATGGAAGCGGCTCTATCTCTCATGCCTGGAATCAGGTAAAGGTAGATGATATCTGGTATAATATCGATGTTACCTGGGATGATCCACTAGTGGAAGGGCAGATAGTTACTGACGGTTCTAATATCGTCTATGACTATTTTCTGGTTCCGGATAGCGTCATTGCTGAAAATCATTGGGCAGAAATGCCAGCAAGTCGTAATCTCTGTACCGATGACCGATACCTTGCCTCCAACCGTCAGCTTACCATTGCCCCTTATCTGACCGAACCATATTTCTTTCCTTCAGAAGACGCTGAGATTCAGAAACTGGCTTACTCCTGTCTGAATTCTGACTTATCAGGATTTCAGCTGGTATTTGATGCACCTGATGCAGAGGCGCAAAACAAAATAGACCTGGTATTGAATGCAACTCAGGCTGCTATGGAACAATTATCACTTTACGGACATATCTCTGCAAAAGCAACCTATGGCATTGCTGATTATATTTTAGTTACAGTAACAATCTCGCCAGACTAATCGTATAAAAAAATGTGAGCAGATCGCTGCAATTGATCATGCTCACATTCTCTTTTTTAATCTATAATATCATTCTGAAATCTTGATAGATGCTCGTACGGAAGAATCAGTCTTCCACGGAACAACCCACATCCATCATTTACAAGACTATTATTAATGGCAGAAAACATATTCACATCCAATTCTGCCAACTGCAATTTCAAAAGCTTCATGCCCCGCTCGTAAGCATCATCAAAATAGCTGCACTCTCCAACCGGAATCAACTTTCTTCTTGCACGTTCTTTTTCCTGTTCCTTCTCATAACCACGGTGATTAGCTGCTCCGATCTCGGCAATATCATCCATAGACTTTGTCCTGATCTGTACCTCAGTATAACAGTGGGCACTATTATCATAGAAAGTAATGTGCAGAGACTGATAACCACTGGGGCTCTGACCACAGACATAATCTCTGTAATAAGGTTTTACTTCATCCAGCAGAAAAGAACTTGTACTTTCCTTAACTCCTTTTGCATGCTCAGGAATAAATCCATGCTCCTCAAGAAATTTGGGAAGTACATTGGCAATGTCATACAGATATCTTAACTCCTGACTTTCCCGATCCTCTCCATGACGCAGATGACATCTCGGCATAGAGATTACAATGCGGTATGCAATCAAATCCCGGAAGCAGCTGAGTCGTCCTTTCAGTTCTTCTAACGTTGGATAAGTGCCGGACTCCTTATAATGATCATAGATAGTTTCTACAATATAGCCGTTAAACTTTTCTTCTGCCCGGATCAAGGATTTGATCCTTCCTTTAAACGTAAATGCCAGAAATGGATATTCTTTGGCCATATACTTATAGAACTCCCGCATTTTCTGAGACTGTGCCGTCAGGAAATCGTTATGCTCCAGCAGTTCTTTAATCTGAAGCAGAAAATCACTGTGAAGCAGATCAATCTCATTATTCTGTTTTTGTGATTCTATCCGTAGATCTCTGCTGTAGTTCTGTAAAATCTTCAGTACCGTATCCCCGGAATACAAATAATCATTTAATGTAATCATCGTGTTTGCTATCTACTTATCGTAGTCATAAATAAGATCCTCGCGGAGCGTTTTTTTCGTATGGAAACATAATTTCCTATACGAAAAAAACTGCCGCATCAGCGACAGTCCGTTCATCATGTGCCTTCAAAACCGCATACAGTCAATACTTTTTCTTTCCAAAACCTTACACCTAAACCTCTTGGTTAAGCCCTCGACCTATTAGTAACAGTCAGCTTCACGCATTACTGCGCTTCCACCTCTGCCCTATCTACCTCGTCGTCTTCAAGGGGTC
>NZ_DBLYVB010000018.1:0-44630 GCF_057604405.1 Hominiventricola sp.
TGAAGACGACGAGGTAGATAGGGCAGAGGTGGAAGCGCAGTAATGCGTGAAGCTGACTGTTACTAATAGGTCGAGGGCTTAACCAAGAGGTTTAAGGTGTAGGTTTTGGAAAGAAAAAAGTATTAACTGTATGCAGTTTTGAAGGTACAACGATAGAGAGACCATCACGAAAGTGATGGTCTTTTTGTTGTATAGGAAATTAAGATTTACACATTAGACTAATCTTTCGGATAGTTCCATTAAAAGCTCAATTTGTTATAATCGTAGTTAGGATAGTTTCAATGGCTTTTTGGAGGAATTAGATGTCTAAAAGTATAAAGGACGTGAATACAAAATATATTTGTCCGCAGAAAGCAGCGCATAAGTTTCGATCAGCCAGAAAATTACGTACACCGCTATATCTTTATGGTGTGACTGGGGTTGGAAAAACAGCATTGATTCAGAATAGTCTTCATCAGAAGCAGTATTTGTATTATAGCGCAGAGAAAACAGATGCAGACCAGATTCAGGTGAAAGAACGTGCAACAGAACAGATCGTAGTGATCGATGATTTACAGAGTGTGACAGATACGGATTCGAGGGAAGCGTACTACGACAAGATTCAGGAACTACTGAAAATGGAACAAGTATGGCTGATTCTGATTGCCAGATGTCCGTTTCCAAGGTGGCTGCTTCCGCTGCGTACGAAATATATATTTGCGGAAATCGAAGAAGACGATTTTTTATTTTCTCTGGAAGAACAGAAACGATATGTAGAACAGTATGACTTGCATTTGTCAGATGAGCTTCAAGAAGAAGCATGGAATTTGGGAAGAGGAAATCCTTTGTCGTTGCTGTTTTTTGCCATGGAAAAAGGAGATCTGGAACAGACACAGAAACGGGAATGGGATTATATTGAAACTCATATATATGATCAGTGGAGCGCAGAACTACAGGATTTCTTTATGAGTGTTTCTGTTGTGGAGACATTTACAGTGGGTATGGCCGCCATGCTTACAGGAAGAAATGATGTGGAAAAACTCATTTTTCAAGCAGAGGAACTTGGAAATTTCTTTGACATCCGTGGAAATGGTGGAATTTGGAAATGCAGATGGGAAATGAGAAAATCCATGCAGCAGCGGCTTCGGAGAAAGAGGACGACAGAACAGATTAATCGTCTGTATTATACAGCAGGACTATATTATGAATTAGAGGATCGGATTCCGGAGGCGCTTTTCATGTATGAACAGTATCATGATATGGAAAGTATTTCACGGCTGCTGGTATCCAATACAAGAAAAGACCCATCCAATGGCCATTATTATGAACTTCGAAAATATTACCTGGAATTGCCGGAACAAATGATTGAAAACAATCCGGCGCTGATGGCTGGAATGAGTCTGCTGCATTCGATTCTCATGAATGAAGAGGAAAGCGAACGGTGGTATGGAAAACTGGAGGCCTATTTAGCTTCTGCCACCGGAGGCGCGAGAAAAGAAGCCATGAGCAGATTGGTGGATCTGCAGCTTACGTTACCTCATAGGGATACCGAAAATATGGAAGAAATCTTGAATCGTGCGGAAAAACTGATTCGTGAAAGAAAGATTGAATTACCGGAAATCTCGGTAACGGGAAATATGCCATCTGTCTTAAATGGAGAAAAAGATTTTTGCAATTGGGTAAAAGCAGATAGAAATTTAGCGATAGAGCCTGGACAGAAATTCGAGTTTGTACTTGGAAAGAGCGGAAAAGGGTTGCTGTCTATTGCAATGGCAGAATGTTATCTGGAAAAAGGAGAGGACATTTTCAAAATCTTTTCCT
Source organism: Hominiventricola sp. (assembly GCF_057604405.1). Lineage (NCBI taxonomy): Bacteria > Bacillati > Bacillota > Clostridia > Lachnospirales > Lachnospiraceae > Hominiventricola > Hominiventricola sp. The sequence continues at coordinate 1,801 of NZ_DBLYVB010000018.1, forward strand.
ATGCGGAAAAAGGAAAAATGGAAGCAGACAGTGTAGGCAGGCTGGAATTGGTGTTTGTGGGACTGGGAATTCTGGCATGGATGTCGATTCTGAAAAAGGATGCAGAGAGCGCTGAATCGGTTCTGATGAGCTTTCGGGAACGAGCACAGAAAGAAAATCCCAATTTGCTGCCTAACATCGATGCATTCCTGTGCCGGGTTCATTTATATGAGGGCAAGGATATTTCTGATTGGCTGGAAAAGGCACCGGACGAACACAAAGAATTTTGCATGATGGACCGGTTCCAGTATTTAACCAAAGTGAGGGTCTATCTTCAAATGGAAAAATATGGAGCAGCCTATGGATTATTGCAGCAGATTCTATTTTATGCAGAGAAAATGAATCGAAACTATATTTCCATGGAAGCAAAATTTCTACTGGCAATTGTGCAATATCGCATGGGACAGGAAGCATGGAAAGAAACATTGCAGACCTGCATCAGTCAAGCGGAAACTTATCATTTTGTACGGATTTTCAGCAGGGAAGGGTCAATCCTCTATCCGCTGATGAAATCAGAGACATTCGTGTGGAAAGACAAAGAATATCAACGTCAAGTATGTGACGAGTGTTTTCAGATGTGGAAGGCATATCCTGCGTACTTGACGGATGATCAGGAAGCGAAGATTTCGTTAAGTGAAAATGCACTTCAGATATTAAAAATGCAGTCGGAAGGATTGTCAGCGGCAGATATTGCGGAAAAGCTGAAATTATCCGAAGCGACGGTGAAATATCATTGCAGGGAAACTTATCGGAAACTGGGAGTAAAAAATAAAGCTGCGGCAATTACAGAAGCAAAAAAGCGAAAGTTGATTTAGGAGGGAACCAATGAAGAAACGAATATTGAGTCTTGGAATTGCATGTTGTCTGGTGTTCAACGCGTTGCCTGGCGCGGTTCGAGCAGAGGGCGAGGAGCCTTTTGTGCAGGAAGAGGTGGCGGAAGAGACAGAAGCAGAGAGCGTAGAACCGGAAGTGTCGGAGGAAGAAGTGTCGGAGAAAGAACAGTCTGAACAGACAGAATCGAAAGAAAAATCTGACGCGGCGGAAACAACGGAAGAAATCGTAACACCGGAGGAAACCGATTCAGAGAATCCGGATGCGGATCTGGAAGAACCGGGAGAAGCAGCAGACGAAGAAGCAACTGTGGAGGAGGAAACAGAAGACACAATAACTCCGGAAGAAGCATCTGTGACGGAAGATCCAACAGCGTCGGAGCAGACAGTACCAGGGACGGAGAACGTTGAGACTGCGGAAGCAGAGGAAGCGGCTATAAGTACACTTGCAGCAGAGCCGGTGGGCGAAAATGTGATTGCGTTGTTGGCAGAGGAGAAAGAACAAACAGTTATTACGGATAAAGAATTAGCAAATGCTTTGAAGAATAATAATGTAGACAAAATTTATATTAATGGAAACATTCGATATATGGATAGCATTGAGACAGATAAAGCAATTGTAGTTAAAGCGGATGCAACGTTTACATGGAGCGTTTATCAAGAAACATTTGAAACTGGCGGACTGACGATAGAAGCTGGCGGAACGTTTGAAGTAAAGCCTTCTGCTTTTCTGTCAAAGGCTGTTGTTAAGGGAATTGTTACTAACAATGGAACGGTGACGGTATCAGGAAAAGGAGAGTGTTTTTGGACTGCAGAAATGTCCGGCTCTGGACGATTTACAGCCATGCAAGAAACCTATATCAGTTATGGAAAAGTATCAGCTGCCATGTTAGAAGGAAAAAAGGCAGGTACTGATTATTGTATTAACATCTTAGATGACTTGAAAAAAGAGGCAACCGTTTCATTACCTTCTAATATGGAAGTAGGACAGACCATTACACCAATGGTAGGAAATTTGATTGATGGAGTAGAGCTGGCTAAAGTATTTAAATTTAAATGGATATATAAAAATTCGTATGAAATCTATAACGGTGCAGCAAATCCAACATTAACAAAATCTGGAGCGTTGAAACTTACTTTGTCTATGCAGACCGGCTATAAAATGCAACGGCTGGATGGATCAAATGGAAGTATCGATGCAACAGGTGAGGTAGCTCCAAAAGAATACGACATTCTTTATGTAGACCAGACGATGGGAAGCAATGATTATATTGGAAATGAAAAAGCAGCTCCTTTAAAGAGTTTGAGAATAGCAGCAGAAAATATCAAAGCAAATGGAACCATCATTTTATTGAGTGATTATACTGGAAGTGCTGAATTTAAGAAAAGCGCCACAGTAAAAAGTCAGGATGGAGAGACTTACAGCCTTGGACAGACCAATTATTCTTGGATTGGCGAGGACAGTGCCGATGTCACAGTTACGCTGGAAAATCTTACACTAAATAGGTTTGCTTTGAGCGATTATTCCACATCCTATGATGGGAAATTGGTGGTGAAGAACTGTAAGGGAACGATTCAGGATAAATCTAAGCCAATAAAAAATATAGAATTAGAAAATTCAGAGTTGTATGATTCGGTTAATAATGTGGAAAATCTGACACTTACGAATACAAGTATTAAAGGCAGAGTCTACACGAAGAATTTGACATTAATCGGTGAGAATACAATTACTCCTGTAAAAAATAGTCCAAGTCTTGTAGAGGGAACGCTCACTGGAGAAGGAACACTTCAATTCAATATAGAAAACCCAGAAAAGTGGGGTTATGTACTGGAGGTAAAAGAAGGTACAGAGACAGATGCACTTAAGAAACTGCAGTTGATGGATTCAAAGAATGATCAATTCAGGTTGAAAATTTACAAAGCATATAATGGAACTTATATCAGCGTTGCAGAGCGTGTGACAGCCGATGGAACTATAGCGGTAGGAAAGGAACCGGCGCTGCAGCAAGAAGTAGATATGAAAGAATATTTTCGGGCAAATGGTTCTAAATATTTGAGTAAATCGTCTGTTTGGAGCGGATATGCGGATAAGGAAAATAAAAAATGGACTGCAGGTGATACACCGGAACTGACAGTGACGATTCATTTATATGATGTTTATGCGCCAGACTACTTTTTTGACAATCAGTTCCAGCCGGATGCTATGAAGGTTTATTCCTGGAAAGATTTAAATACTTTTCCAAATTATACGGAAGAATATTTAAACAATTTTGCAAAGATTGTGGTGAAGGAAGGACAAGGTGCAAGTGAAGATGGAGATTCATTTACATTTACCATCGTGTATCCGGAAGTAACGCTTCTGGATCAGACGATCAATACAGATTGTTCTGACAGAACAGCATACTGTAATGATACTCTGGAAGCGCGCGAAGCAAAGGCAGAAACGACAATTTCTTACGAGAGCAGCGATCCGGAAATTGCATCTGTAGATGCAGTCACAGGAGTCATCACCGCACATAAGCCTGGAATTGTGCAGATTATTATAAAAGCAAAAGAGACAGAGTTTTACAAGGAAACCCAGGTAAGCTATCAACTGACTGTCAGCCATCATCCGGTAACTGCTCCGGAAGCAGTGTCAGGCTTAATTTACAATGGCAAGGCCCAGGCTTTGATAACACAGCAGCCGACTGCAGAAGGAACCATGATGTACAAGGTAAATGATGGCGAATGGCAGGAAGAACTGCCAACGGCATCTGTTGCAGGTACTTATACGATTTCTTATAAAGCCTATATGGGAGAGAAACATGGAGAAACGGAAGCACAGCATTTGGAAGTAACGATTCTTCCGAAGAAAGCTACGGTAACTCCGGACAGCGCATATAAGGTTCACGGTGCAGAAGATCCGGAACTTACCTGGACTGCAGAAGGACTGATTCCTGGTGACAGCCTGAAAGAGATTACAGTAAAGAGAGCTGCTGGTGACAAAGTGGGAACCTATGAGATCACCGCGGAACAGCAGGAAAATGCCAATTTGAATTATGATCTGACATTTGAAAAAGGAGTATTTACCATCATTCCGGCAGCAGCCGATGAGACACTGGAACTTGGAAAAGGCAGTGTGAGCCTGAAGACAGAAGCAGGGGAAGGCATTGGTTCCATAACGGCGGATGTCAGTGAAACAGAACTTCTCAAAATGCTGATGAAAAATGGAACCATCACATCGGAAGAACTGGTACAGTTGGTAAATGGGGCTTCCATGGAACTGGTATTTACTGTAAAGGAGATTACGTCCAGCATCAGTGAGTCATCGAAAGCACAATTCCAGAAGGTAGCAGGTGATTATACTATTGGCCAGTATCTGGACATCAGCATTTATAAATATCTGATCGTCAATGGTGTCCGTGGGGAAGCACAGCCGGTACATGAGACAGGAGAGAAAATTGCGTTGGCTATCCAGGTATCCGAGAGTCTGGCAGCTGCCAATAAAAATACGGACCGTACCTATCGACTGTTACGGAACCATGAGGGAACTGTGGAAATCATCGATGGAACCTATCTGGCAGATACGAAAACTTATAAATTTGAATCGGACAAGTTCTCTGATTATGCAGTTGCTTATAAAGATGTGACGAAGACAGCGTCAAAAACAGATAAGAAGAAACACCATAAATCCGGATCGTCTGCAAATGAGGCTGAAACGGCAGCAGCAGAAACAACAGCTGCAGCCAATGGAGTATCCGCAGCTGCAACCGGCGATCAGACGCAGGTAACAGGATATGGCGTATTATTCCTGATTTCACTGGCAGCGCTTGCAACGATGCTGCGAAGAAAACGGAAATTTTAATTTCTGAATATTTCTTAATTTTCTGAAAAACGCTTGCCCAAATCGAAGATATGTTCTATCCTAAGACTACTGATAGAATAGTAACGGAGGGGAACGTTATGAAAATGAGAATAAGAAAAAGCTGGTTTCTGCTGGGACTTTTATGTATTCTGCTGACCGTACCGGTGTTTCAGAGTATGGCAGCGGGCAGCGGAACCGTAAAAAACAGAGTACTGAATGTGCGTTCCAGTGCGTCAACTTCATCCTCCATTGTATGTAAGTTATCGCAGGGAACGAAAGTGACGATCCAGTCAGACACGAAAGGAACCGATGGCCTCAAATGGTATCAGATTTCCTGTACCTATAATGGAGCAAATAAAAAAGGTTACGTGCGTGCGGATCTTTTGAATGTGGCAGGAGATACATCCAATACCACATCTTCGAGCAGCAGTACATCTAAGCTGGTGGATGCAGATAAATTATATGTAAAAGCATCTTCCGTGCGGGTAAGAGACCGAGCATCTTTAAATGGTGAAGTGGTAGCAGGCCTGACGAAAGGAAGCGAAGTACACCCGAAAAAATCTAAAACGGGTGACGATGGCAAGGAGTGGATGAAAGTATCCTGCACGTTCAAAGGATCTAAAGTACAGGGATATATCCGTGCCGATCTTCTGACAAAGGATCAGCCCGCCGGTACTGCAACTGATAATACAAATGCGAACAACACCAGCAGTACGTCTTATAAAGAGGGAGATACTCTTTATGTGACGGCAACTGCAGTCCGTGTGAGAAAGCAGCCATCTACTTCAGAGACTGTAGTGGCCAATCTTTTGAAGGGTGATAAAGGATCTTATATTAAAGAAAAAAAAGGAAGTGACGGAAAGCCCTGGATCAAGATATCATTTACTATCAATGGTACGGAATATCAGGGATATGTGAGTGCAGAATATCTGACAAAGGACAGCTCTGCAGCCGGAACAAATACCGGTACTTCCAGCGATGATACAGATTATCGCTATGTGAATGTATCAGCAGTACGGGTTCGGAAGACCGCTTCTGATTCTGACAGTGTAGTAGCTAATCTTCTGCAGGGTGACAAGGTAAAATATAAGAAAGAGAAAAAAGGCGATGACGGAAAACAGTGGACGAAGATTTCCTTCACTATGAATGGACAGACCGTTCATGGCTATGTCCATTCTGATGTACTGTCTAAGAGCCAGAACTCTTCCAATACATCATCTACGTCACAGACACAGAACAATGCTTCCCAGAGTTCCGGAAAGACCATGAAGGTGCGTCCGGCTGTGGCAAATGTTAGAGCTGCAGCAACGACAACTGCAGGAATTGCAGCCAAGCTGCCTTCTGGAACCCAGGTCAGTGTTGTATCGGAAAATACCGGAGCAGACGGTAAGAAATGGAGCAAAATTTCCTTCACATACAATGGAACATCCGCTACCGGCTACATCCGGTCTGACCTGCTCAATTAAAAATGAAATAGTAAGAATAGCCTCGGAACAATTTCCGGGGCTCTTTTTATATAAAACCGGGTGTTCAAGGAACCAAGTCCGTGTTATACTAGACAAATAAATGTATCGACAGGAGACAAACAGAACCGTGACATACGAAGAGATCAAAGAAGAAGTAAAAGATGCCAGTCTGGTGCTGATCGGTTTGGGAGAAGATCTGAATGGTGATTTGACTGGATTTTATGAGGCATTGACTGAACTTCTGAAACATAAAGACTATTTTATTGTAACATTAAAAGACCGGGAAGGACTGGAAAAAGCAGGAATTTTAAAAGAGCAGATTACGGCACCGTTGGAAGAACCGGATAATCAGGAAAGTTGGGACAAATATCTCCATTGGCTGTCCTTTACGCTGAATCAGAAATTATGCGTGCTGGAATTGGGTGTCGGTTTTGCACATCCGCAGCTGATTCGCTTCCCATTTGAAAAGACCGTATATTTTAATCAAAAAGCACGTTATATCCGTGTCAGTGAAAAGTTTCCACAGCTTTCTGCAGAGATTGCAGATCGTGGAACAGCAGTAAAAGAAAATCCTGTAACTCTTTTTGCAAAATAAAATGACGGATGAGGAGGACACACGATGATTGCGATTATTGATTATGATGCAGGCAATATCCGAAGTGTGGAAAAGGCAATGGCAAAGCTAGGCCAGGAAGTCTGGATTACCAGAGACCGGGAACGGATTATGAATGCAGACAAGGTGATTTTGCCTGGGGTTGGTTCTTTTGGAGATGCCATGGCACATCTTCGGGAGTATAACTTGGTAGAGGTTATCAAGGACGTGGTAGCGGAAAAAAAGCCATTTCTTGGAATCTGCCTGGGACTGCAGCTTCTGTATGAGTCCAGTGAAGAGACTCCTGGCGTAGAAGGTCTTGGAGTTTTAAAGGGAAAGATTTTAAAAATTCCGGAGCAGGAAGGATTAAAAATCCCACATATGGGTTGGAATTCCCTTCATTTACAGAATGATGGCAGACTGTTTCGTGGAATTGAACAAAATCCGTATGTTTATTTTGTGCATTCTTACTATCTGAAAGCGGAAGAAGAGGAAACCGTGAAGGCAACAACGGAGTATAGTGTGAAGATTCATGCTTCTGTGGAAAAGGATAATGTGTTTGCCTGTCAGTTCCATCCGGAGAAAAGCGGTGATCTTGGACTTCAGATACTGAAAAATTTCGCAGAGCTTTCATAGGAGGAATGACCCATGTTAACAAAGAGAATTATTCCCTGTCTGGATGTAAATAACGGACGTGTGGTAAAGGGTGTGAATTTCGTTAATTTGAGAGATGCCGGAGACCCGGTGGCAGTTGCGGCGGCTTATGACAAAGCCGGAGCAGATGAAGTGGTTTTTTTGGATATTACGGCATCTTCTGATCAGAGAAATACTGTGGTGGATATGGTCCGCAAAGTGGCTGAAAATGTATTTATTCCTTTTACGGTAGGCGGCGGTATCCGCACCGTTGAGGATTTTCGGGCACTGTTAAGAGAGGGAGCAGATAAGATTTCTGTTAATTCCGCAGCGATTGCAAGACCGGAGTTAATCAGTGAAGCCGCAGATAAATTTGGAAGTCAGTGTGTTGTTGTGGCGATTGATGCCAAGAGAAGAGAAGACGGAAGCGGATGGAATATTTACAAAAATGGCGGCAGAGTGGATGTTGGAATTGATGCGGTAGAGTGGGCCATGAAGGTTTGCGAGCTGGGAGCCGGAGAGATTCTGCTGACGAGCATGGACTGTGATGGAACAAAGGCAGGCTATGATATTGAACTGACCAGAACCATTGCGGAACATGTGCCGGTGCCGGTAATTGCATCGGGCGGAGCAGGCACGCTGGAGCATTTTAAGGAAGCACTGACCGATGGAAAGGCAGATGCGGCACTGGCAGCATCTCTGTTCCATTACAAAGAATTGGAAATTCGTCAGGTAAAAGAGTATTTACAAAATGCCGGACTTCCAGTACGTTTATAAAATAGTTACAAGAATCTGGAGGAAAAAATATGTCTGCCATATCCAATGACTGGCTGGAACCGTTGAGTCCGGAATTTAAAAAGCCGTATTATGCGAAATTATATAAGACTGTGAAGGAGGAGTATAGCACTCACCAAATCTTTCCGCCCGCAGATGATATTTTCAATGCATTCGCATTTACTCCATTGAAGGATGTAAAGGTTGTGATTCTGGGACAGGATCCATATCATAACAATGGACAGGCCCATGGACTTTGCTTTTCCGTGAAGCCGGATGTGGAGATTCCACCTTCGCTGGTCAATATTTATAAGGAATTACAGGATGATTGTGGATGTTATATTCCGAATAATGGCTATCTGGAAAAATGGGCCAGAGAAGGTGTTATGCTGCTGAACACAGTACTTACGGTGCGCGCGCATCAGGCTAATTCGCATCGAGGCATCGGTTGGGAAGAATTTACAGATGCGGCTATCCGGGTGCTTAATGAGCAGGACCGCCCTATCGTATTCATGCTCTGGGGAAGACCAGCACAGCTGAAAAAGTCCATGCTCAATAATCCGAAGCATCTGATTCTGGAGGCACCGCACCCAAGTCCCTTATCTGCTTACCGCGGATTTTTTGGATGTAAGCACTTCAGCAAAGCCAATGAATTTCTGAAAGCCCATGGACTAAAACCCATTGACTGGCAGATTGAAAATCGATAAACTATGAAAAACAGGAAATCAATTTGTATAGAAATATACAGGTTGATTTCTTTTTTGTATAAAAATATAACAAAAAGGCATATATAAGGCATAAAATTACTATTGATAAAAAATTAACGTTATGTTATTTTATTAACAATGAGCCGATCAGATATCGGACATTTTTTTTGCATCATGTTGTTAAATAAATAACAAGTATAGGGCAGACGAAAGGAGACCGTATGAGCAGAAAAATTACCATTATTGGGGCTGGAAGTGTAGGATCCACCATTGCATATTCTCTGTCACAGGAAGAGCTGGCATCAGAAATTGTTATGATCGACATTAACAGAGAAAAAGCAGAGGGAGAGGTTATGGACATTGAGCAGGGAACCTGCTTTAGAGAGCCGATCTCTATCATTGCAGGAGATTATCCGGATGCGAAGGATTCTGACATTGTGATCATCACTTCCGGAATCGCTAGAAAGCCGGGGCAAACCCGTATTGATCTGGCCCAGACCAATGTGAACATTCTGAAGAGCATTACACCGCAGATCGTAAAAGAGGCGCCGAATGCACTGTATGTGATTGTGAGCAACCCGGTAGATATTATGACTTATGTATTCACGAAGATTTCCGGTCTGCCTGAACGTCAGATCATTGGTTCTGGTACGATTCTTGATACGGCAAGACTTCGCTGTGGATTATCTGAAAAGCTTCAGGTGGCTCAAAAAAATATTCATGCCTATGTATTTGGTGAGCATGGCGATACTTCTTTTATTCCCTGGACAGGTGTATACGTTTCCGGCATTCATGTAGATGAGTATGTAAATGTTGCTCAGCGTATGGGAAAAGATATAAAACCGATTGATAAAGATGAAATGATCGAATATGTACGAAAATCCGGTGGTATCGTGATCGCGAAGAAGGGAGCTACCTTCTATGCGGTATCCAGATCGGTATGCCAGCTTTGCAAGACCTTACTGGCATCTTCAGAGACCGTTGTGACGGTATCTTCCATGATGCATGGCGAGTATGGCGTGGAAGACGTTTGCTTAAGTACACTGACGCTGGTTGGACCGAAGGGTATCAGCGGTAAGATTCCCATGCGAATGAACAAAGAAGAGACTGAAAAACTTCAGGCCAGTGCAGAAGCACTGAAATCTGTGATCGCACAGATCAACCTGTAAAATTATTTTTACGAGACAAAGAAAGGATCATCAGGCTATGAAATACAGTTATTATCCGGGCTGTACTCTGAAGAACAAAGCCAGAGATCTTGACGCTTATGCAAGAGCTTCTGCGGAGGCTCTTGGATTTGAGATGGAAGAGATCGAAGACTGGCAGTGCTGCGGCGGTGTATATCCGCTGGGCAGCGATGAGATCGCAACCAAGCTTGCATCCATCCGTGCACTTCAGGCTGCCAAAGAAAAAGGACAGGAACTGATCACCGTCTGTTCCGCCTGCCATCATGTGTTGAAGAGAGTCAACGATGATATGAAGCATGTGGAGGATATTCAGACCAGGGCCAACAACTATCTGAAGCTGGAAGAGCCCTATAAGGGAGAGACTAATGTGCTCCACTATCTGGAAGTACTCCGTGACCGGGTCGGATTCGATGCGATCAAAGAAAAAGTGACCCATCCGCTGACAGGCAAAAAAATAGGCGCTTATTATGGCTGTCTGCTGCTCCGTCCTGGAAAAGTTCTGGAATTTGACAATCCGGAAAATCCGAAGATCATGGAAGATTTTATCCGGGCACTGGGAGCAGAGCCGGTCATCTATCCTTATCGGAACGAGTGCTGTGGTGGCTATATCTCACTGAAAGAAAAAGAGATGGCAAAGAATATGTGCAATAAGATTGTGGAAAGTGCAGATGGTTTCGGTGCAGATATGCTGATCACCGCCTGTCCGCTGTGTATGTACAATTTGAAAAAGAATACCGTGGGCAATCTTCCTGTTTATTATTTTACTGAGCTTCTGGCAGAGGCACTAGGTGTGAAAGAGGAGGTGGACAACGCATGAATACAGTGAGCTCACAGGCTGAAAAGATCAAGGAAATCAGCGGTGTGAATCCGCTGAAGTGTATGAAATGCGGAAAATGTTCAGCATCCTGCCCGGCATTTGACGAGATGGATATCAAACCGCATCAGTTTGTGTCCTATGTGCAGAATGAAAATATTGAAGCATTGGTACAGTCTGAATCTCTGTGGAAATGTCTTTCCTGTTTTGCGTGTGTGGAGCGTTGTCCAAGAGATGTGAAACCTGGAAAACTGATCGATGCGGCAAGGCAGCTGGTGGTTCGACAGCGTGGACAGAATTATCTGACTGCAGATGAGATTCCGGAATTGCTGGATGAAGAACTGCCGCAGCAGCTTCTGGTCAGTGCATTCAGAAGATACAGGAGGTGACCCGATGCAGAGAATCGGAGTATTTGTCTGTCATTGCGGTAGTAATATCGCTGCAACGGTAGATGTGAAAAAAGTGGTAGAGATGGTGCTTCAGGAGCCGGGAGTGGTTCATGCAGAGGACTATCAGTATATGTGTTCTGAAGCTGGTCAGGCAAAGATTGCAGCAGCGATTAAGGAAAAAAATCTGACGGGTATGGTGGTCTGTTCCTGCTCACCCCGTATGCATGAGACTACTTTCAGAAATGCAGCAAAGAAAGCGGGCTTAAACCCGTATATGGTAGAGATTGCCAACATCCGTGAGCATTGTTCCTGGATCCATAAGGATATGGAAGAGGCAACCAAGAAGGCAGTGATTCTGGCGCGTGCTGCCATTGCAAAAGTCAATTTGAATGCACCGCTGACACCGGGAGAGAGTCAGGTCACTAAGAGAGCCCTGGTCATCGGAGGCGGTATCGCCGGTATCCAGACAGCCCTTGACATTGCAGATGCAGGTTATGAGGTGGATATTGTGGAGAAGACACCGAGTATCGGAGGAAGAATGTCGCAGCTTGATAAAACTTTCCCGACTCTGGACTGTTCTGCATGTATTCTTACTCCTAAGATGGTGGATGCAGCATCCAATGAAAAGATCACCATTTATACATATAGTGAAGTAGAAAAAGTGAGTGGATTTGTTGGTGATTTTACAGTAGATATCCGGAAAAAAGCAAGAAGCGTGGACATGGATAAGTGTACCGGGTGTGGTGTCTGTCAGGAAAAATGCCCGTCCAAGAAGATCCCGAGTGAATTTAACAGGGGACTGGGAAACCGCACAGCGATCTACACTCCATTTGCACAGGCAATCCCTAATGTGCCGGTCATTGATCGTGAAAACTGTATCAAATTTAAAACCGGAAAATGTGGTGTCTGTTCAAAAGTATGTCAGGCCGGAGCCATTGACTATGACCAGCAGGATGAGATTATTACGCAGAAATACGGCGCAATTGTAGTTGCTACCGGTTTTGATGTGATCAAACTTGACAATTATGATGAATATGCATACAGCCAGAGTAAAGATGTTATCACCTCTCTGGAACTGGAGCGGATCATGAATGCTGCCGGACCAACCAAAGGACATCTGGAACGTTTGTCTGACGGAAAGGCACCGAAAGAGATGGTATTCATCCAGTGTGTTGGAAGCCGTTGTGCAGACGACAGAGGAAAGAGCTACTGCTCCAAGATCTGTTGTATGTATACCGCTAAGCATGCCATGCTGATCCGTGATAAATATCCGGATGTCAATGTGACGGTATTTTACATTGATGTACGTACACCTGGTAAGAATTTTGATGAGTTCTACAGAAGAGCGGTAGAGCAGTATGGTGTGAATTATATCAAAGGACAGGTAGGAAAAGTAATTCCGCAGCCGGATGGAAAGCTTCTGGTGCAGGGAGTGGACCTTCTGGACAATAAGCAGATCAAAAAAGAAGCTGATATGGTCGTTCTGGCAGCTGCCATAGAACCAAATCCGGATGTGAGAAAGATTGCAACCATGCTGACCGCCAGCATTGATACCAATAATTTTCTGACAGAAGCCCATGCAAAGCTTCGTCCGGTAGAGTCACCGACCGCAGGAATCTTCCTGTCCGGTGTGTGTCAGGGACCAAAGGATATTCCGGAGACCGTCGCACAGGCAGGCGCTGCCGCAGTCAAAGTCATCGGATTGCTTGCGAAAGATAAACTGACCACCAATCCGTGTACGGCACAGTCCGATGAACTCTTATGTAATGGATGTTCGACCTGCGCCAATGTATGCCCGTATGGAGCTATTTCCTACGAGGATCATCAGGTCAATGATCATGGTATCCGTGAGACCAGAAGAGTGGCAGTGGTGAATGGAGCACTTTGTCAGGGCTGTGGTGCATGTACAGTTGCATGTCCGTCCGGAGCCATGGATCTGAAAGGATTCTCCAACAGACAGATTATCGCGGAGGTAGATGCAATATGTCGATAGAAAACAACGAAACAACATTCAGACCTAAGATTGTTGCGTTCTGCTGTAACTGGTGCAGTTATGCAGGCGCTGATCTGGCAGGAAGCAGCAGACTTTCCTATCCGGCAGATGTAAAGATCATCCGCGTTCCCTGTTCCTGCCGTGTAAATCCGATGTTTATTCTCCGTGCTTTTGAAAAAGGAGCAGATGGAGTGATCCTGTGCGGCTGTCATCCGGGAGACTGCCATTATTCAACTGGTAACTTCTATGCAAGACGCCGTATGACGTTACTGTTTTCCATGCTTGATTTTATCGGAGTGGAAAATGGCCGTACCCGTGTAGAATGGGTATCTGCAGCAGAGGGTGTAAAATTCTCACAGACGATGAATGAATTTGTAGAGAAGATCACATCTCTTGGCAGAAATGTGAGATTGGAGGATTTACGATGCAGGAACTGATAAAGAGGGCAAAAGAGCTGCTTGCCGATGGAACCGTGGCAAGAGTGCTTGGCTGGAAAGCCGGAGATATGCCCTGGAATCCGGAGCCGGCATATTTTGAGACCGAAGAAAGTCTGAAAGAGTTTGTTTACGACGGATTCTGCGGAGCGAATTTAAGTAAATATATGATTGAGGCATCTAAATTAGACGGAAAGACACTGGTCTGCCTGAAGCCGTGTGATACCTATAGTTTTAACCAGTTGATAAAAGAACACAGAGTAGATCGTGAAAAAGCATATATGATTGGTGTGGGCTGCAGAGGAAAGCTTGATATCGAAAAGATCCGCGAGACAGGCATCAAGGGAATCACAGATATCAAAGGTGCCCAGATTGAAAATGAGGCAGACACACTGACGGTGGAAACCCTGTATGGAGAGAAGACAGTAGAATATAAGGATGCCATGTTATCCCGCTGTCATGTGTGCAAAGGAAAAGAGCACAAGATTTACGATGAACTGATCGGTGAGTCCAGAGAGACCAAGGATGCAGACCGTTTTGCAGAGGTAGAGATGATCGAGGCTATGAGCCCGGAAGAGAGATTTGCATTTTTCCAAAAAGAGCTGAGCAAATGTATCCGCTGCAATGCCTGCCGAAATGTCTGTCCTGCCTGCAGCTGCAGAAAATGTGTGTTTGACAGCACAAAATTTGACAGTGCCCAGAAAGCAAACAGTGATTCTTTTGAAGAAAAGATGTTTCACATTATCCGTGCCTTCCATGTGGCAGGCCGGTGTACGGACTGTGGAGAGTGCAGCCGTGTCTGTCCCCAGGGAATTCCGCTTCACCTGTTCAATCGGAAATTTATCAAAGATATTGATCAGTTTTACGGCGAATACCAGGCCGGTGAAGATACTGACAGCAAAGGTCCGCTGACCAATTATACATTTGATGATGTGGAACCCAGCATTGTGGGAGAAAGGGGATAATGGATGTATAAGATTAAAAAAGAAAATCTGACGGCATTATTCCGTGCCATTGCAGCAGAACAGGAATTGTATGTACCGGTAAAATCTGCCGGAAAAGTGAATTTTGGTCCTTGGTCTGAGGATGCCGAGGTAGATATAGATACATTAAAAAGCGTAAAGTCTCCGAAAGATATTTTCTTCCCCCAGAGTGAAAATCTCTATACCTGTGAGCGGGAAGGCCGGAAGCTGAAAGTAGAGCCGGAAGCGTTAAAAGAGCAGAAATTTACGGTATTTGGCATGAGAGCCTGTGATGTACAGGGTGTGAAGGTACTGGATCAGGTATTTTTAGCAGAACCGGTGGATAGTTTCTATGCAGCGAGAAGAAAACATGGAACTATGGTGGCAATTGCCTGTCACGAGCCGGAGGAAAGCTGTTTTTGCAAAGTATTTGGTATTGACTGCGCAGAACCGGCTGCAGATGTGGCGGCCTGGTTCGCAGGAGAAGAATTGTACTGGAAGGCTTTGACGGAAAAAGGGGAGCTGCTCACAGAACAGGTGAAAGTGCTGCTCACGGAAGCAGATGCATCAGAGGAACAGAAGATTGAGCAGGAAAAGAATAACATCCGCGAAATCGTGGAAAAGCTTCCATATACGCATCTTTCGCTGGAAGGCTGGGATGGAAATGCCACAGAGAAACGATTTGACTCTCCACTGTGGGAGGAGCTTTATAAGCCTTGTCTGGCTTGTGGTACCTGCACTTTTGTATGCCCGACCTGCCAGTGCTATGATATCAAAGATTATGATACGGGACATGGGGTGAAAAGGTTCCGCTGCTGGGATTCCTGCATGTATTCCGATTTCACCATGATGGCACACGGCAATAATCGTACCAGTCAGATGCAGAGATTTCGTCAGCGCTTTATGCATAAGCTGGTGTATTTCCCTGCAAATAATAACGGCATGTATTCCTGTGTTGGCTGTGGCCGCTGCGTGGAAAAATGTCCGTCTGCCCTGAATATTGTAAAAGTGATCAAAGCATTTGAAAAAGAAGGGGGAGAAAAGGCATGAGCGAATGTACCTGTCATAAAAATTATACAGAAGATGTGCTGATCCCTCAGGTTGGAGTGATCACCGATATCCGCCAGGAGACACCGGATGTAAAGACGTTCCGGGTCAATGCTCCGGAGGGTGGAAAATTATTTGAACATATGCCTGGACAGTGTGCCATGTTGTGTGTACCAGGAGTCAGTGAGGGAATGTTTTCTATTACTTCCTCTCCGACAAATAAAGAATATCAGGAGTTTAGTATCAAGAAATGCGGAAGCCTGACAGAGACGCTGCACAGTCTGGA
Organism: Hominiventricola sp.; assembly: GCF_057604405.1. NCBI lineage: Bacteria > Bacillati > Bacillota > Clostridia > Lachnospirales > Lachnospiraceae > Hominiventricola > Hominiventricola sp. The sequence continues at coordinate 17,798 of NZ_DBLYVB010000018.1, forward strand.
AGTGGGAGATGAGATTACCGTCCGCGGACCTTATGGCAATCATTTTCCAGTTGAGGATCAATTGAAAGGTAAAAATCTGCTGTTTATTGCCGGAGGTATTGGACTTGCACCACTTCGTTCTGTGATCAATTACGTACTGGACAACCGGGCAGATTATGGAACTGTGGATATCTTATACGGATCCCGTTCGGCAGATGACCTGGTACAGTTAAAGGAAATACAGGAAGTCTGGATGAAAGCGGAGAATGTCAATGTGTATCTGACGATTGACCGGGAGCAGGAAGGCTGGGACGGTCATGTAGGGTTCGTTCCGACCTATTTAAAAGAGATTGGATTTGATACGGACAAGACAGCTCTTGTATGTGGGCCGCCTATTATGATCAAGTTCGTACTTGCAGGACTGGAAGAACTTGGATTTTCCAGAGACCAGGTTTACACCACACTGGAGCTTCGGATGAAATGCGGTGTTGGTAAATGCGGCCGCTGCAATATTGGAACCAAATACGTGTGCAAAGACGGTCCGGTATTCCGCTGCGATGAACTGGATGAGATGCCTGCGGAGTACTAGAGAAAGGATGACAAAAATGGAAAATATGGTAAATGTCTATTTCTTCGGTAAGAAATACAGTGTTCCTGCAGATCTGACCATTATGACTGCCATGGAATATGCCGGATATACATTAAAGAGAGGATGCGGCTGCCGCCACGGTTTCTGCGGTGCCTGTGCAACCATTTACAGAATCAAGGGAAAGAATGAGCTGAAGACCTGTCTGGCCTGTCAGACACAGGTACAGGAAGGAATGTATGTGGCAAGCATTCCCTTCTTCCCGACAGATAAACGAACTTATGATATCAATGATCTGAAGCCTGGCCAGCAGGTGATGATGGAACTTTATCCGGAGATTTACAGCTGTATCGGCTGTAATGCCTGTACCAAAGCCTGTACCCAGGATCTGAATGTTATGCAGTATATTGCTTATGCACAGAGAGGCGAACTGGAGAAATGTGCAGAAGAGTCCTTTGACTGCGTCAGCTGTGGCTGCTGTTCTGTACGTTGTCCAGCAGAGATCTCTCATCCGATGGTGGCACTTCTGGCGAGACGTCTGACCGGCAAATACATTGCTCCGGAAGCAAAGCATCTGACGAAACGTGTGGAAGAAATTCATGAAGGAGCCTATGATGATCTGATTGAGCAGATTATGCAGAAGCCGCTCACAGAGATGCAGGAACTTTATAACAACAGAGATATCGAGAAATAAGGAGGGCATGAAACATGTATGCACCATATCCGGAAAATATGATGGAATCGGTCAGAAAGGTAGAAGCGACGAGAGCGGAGCGTATGAAGACGGAGCCGAGACGACTGACAGCAGAGGAAAAAGATGCTCTTCTGAAACAATTCCATCCAGACTATAATCCCAATGCATTTGCAGAAATTAAGGTCGGACCGAACAAAGGTCAGAAAGCGCCGTTGGAATTGGCAGAGATGCTGCATTCCACGAGTCGGCTGATTCATGAAAAGATTGACCTTACAAAAATTGATTATGATGTGGATGTGCTTGTAATCGGCGGCGGTGGAGCAGGTTCTTCCTGTGCCATTGAAGCACATAACGCAGGCGCAGACGTTATGATCGTAACCAAACTCAGAATCGGCGATGCCAATACAATGATGGCAGAAGGCGGAATCCAGGCAGCAGACAAGGAGAATGACTCTCCGGTGCAGCACTATCTGGATTGTTTTGGCGGCGGACATTTTGCGGCAAAACCAGAGCTGGTAAAGAGACTGGTTATGGAGGCACCGGATGCGATCAAGTGGCTCAATGAGCTGGGAGTTGAGTTTGATAAAGAGGCAGATGGAACGATGATCACCACCCACGGCGGCGGAACTTCCAGAAAGAGAATGCACGCAGCAAAGGATTATTCCGGATCTGAGATCATGCGTACCATCAGAGATGAAGTTCTGAACCTGGGAATTCCGGTGGTTGAATTTACTTCCGCCGTGGAACTTTTAAAAGATGAAAAAGGACAAGTTGCCGGAGCCGTTCTTCAGAATATGGAGACCGGTGATTATCTGGTGGCAAGAGCCAAAACAGTCGTGATCGCAACCGGTGGTGCAGGAAGAATGCATTATCAGGGCTTCCCGACTTCTAACCACTATGGAGCAACAGCGGATGGTCTGGTGTTAGGATACCGTGCCGGTGCAGCATTGCTGTATCAGGATTCTATTCAGTATCACCCGACGGGAGCTGTGTATCCTTCTCAGATCCTTGGTGCACTGGTAACAGAAAAAGTACGTTCTGTCGGTGCTCAGCTGGTCAATGCTGAGGGCGAAGCGTATATTCATCCGCTGGAGACCCGTGATGTGAATGCTTCCGGTGTTATCCGGGAGTGCAGAGAAGGCCGTGGTGTAGAAGTTCCGGGCGGACTCAAAGGTGTATGGCTGGATACTCCGATGATTGAGATCCTTGGAGGAGAAGGAACGATTGAAAAACGTATCCCGGCCATGTTCCGTATGTATATGAATTACGGAATTGATATGAGAAAAGTGCCGATCGTGATCTATCCGACCCTTCATTATCAGAATGGAGGACTTGAGATCAATGGAGATGGATTTACAAAAGAAATCCCGAACCTTCTGGTTGCAGGAGAGGCAGCAGGCGGAATTCATGGAACCAACCGACTGATGGGCAACTCATTGCTGGATGTGATCGTATTTGGCCGTAATGCGGGTAAAAAAGCAGCAGCAAAATGCAAGGATGTCGAGCTTGGAAAGCTGAATCTGGATCATATTTATCATTATGAAAATGAATTGGAGCAGGCAGACATTCATACAGGAAAAATGTCACCAATGCTTCTGCCGAATTATGCGAGACATGAGCGGTAAGAATTAATATAGAACGGACAGACATCGGGGATTTGTATCCTGTGTCTGTCCGTGTTACAATAGATAAAAAGTTCCATAAGAGGAGGTTTGTCATGATACGTGAAGTAAATGTCAGTCAGCTCACGGATGTGGTCGAGAGACTGTGCATCGAGGCAAATGAGCATCTTCCGTCCGATGTGAAATGTGCCATTGAACATTGCCGCGCCTGTGAAGACGGGGAGATTGCCCAGGGGGTACTCGATAATATCATTGAAAATTATAAGATTGCAGATGCCGAAAATGTACCGATTTGTCAGGATACAGGTATGGCCTGTGTGTTCCTGGAGATTGGACAGGATGTACATCTGACAGGTGGAGATCTTGCAGAAGCAATTGATGAAGGTGTCCGCAGAGGTTATGATAAAGGATATTTACGAAAATCCGTAGTAAAAGATCCGGTACGCAGAGGCAATACCGGAGACAATACGCCGGCTATGCTCTATACAGAGATTGTGCCTGGTGACAAGATCAAAGTGACTGTCGGCCCGAAGGGCTTTGGCAGCGAAAATATGAGCATGATCCGTATGTTCAAGCCTTCAGCAGGACTTCAGGGAATCAAGGATTTTATCCTGGAAGTCGTAGAAACCGCAGGCCCGAATCCCTGCCCGCCTATGGTGGTCGGTGTTGGAATTGGAGGAACCTTTGATAAATGTGCGCTTCTGGCTAAGAAAGCTTTGATGCGTCCGCTGGATTCTGAAAATCCGGATCCCTTCTATGCAGATCTGGAAAAAGAGATGCTGGAGAAGATTAATAGGCTTGGTATCGGACCCCAGGGCTTTGGAGGAAAGATCACGGCGATCGGACTGAATATCGAGACTTTACCGACCCATATTGCAGGTATGCCCTGTGCAGTCAATATCAACTGTCATGTGACACGCCATAAGACGGAGGTGATTTAGATGGCAGCAAGAAAGATTACATTACCATTGACGGAAGAACTGGCAAAGACCCTGCATGCAGGGGACAGCGTTCTCCTGACCGGCACCATCTATACGTCCCGTGATGCAGGACATAAGAGAATGTGCGAAGCTCTTGCAAGAGGCGAGAAACTTCCCTTTGATCCTACGGATGCGACGATTTATTATGTAGGTCCTACACCGGCGAAACCAGGACAGGTCATTGGAAGTGCAGGACCGACCACCAGCGGACGTATGGATGCCTATGCACCAACCATGATGTCGGTAGGTGCCCGCGGTATGATCGGAAAAGGAGCAAGACTTCCGGAAGTAGTGGATGCCATGAAAAAATATAGCGGCGTATATTTTGGAGCCATTGGCGGAGCCGGAGCACTGCTGGCAAAATGTATCAAGAAATGCGAACTGATCGCATATGAGGATTTGGGTGCAGAAGCTCTCAGAAAATTGTATGTAGAAGATATGCCGTTGGTTGTTATTATTGACAGTGAGGGTAATAATCTTTATGATGATGGAAGAAAAGCGTATCTGAAAGATCACGAAGCGTAAATAGACAGATAAAATAAAAAGCGTATTCCAACGATTCATGGGGATCAGGAATACGCTTTTCTTATGTCATTTTTTTATTGCCCCATTTCCCTGAAAATGCCTTTCATGACGAAGGCTGCAAGGAAGAAGGTGCAGATATCAGCAATGGGTTGAGCAATCTGAATGCCCAGAAGCCCCATGACCGGCGTCAGGATCAGGAGTGCCGGGATCAGGAAGAGTCCCTGGCGGCCGATGGAAACCAGTGTGGCACGGATGCCGTAGCCGATAGACTGGGGCATCATATTTCCCATAATAATCACACCTTGTAACGGAAGTGTCATAAGCTGCAATCTCAAAGCTAACGTACCAATGCGGATAACATCAGCGTCTCCCTTTCGAAATAGTTCAATGATATGCCCGGAGAAAGTAAAACCGGTAACGCAGAAAACCAGCAGGATTGCAGTGCTGACTTTGATACAGAACCAGCAGGCCTCTTTGACACGGGCATACATCTTTGCACCAAAGCAAAAGCTGCAGACTGGCTGAAATCCCTGACCGAATCCGATGATGGCCGAATTGATGAACATCATAAAACGACTGACAATAGACATGGCAGCAATCGCTGCGTCTCCGTAGGGATGAGCCATGATGTTCATGATGATAGTTGCCACGCTGGCGATTCCCTGACGTCCCAGAGAAGGAATTCCACCATAAATAATATTCTGGTAAATATTTATCGTTGGACGGAAGTTTTGTGGAAGAATGGTAATGCATTCTTTTTTTGTATTACACATAAAAAACAGGATACAGAAACTGATTATCTGGGATAACGCAGTAGCCAGTGCTGCACCGGAAGTTCCAAGTCCAAGACCGAAGATAAAGATGGGATCCAGAAAAATATTTAAAATACCACCGGTTGTAATTCCGATCATGGAGAATAACGCTTTTCCCTGGAAACGCAGCAGATTGTTCATGATAAAAGAACATACCATAAAAGGTGCAGCCATGAAAATGTAACGAGCGTAATCTTCCGCGAAAGGAGCAATGGTCTCGGTAGCCCCCAGAAAGTAGACAATATTTCTGAGGCTCAGGTTACCGAAAACTGCAATCAGAAGTCCGATGATTAACCCTGTAAAAAAAGCTACAGATGCAACTTGTTCTGCCAGTTCCCGCTTTCCGGCACCGATGGATCGGGCTATGAAGTTGCCGCTTCCCATTCCTACCATGAAGGACAGCGCCTGGATAATTGCCATGGCAGAGAAGACAATGCCTATGGCACCAGAAGCACTGGTTCCCAGCTGGCTTACGAAAAACGTATCGGCCATGTTGTAAATAGAAGTCACCAGCATGCTGATGATAGTAGGAACTGCCAGTTTCGGAATGATCCGATTGACCGGGGCGTTGGCCATCTCATAGTACTGGTCGTGCTGGGTAGTTGTATTTTCAGTCAAATAAAACACCTCGATTTCTTGTTTGTGAAAAATGCTATATATTCAAAGAAATATATGATAAAATATAGTAAAAATATGGTGATAGAGTTATTGTGCTAACAAACAAAAAAGACCTGTTGCCAGATCTTTTTGGTTCTACACCATGTAGAGTCTTACGACGGATTCGGATTAACCTTATTTGCACTCGTCTTGTAAGTTTGGTTATATTTTATCAATGCTTTAAAGAAAAATCAATAGATAAAATAAAAATATGCAAGGAGAAAAGGAGCAACAAATATGGCATATTACATAGGACTGGATCTTGGAACATCTTCAGTCGGCTGGGCAGTAACGGATGAAAATTATCATCTGATGAAAAAACACGGAAAAGATATGTGGGGTATTCGTGAATTTGATGAAGCAGAGACTGCAGAAGCCAGGCGTACATTTCGTGTCAGTAGAAGACGAAGACAGAGAGAAGTGGCAAGAATCGGTCTATTGAAGGATTATTTTCATGATGAACTTGTAAAAGTGGATCCCAATTTTCTTCAAAGACTGAATAACAGTAAATATTTTCTGGAAGATAAAGATGATGTGGTAAAGGATAAATATGGAATTTTTGCAGATAAAGATTATACGGATAAAGAATATTTCCGAGACTATCCAACGATTTATCATCTTCGTAATGAGTTATTAGAATCAAAGGAGCCACATGACGTCAGATTGGTATATCTGGCTCTGTTAAACATGTATAAACACAGAGGACATTTTTTAAATGTATCTCTTGGAATCGATGGTGAAAACAGAAAAATGATGGACATTTATCATGATTTTGTGAACCAGGTCAAAGATTTGTTAGAGCTGGATTTTCCAACTGTATTTGATGAAGAAGAATTCCAAAGTGTGATGTGTGCACAGGATCTTTCCAGAAAGAAAAAGTCAGAAAGATTAGCGGAGCTGCTTCATATTGATAAAAAACAAAAGCAGGAAACGGCATTGCTGGAATGTGTACTGGGACTCGACAAAGGTGTAAAGGCAATGTATGGAACTCATGTATCGGAGGATTTTGATAAAAATATCAAAGTTAATTTTTCAGACAGCGGATTTGATGAAAAAGCAGGAGAACTGGCGGATGCTTTAGGAGAGGAAAAATTTGAACTCATTCTTTGCATGAAAGAATTATATGATTCGGCAGTGTTAAATCAAATTATGGGTGCCCATGATTACCTTTCTGAAGCGAGAGTGGAGGAATATGAAAAGCATAAAAAGGATCTCCGAATACTAAAAAAAGTTGTGAAAAGGTATGGAACACAAGAACAATATAATTTTTTATTTCGGAGTACGGAAAAAGCTACTTACAGCGCATATGTGCAGTCAGTGAACAACGGAAAAAAAGAGCGCAGGAATATGTCAGAGCGTACAAAAGATGCATTATATACGACTCTGAAAAAGATGCTAAAAGATTTTCCAAAGGACGATAAAGATTGTGTTTACATATTGGAAGAAATTGAAAAAGATCATTTTCTGTCCAAACAGATGACATCTTCGAATGGTGTGATTCCAAATCAGATTCATGCCAAAGAAATGAAAAAGATTTTGAATAATGCAGAAATTTACCTTCCTTTTTTAAAAGAGAAAGATGAAAATAATCTGACAGTTTCAGAACGTATTCTTCAGTTGTTTACATTCCAGATTCCATATTATATTGGACCGGTGTCTACTCAAAGTGCGAAAAATGGTGGAAACGGCTGGGTAGTGAGAAAAGAAGAGGGAAAAGTTTTTCCATGGAATCTGGAGCAGAAAATCGATACAAAGAAAACGTCTGAAGCATTTATTTCACGTATGGTTCGTCGATGTAGCTATATGAATGGAGAGCAGGTGCTGCCAAAAGCTTCTCTGGAATATGAAAGCTTTTGCGTCTTAAATGAATTGAATAATCTGAAGGTTAGAAATGAAAAGTTGCCAGTAGAAGCAAAACAGAAAATGTACGGGGAACTGTTTGAAAGAGGAAAGAAAGTTTCTAAAAAATCGATCATTAACTACTTAAAAGGTTGTGGAATCCTTCAGGACGGTGCAGAAGATGAACTCACAGGCATGATGGATTCTATAAACAGTTCACTTAGTTCCTATGGAAAGTTCAAGGCAATTTTTGGTGATCAGATGCAGGAAGATTTCTGTAAAAAGATGGTTGAGAAAATCATATTCTGGTGTACAGTTTATGGAGATTCCAGGCATTTTTTGAAAGAGCAACTGGAAGAAAATTATGGTGATATTCTTACAAAAGAACAGATAAAAAGAATTCTTGGATTTAAATTCAAAGATTGGGGAAATCTTTCAAAAAGTTTTCTGGAATTATATGGATGCAGAAAAGATACAGGCGAGGCAATGTCATTAATCCGTATGATGTGGGAAACAAATGATAATCTTATGGAACTGCTGGCGAAAGATAAATACACATACAGCAGTGAATTGGAAGGCCTCCAGGAAAAACTGGAAAAATCTCTGGCGGAGATTCGACCGGAAGATTTAGAAGGATATTATTTTTCTGCGCCTGTTAAGCGAATGATCTGGCAGACAGTACTGGTATTAAGAGAAATTGAAAAAGTGATGGGACAGTCACCAAAGCGTCTGTTTGTTGAAATGACAAGAGAAGACGGCGAAAAGAATGTGATGAAAGATTCCAGAACAAAAAAATTCATTGAATTGTACAAGAATATAAAAGCAGAGGATCAGGACTGGAAGAAAGTAATTGAAAATGCAGAGCAGTCAGGAACCATCCGCAGTAAAAAAATGTATCTGTATCTGACACAGAGAGGAAGATGCATGTACACTGGAAAACCGATTGATCTAAGCCGGTTATTTGATAATAATTTATATGATATCGACCATATTTATCCAAGACATTACGTAAAAGATGATAATCTGGAAAATAATATGGTTCTGGTGGAGAAGCAGAAAAATGCCCATAAGAGTGATAATTATCCACTGGAAGAATCCATTTATAACAAACAGCTTCCTTTCTGGAAAGAACTTCATCATCAGAAATTGATAAATGACGAGAAGTTCCGGAGATTGACAGGAAGAGATCCATTTACAGACGAACAGAAAGCCGGATTCATTGCCAGACAGCTGGTAGAGACAAGCCAGGGAACCAAAGGTGTAGCCAGCATTTTGAAAGAAGTTTTGCCAGATACAACAATTGTGTATGCAAAGGCGAGAAATGTATCTGATTTCCGAAATCAATATAAACTTTTGAAATCACGTGTTGTAAATGATTTTCACCATGCACAGGATGCATATTTGAATATTGTGGTTGGAAATGTATATTATACGAAATTCACCAACAATCCCATCAATTTTGTGAAAAAGAGGGAATCTTATAATCTGAGCAGAGTATTTGACTGGAATGTGGTAAGAAATGAAGAAGTTGCTTGGATTGCAAAACCGGAAAACGGGCAGAAAGCTACGATTGACATTGTACGTCAGACGATGGCAAAGAATACACCGCTTTTGACAAGACTTAGTTTTGAGGGAACCGGAAAATTGACAAATCAAGTATGTGGAGTGAAAAAAGCAAAAAAAGATGGATATATTCCACAGAAAGAATCAGATTTTAAACTGCAAGATATTACAAAATATGGTGGATTTGGGGATATAAAAATTGCATATTTTATTTTAGTGGAACATGATTTGAAGAAAAAAAGGGTAAGAACATTAGAATCAATACCTATTTATTGGAAAGAGCGGATAGAAAAAGATCCGTTGCAACTGGAAGTTTATTGCAAAAATGTACTTGGACTTGTAAATCCGGATATCCGGGTGAGAAAAATACTTAAATGGTCATTGGTGAAAAAGGATGGATATTTATATTATTTAGCTAGAAAAACAGATAATCGAATTGGAGTGTGTAATGCAGTACAGCTTTGCTTGCGACAGGAATGGATTAATTATATTAAAAAGCTGGAAAAAGAGATGGAGGATGATGCGATTACAAGAGAAAAAAATTGCGAGTTATATAGTATTTTATGCGAAAAGCATACAAAAGGTATTTATGCCAAAAGACAAAATCCGATAGGAGAGAAATTAGAAAAAGGAAGAGAGCGATTTTATACCCTTGATTTATCTGAACAAAAAAAACTATTATTGAAAGTATTTAATCTAAGTAGAATAGGCGGGGAAACAACAGATCTTACACTTATAGGTGGAACAGTGACTGATGGTACTATGAAAGTAAATAAAACAATTTCAAATTTTAAAGAATTTAAAATAATTCATCAATCGGTAACAGGTCTGTATGAAAAGCAGGTAGACCTGCTGACAGTATGAGTTGGCGTACGGTTGTTGTGTCAAGCAGTGCAAAGCTGGATTATCAATTAGGATATCTTGTTGTCAGAAAAGATGTAACGGTAAAAGTACATATCAGCGAGATATCCATATTGATAATCGAATCGACAGCAGTTTCTTTGACAGCAGCACTTCTGAATGAATTGATGAAAAAGAAAATAAAAGTAATTTTCTGTGATGAAAAAAGAAACCCATCTTCGGAATTACTTCCATATTATGGGAGCCACGATACCAGTGCCAAAATACGTGAGCAGATAAAGTGGAGCGAACAGGAGAAAATGGTAATCTGGACAGAAATTGTTACAGAAAAGATTCGAAAACAGGCAGATACATTAGATCAATATGGAAAATCAGAAGCAAAACTTTTACGAAAATATATAGAAGAGATAGAATACGGAGATGCGACAAACCGGGAAGGACATGCAGCAAAAGTTTATTTTAATGCATTGTTTGGAATGGATTTCACTAGAACGGAAGAAAACAGTATCAATGCGGCATTGAATTATGGATATGGAATTCTATTGTCTGCATTCAATCGAGAAATCGTGATGAATGGATATATTACGCAAATTGGTCTGTTTCATAATAATATGTTCAATCAATTTAATTTGGGTTCTGATTTGATGAAGCCATTTCGCAGCATTGTTGATCAGCAGGTGAAAAATATGATGCCGCAAAAATTTGAATCGGAAGAAAAGCGAACGATTCTGGAGATTCTGCAAAATGAGGTTCTAATCGCCGGAAGAAAAGAGTATGTCAGCAATGCAATTAAGATTTATTGCAAAAGTATTTTTGATGCATTGAGTTCCAACGATATTTCTTTGATAAAATTTTACCAGTATGAGTTATAAATATATGAGAATATTAGTGTTTTTTGATCTTCCAGTCACAACCGCAGAAGACCGGAGAGTTTATCAGTCATTTCGAAAATATTTGATTAAAAACGGATTCCTTATGCTTCAGGAATCCGTATACTGTAAACTTGCCCAGAATCCGACAGTGGGGGATGCGATTGTAGAAAATGTTCGTAAGAATAAACCTCAATCGGGACTTGTACAGGTGTTAAGAGTGACCGAAAAACAATATGCGAAAATGGAATATATTGTTGGAACGTGTAAAACAGATGTGTTAAATTCGGATGAAAGGCTGGTGATTTTGTGAAATTAACGTATATGGAATATGGGATAGAGATAGAATTATCAGAAAATCAGATCTATGTTCTGATAGCGGAATCACCGTCTTTCTTTTCTAAACTGATTGAGACTTTATACAAAGAAAAACAGGATGGAGATGGAAAGATTCTTCTGTCTGAAAATGATAAAATTTTATCATTTTCAAAAATGTCGGAGATTATTGTAAATCCATTTACGATTGATCCGAATGAACGAAGAATTATGCAAAAACTTTATCAGGAATTATGTGCGGAAACATTGGATCAATTGGTAATAGAAACAGGAGAGATTCATGCAAAACTTATTTCATATCTGGAAGAAATAAGCCTAAAAGTACCTTATCATGTCACATTTGACCTTGAAGAAAATATTCCCAATTTATTGAAAGCATATAATGTCAGGCTTGAAACAGAAAGTAATAATTTACTGGAACGGATTGTGGAATATTTAAAGTTATTACACCAGCTGTGCAGGATAGAGGTAGTCTTTTTTATAAATTTGAAAACGTATTTACAAGATGAAGAGCTGGAACAATTGTATCAGTTTGCATTTTATGAAAAAATATCGATGGTGTTATTAGAAAATGTGCAAAAAACGAAACTGAACTGCGAAAAAACATGTATTATCGATCAAGATTATTGTATAATCAATTTGGAATAAACTTACAGCACCAGTCACGGTGTTAAGCTCGGAGAGAATCTGAAATTGAATTTGAGGTTTGAGAGTCTTGTAAGTTTTGAAGGATGTAAAACTGTTCATGTTCTCGATAGATAATCCTGCAAGTTTGAGAGTCTTGTAAGTTTTGAAGGATGTAAAACACACCAAGTATGTTTGCATACCAAATATATGTTTGAGAGTCTTGTAAGTTTTGAAGGATGTAAAACGAGGGGAGAACGGGGCGAAAAGGATAGGAGTTTGAGAGTCTTGTAAGTTTTGAAGGATGTAAAACGGATAAGCATCCAACACTTTACGGATATACGTTTGAGAGTCTTGTAAGTTTTGAAGGATGTAAAACTGTTACTATACTCGGTTGTGTACATCAAATGTTTGAGAGTCTTGTAAGTTTTGAAGGATGTAAAACGCCTGTCGCCAATAGATCATCTATCCCGTTTGAGAGTCTTGTAAGTTTTGAAGGATGTAAAACATACAGGAAAGTGACCTGGGTGAAGCAAGGGTTTGAGAGTCTTGTAAGTTTTGAAGGATGTAAAACTCAGATTTGCTTTAGGAAATCTGATCAGAATACATTTGACATAAGAGCGGTTGAATGTTAGTATAATATTAAAAGGTACTACCGATAGACGGTTAGTCCTGAAATATGTTAGTTATAAAAATAACCGCCAAGTTTTCTCAGGACCGGGCGGTTATTTTTGTGTCTTGGAATCACGTAAGCCACGTGAATAACCAAGACTATAAAAAGTCGCACAAAGGCAAATAATGCCAATGAGGTTATCAATGGTCAGCATGAGCAAGTCCTCCGCATCAAAGATTTCCAGCTGGATTTCTATATCATCAGAGGTCACAGTGCTCTGTAAAAAGGACTAACCGCCTACCGTTTTCTGGTAGTACCGTCTATAATATAGCAGATAATTATATAAAATACAACTAAGAGTGGAAACAAAACAGAAAGAGGCGATCATTGCGACACATGAACAATTTGTACAGGCAGCAGACAGACACTGACATTATAAATAAGGAGGGCTAAGCGTATGTTAGTCTGTGATTATATTGTAGAGCGCATCGATGGTGATTATGCACATTTGAGAAGAACGGATGAACCGGAGGAGGAATTGAAAATGGTAGCGAGAGCGCTGCTGCCACCGGAGATCGTGGAAGGTTCCATGCTGCATTATGAATGGATGCAATATACATTGATTTAGGAGAAAACTATGACTCTTCAACAGTTAAAATACGCCCTGACGATTGCGGACTGCAATTCTATCAATGAGGCATCCAAGCAGCTTTTCATTTCTCAGCCGAGTCTGTCGGAGACGATTCGGGAGCTGGAGACGGAGCTTGGATTTGATATTTTCCTGCGTTCCAACCGGGGAATTGTGATCACACCGGAAGGAGAGGAATTTCTGGGATACGCCCGGCAGGTGACGGAGCAGTTCGGACTTCTGAAATCTAAATACATTGACAAAAAAACAAAAGAGAAATTCAGTGTATCTACCCAGCACTATACCTTTGCAGTGCAGGCATTTGTGGAGACCGTGAAAAAGACAGGCATGGAGCAATATGAGTTTGCGGTCCACGAGACGACGACCACCAGTGTCATTGAAAATGTAAAGAATTTTAAAAGTGAGATCGGTGTTCTTTATCAGAATGATTTTAACGAGAAAGTACTGAATAAAATGTTCCGGGAAAATGGACTGGAATTTGTGGAACTGTTTCAGAGTGATACCTTCGTGTACCTCTGGTCCGGACATCCGCTGGCGGGGCAGCAGGTGATCAGCATGGAAGAACTGGACGAGTATCCATGCCTGTCATTTGACCAGGGAAAGAATAATTCCCTTTATCTGGCGGAAGAGATGAAGAGTACCTATGATTATCGTCGTCTCATTAAGGCCAATGACCGTGCCACGCTTCTGAACCTAATGAGAGGCCTGAATGCCTACACCCTGTGTTCCGGCATCATTTGCGAGGACTTGAACGGGGATGATTATATGGCGATCCCTTTGAAAGAGACGGAAAAAATGCGGATTGGCTATCTGAAACGAAAAGGAGTGAAGATCAGTCCTATCGGGGAAATTTACATTGAAGAGTTGAAGAAGTATAAGAAAAAAGTTATTTTGCTATAGGATCACCCTATAACGAATCCAAGGTTTCTCATATTAACACTTTCTGGAAAACTTTGTTATAATATGCGTTATAAAAACGAGAAAGGAGAACCGAAATAATGAAGACCAGCACAATGAAGACTTGTATGATGACCGGAAAAATGTGCATGTGTAAATCCATGGACATGTGTTTTGTTATGAAAAAAAGAAAAGCTGCGTCGGATGCTTCGGTTTGATTTTGCAAGATAAAGAATAGATCAACAAGGAATCATCACGCAGATGGTTCCTTTTTTGTGGAGTAAAGAGAGGAACGTTATGACGGAGATAGAAGTAAAACATTTGTCGAAGACCTTCGAGCAAAAAGGTATGCATGTGGATGCGCTGCGGGATATCAACCTTACGATTGAGAAGGGAGATATTTACGGAATTATCGGAATGTCCGGTGCAGGAAAGAGTACTCTGGTACGATGTCTGAACTTCCTGGAGCGGCCTACGGACGGTCAGGTATTGATTGAAGGCAGAGATCTGGGTGCATTAAATGAAAAAGAACTGAGAAAGCAGCGCAGTGACATTGCAATGATTTTCCAGCATTTTAATCTGCTGATGCAGAAAAATGTCATTGATAATATCTGTTTCCCGCTGCTGATTCAGGGTGTGAAGAAGAAGGATGCAAAGGTTAGGGCAAAGGAACTTTTGAAGACTGTGGGACTGGAAGAGAAGGAAAAAGCATTTCCGGCACAGCTGTCAGGTGGACAGAAGCAGAGGGTAGCTATTGCGAGAGCACTGGCATCCAATCCGAAAATCCTCCTCTGTGATGAGGCAACCAGTGCGCTGGATCCGCAGACAACGGCTTCTATTCTGGAGCTGTTAAAGCAGATTAATGAGCAGTTTGGAATTACCATTGTTATCATTACCCACCAGATGTCCGTTATCCGGGAAATCTGTAATCGGGTAGCCATTATTGAACATGGTGAACTGGTGGAAAATGGTTTGGTGGAAGAGATTTTCAGTCATCCAAAGTCCAAGGCAGCCAAGGAGCTGATTCTTAAGGATCTGCCTGAGAGTGATGTGAGAACCGAAGGAGCTGTGGCTGTTCAGATGGAGCGAATTCAGAGTGACCGGAAACTGCGAATTGTATTTTCCGAGAACTCAGCTTTTGAACCGGTGATTGCCAATATGATCCTGAAGTTTGGTACTCCGGTTAATATTTTGCGGGCGGACACAAAAAATGTTGGCGGTGTTGCCAAGGGAGAAATGATCCTTGGACTGCCGGATGACAGACATCTGCAGATTGATATGGAAGAATATTTAAAAGAGCATGGATTGGAGATCGAGGAGGTGACAGGTGATGTGGAGTAGTGAAGTAACGAATATGATTATTGCCGGAATCGGCGAAACCCTTTATATGACGTTGGTATCCACGATTGCCGGTTACATTATCGGACTTCCCATGGGAATTGTTCTTACCGTTTCCGATAAAGACGGTATCCGGCCGAATTCGTTCATTTACAAGATTTTAGATGTGATCGTGAATATCGTGCGAAGTATTCCGTTCATTATTTTACTGGTTCTGCTCATTCCATTTACCAAGTTTCTGGTAGGAAAGAGCTATGGTTCCACTGCGACCATCGTACCGTTGGTAGTGGCAGCCGCACCATATATTGCACGTATGGTGGAGTCTTCTTTAAAAGAAGTAGATGCAGGAGTCATCGAGGCAGCCAGATCTATGGGAGCTTCAGATTTTGATATTGTAACAAAAGTATTGCTGGTGGAGGCGAGAACTTCCCTTCTGGTAGGAGCAACTATTTCCCTTGGAACGATTCTTGGATATTCTGCTATGTCAGGAGCTGTCGGAGGCGGAGGCCTGGGAGCTATCGCCATTCGATATGGTTATACCAGATGGCAGACGGATATCATGATTGTAACCGTTGTGCTGCTGGTAGTTCTGTTCCAGATTTTCCAGACCATTGGAATGAAGACTGCCGATAAATTTGACCACAGAAAATAAATAGGAATGAGACTGCAAACGCAGTTCCAGATAAAAAGAAAGTGAGGAAAAAATTATGAAAAGAAAAGTTTTAGCAGGTGTTCTTGCAGGTGTGCTCGCAGTTGGCGTGCTGACTGGATGCGGCAGCAGCAAAACGGAGGAAAACGCAGCAGCTTCTGAGGCTACGGAAGAAACCACCGACGATGCAGCAGCAGAGGAAACGGATGCAGCAGACGACAGCGCTGATGCAGCAGCAACTGAGACAAAGGGAACCATTACCGTAGCAGCTTCCGCTACCCCGCATGCTGAAATTCTGGCAGCAGCAAAACCGATCCTGGCTGAGCAGGGATGGGATCTGGAAGTTACTGAGTTCGATGATTATGTACTTCCGAATGAGGTAGTAGAGAGTGGCGAGATGGATGCAAACTATTTCCAGCATGTACCGTATCTGGACAGCTTCAATGCAGAGAAAGGAACTCATCTGGTAGAGGTTGGTAAAATCCATTACGAGCCGTTCGGAATTTATCCGGGAACCAAAGCAAGCCTTGATGACATTGCAGACGGTGACACCATCGCAGTACCGAACGATACTACCAACGAGGCACGTGCTCTTCTGCTTCTGCAGGATAACGGCATCATCACTCTGAAAGATGGCGCAGGTCTGGAAGCAACCGTTAATGACATCGCTGAGAACCCGCATAACATCAAGATCGAAGAACTGGCAGCAGAGTCTGTAGCCAGAGTTGTAGACGAAGTTGCTTACGTAGTCCTGAACGGAAACTACGCATTGCAGGCAGGCTTCTCTGTAGGTAAAGATGCACTTGCTTATGAGAAATCTGATTCCGAAGCAGCAAAGACTTATGTAAATGTAGTTGTTGTGAAAGAAGGAAATGAGAATAACGAAGGTGTGAAAGCACTGGTAGATGTTCTGAAATCTGATGAGATCAAGAACTTTATCAATGAGAAATATGACGGAGCAGTTATCCCGTTTGAAGAGTAAATTACGATAGTTTCAAAAAGAATTCGGCCAGAGCGAACAAAAAAGTGTTCGCTCTGGCCGTTTTTTTGACATGATGATCCGATATGCTTCATATGAGCCTTATATACAGTGGTGCTCCTGACGGCTAGTATAATTTACGCCTCTTTTTCACGTTTCAGGTTTTTATAAGCGGTACTGAGCATCAGTTTGATACGGTTCAGCTGGTTGACTTCACTGGCACCCGGATCGTAGTCGATAGCGACGATATTGGAATCCGGATGACGGTGCCGCAGTTCTTTAATAACTCCCTTACCTACAATGTGGTTCGGCAGGCAGGCAAAGGGCTGGGTGCAGACGATGTTCGGCGTATCATTTTCGATGAGCTCCAGCATCTCTGCGGTCAGGAACCATCCCTCACCAGTCTGGTTTCCAAGAGATACGATCTCAGATGCCATATCAGCCATATGGTCAATATTGGAAGCCGGAGAGAAGTGAGTGCTCTTTCGGAGTGCCTTGTCTGCCGGACTCCGGAAGAATTCCAGTGCTTTGATACCAAGGCGTCCCATGCGGGCAGTCATTTTCTTCTTGCCCAGGTACTGTGCCTTGAACTCGGTGTTCTTGAAGCAGTAGAGCAGGAAGTCCATCAGATCCGGGACAACAGCTTCGGCACCTTCAGACTCCAGCAGGTCTACCAGTCCATTGTTGGCGGACGGAGAGAACTTAACGAGAATCTCGCCGACAATACCGACACGAGGCTTCTGTTCTTCTGTAACAAGGATATGGTCAAATTCATCTACAATCTGATTGCACAGCTGTTTAAAGCCACTCCATGACGGATGTTTTTTCATGAGAAATGCCTTGCAGCGTCCATTGAGACGTTCGTAGGTCTTGTTGGTCTCGCCCGGAACCAGCTCATAAGGGCGGGTATGGTAGACAACTTTCATGAAGAGGTCACCAAATACCAGTGCATATAGTCCCTTGAACAGCATTTCCGGTGTATATTTGAATCCCGGGTTTTTCTCCAGGCCGCTTAAGTTGATGGAGATAACCGGAATATTCGGATATCCTGCTTTTTCCAGCGCACGGCGGATAAAACCGATGTAGTTGGATGCACGGCAGCCACCTCCAGTCTGGGAAATGAGGATCGCTGTTTTGGTCAGGTCATATTTTCCGGACAAAACCGCTTCCATAATCTGTCCGATCACTAAGAGGGACGGATAGCAGGCGTCATTATTTACATATTTTAATCCGAGGTCTACTGCAGTGCGGTCTGCACGGGGCAGTACGTCGATCTTATATCCACAGGAACGGAATGCAGCTTCCAACAGATTAAAATGAATCGGTGACATATCCGGGCAGAGAATGGTATATTCTTTTTTCATTTCCTCGGTAAATACTACACGCTTATAAGCAGAAGATACGATGGTTCTCTTTTCTTTATTTTTTTCACGGACACGGATGGCAGCCAGCAGGGAACGGACACGGATACGTGCAGCACCCAGGTTGTTGACTTCATCAATCTTCAGGCAGGTGTAGATCTTACCTGAATTAGTAAGGATCTCGTTGACCTGATCGGTGGTAACGGCGTCCAGACCGCAACCGAAGGAGTTAAGCTGGATGAGATCCAGATCCTCTCTGGTCTTTACAAAATCAGCAGCTGCATACAGACGGGAATGGTACATCCACTGATCCATCACTCGAAGTGGACGGTCCTCTTCATGAATGTGGGAGACGCTGTCCTCGGTGAGCACGGCCATGCCATAGCTGTTGATCAGTTCCGGAATACCGTGATTGATCTCATTATCTACGTGATACGGACGGCCTGCCAGAACAATACCATGTGCATGATGTTCTTCTATCCATTTAAGGGTTTCCTCCCCTTTCTGGCAGATATCAAGTCTTGCCTGACGGAGCTCTTCCCATGCAGCTTTGGCAGCATCGGTGATCTCCTGGGCAGTCATGCCTTTTTCACCGGAGAATTCTTCTACCAGACGATTGGTCATGATCTCCAGACTTTCAAAACTTAAGAAGGGATTCCGGAAATCGTAACGGTCGGATTTCAGTTCTTCCATGTTATTTTTAATATTTTCCGCATAGGAAGTAACAATCGGGCAGTTGTAATGATTGTTGGCATCCTTGAACTCCGAGCGCTCATAAGGAATGCAGGGATAGAAAATAAATGGAATATTGTGCTGCAGAAGCCATTTTACATGTCCGTGAGCCAATTTAGCCGGATAACACTCGGACTCACTGGGGATGGATTCGATTCCCTGTTCATAAAGCTCGTGGGTGGACATGGGGGAAAGAACAACCCGGTACTTTAATTTTGTGAAGAAAGTAAACCAGAACGGATAGTTCTCATACATGTTCAACACACGCGGGATGCCGACCAATCCACGGGTGGCGTCGGTATCACTGAGCGGCTCATAGGAGAAGAGCCGCTCATTTTTGTAAGCGAACAGGTTTGGAGCCGGATTTTTCTTTTTCTCTTTGCCCAGACCACGCTCACAGCGGTTGCCGGAAATATAGCGGCGGCCGTCGGAGAATTTGTTGATGGTCAGACGGCAGTTGTTGGTACATCCGTGACATTTGGTCATGGAGGTGGAATACTGCAGTTCTTCCATCTGCTCTTTGGTGAGCATGGTGGTTTCCTGACCTTCGTAACGCTCTCTTGCGATCAGGGCAGCACCGAATGCACCCATGATGCCGGCAATATCCGGACGGGTAACCTGACAGTCTGCGATTTTCTCCAGGCTTCGCAGAACTGCATTATTATAAAAAGTACCGCCCTGTACGACGATATTCTTTCCAAGGGAAGAAGCATCGGATACTTTGATTACTTTGAAAAGAGCGTTTTTGATAACCGAGTAAGCAAGTCCGGCGGAGATATCGTCTACACCAGCCCCTTCCTTCTGTGCCTGTTTTACACGGGAGTTCATAAATACCGTACAGCGGGTTCCCAGGTCGATGGGGTTCTTTGCAAAAAGAGCAGCCTGAGCAAAATCCTGAATAGAAAGATTCAGGGATTTTGCAAAAGTCTCAATGAAGGAACCACAGCCGGAGGAACATGCCTCATTCAGCTGTACATTGTCAACCGTATGATTTTTAATACGGATACATTTCATATCCTGTCCGCCGATATCCAGAATGCAGTCTACCTTTGGATCGAAGAACTGAGCAGCATAGTAGTGGGAGATGGTCTCTACTTCGCCTTCATCAAGCATGAGCGCTGCCTTCACCAATGCCTCGCCGTATCCGGTTGAGCAGGAACGGACAATGTGTGCTTTTTTTGGAAGCTTGGAGAAGAGATCCTTCAGGGCTTCCAGGGTGATATGTAAAGTGCTTCCGTTATTATTGTGGTAGAAAGAGTACAGAAGAGATCCGTCTTCACCTACCAGAGCAATTTTTGTAGTAGTAGAACCGGCATCAATACCAAGGAAACAGTTTCCTTCGTAGGTGGACAGATCCTTTTTCACTACTTTTGCCTGAGCATGACGCTCACTGAACTCGTCGAATTCTTTCTGATCGTGGAACAGCGGATCCAAACGCTGCACCTCAAAGGCAATCTGAATCTTAGATTGCAGGCGCTTGATCATGTCCTCCGCGGAGACTGCTTTTTCTTTCTTGGAGAGAAGGGCAGATCCGGAAGCTGCGAACAGATGGGAAAACTGGGGGATAATGGTGTGCTCCTCATCCAATTTCAGGGTACGGATAAAGCATTCACGCAGTTCAGAGAGAAAGTGAAGAGGTCCTCCTAAGAATGCAACATGACCGCGGATTGGCTTACCACAGGCAAGTCCACTGATGGTCTGGTTGACAACTGCCTGAAAAATAGAGGCAGACAGATCCTCTTTTGTTGCCCCTTCGTTAATGAGCGGCTGAATATCCGTCTTTGCAAATACGCCGCAGCGGGCAGCAATTGAATAGAGAGAATGGTAATGTTTTGCATATTCATTCAGACCTGTGGCATCGGTCTGAAGAAGAGATGCCATCTGATCGATGAAGGAACCGGTACCTCCGGCACAGATACCGTTCATACGCTGTTCCACATTACCGCCTTCAAAATAAATGATTTTTGCATCCTCACCGCCCAGTTCGATGGCAACATCAGTTTTTGGCGCATAAGTCTGCAGTGCCTCAGCAACGGCAACCACTTCCTGCACAAAAGGTACGTCCAGATACTGAGCCAGGGTAAGCCCGCCGGATCCGGTGATTACCGGATACATATGGAAAGGTCCTAAAGTGTTTACTGCTTTTTCCAGAAGATCTGCGAGGGTCTCCTGAATATTGGCAAAATGCCGTTCATAATCTGAAAATAAAAATTTGTTCTCGTCATCCAGTACCGCAATCTTCACGGTCGTGGATCCAATATCAATTCCAAGTCTGTAACATTTGTTCATACGATCATTCCTATTCCTGGCGGTATATCCGCCTTGAGTCTACATTTTCCTTAGTCTAAAACATGCTACATTATATTGGAAGTAACAGGGAATGTCTATAAAGTTTTTGTAAAGATTCTGTAACTATGCAGAGCCTTGATGCATTCAAAAGGAAATCGCGTTGACAAATATACGCCAAAAAATTATAATATTTTTTATCATGAGGCAGAAAACTCTATGGAGGAATAATCTATGAAATGGCTGGATAAGCTGGAACGTAAATACGGGAAATATGCTATTCCCAATTTGATGTATTATGTCATTATATTATATATTATAGGCTTTGTAATTGATATTGTGTCACCGCAGTTATATACTGATTATCTGGCATTGGATGCGAATGCGATTTTGCACGGACAGATCTGGAGAATTTTTACTTTTATTATTCAGCCGCCGAACAGCAGTTATTTTTTTATACTGTTTGCATTGTATTTGTATTATATGATTGGAAAGACATTGGAATATATGTGGGGAGCTTTTCGGTTTAATCTGTATTTCTTTTCCGGTATGCTGCTTCATGTGATTGCATGTCTGTTGATTTATTTGATCTTTGGAATGAATTTTCAGATGGGTTCTTTCTATTTAAATATGTCCCTGTTCTTCGTGTATGTGGCATTGTTTCCAGATGCGGAGTTTTTACTTTTTTTCATTATTCCGATCAAAGCAAAATGGTTGGGAATCATTGAAGGAGCTTATTTTGCCATTACTATTGCGGCAGGATTTATTGTACCGGTAGGAAGCTCTTTGTGGTTCTCCCTTTTGCAGGCAGGTATTATGGCGCTTCCGGCTAACAGTATTTCAGCGTTGTTATCGCTTCTGAACTTTATTATTTTCTTCCTTGGAAGCAACCGGAACCGATTTTCACCGAAACAGGTGCATCGGCGGAAGACGTATCATAAGAAGGTGCAGGTATCCGGAATTAACAATACTCATCATCGCTGTGCAATTTGCGGTAGAACGGAAAAGGACGGAGAGGATCTGGAATTCCGTTATTGTTCGAAATGTGCCGGCAATTATGAATATTGTCAGGACCATCTTTTCACACATGAACACAGAAAATAACAGTATATGTCATTAGAAGGTGATAGATTCATTTCTATCACCTTTTTTACGCCCGGACATAGGATAAAACAGATAGAATGAGAAAGGATCTGAGATTATTGGAAAATTATCAGAGATGTACTGCAAACTGGAATCAGACCGGATTTCTGAAGAGGGAAGACTACCCGGTAGCAATGGCGTATATCCCATGGCAGCACTGGGGCATGTTATATGACCCGGAAAAAGGGTTGGAATACGGAACTATATTTCCAGAATTAAATAAGCCATTTCTTGGCGTGAGAGGAGGATGTAAATAATGGCTTCCAATGCACCGACCAGACAACAGATGTTAAAATGGGTGGATATGGTCAGTTTCTCTGCTCACGAGGCAAATCTTTATCTGGATACACATCCGTCAGACCCGGCTGCGCTGCAGTATTTTCAGGAATATACGCAGCTTAGAAAACAGGCGCTTCAGGACTATGCCGCTATGTACGGACCGCTTACCGTTGATCTGGCGATAGGATCCCGAGGAAAGTGGGATTGGATTCAGCAGCCATGGCCATGGGAAGGAGGAACTTGTTAAATGTGGAATTATGAGAAAAGACTTCAGTATCCGGTAAATATTTCGAATCCGAATCCGAAATTGGCACAGCTGATTATTTCGCAGTTCGGCGGACCCAATGGCAGGAGATGATTGCAGTTTTTGCTGCAGGATGTTATATTATTGACAGTTAGATATAATGCGGGAGGATTAAGATACACTATGAACATTATTATTGCAGGCTGTGGTAAGGTTGGACGGGCACTTGCAGAGCAGCTCAGCAAAGAAAAACATGATATTACGGTTATTGACCTGAAACCGGAGAGTATCCAGCTGGTAACCAATGCAGCGGATGTACGCGGCGTAGTGGGAAACGGCGCGAGCTATGATATCCAGATGGATGCCGGGGTGGATAAGGCAGATCTGATGATTGCCGTGACCAATGCGGATGAGGTAAACCTACTTTGCTGTCTGATTGCAAAAAAAGCAGGAGGATGCCAGACCATTGCCAGAGTACGTAACCCAGTTTATCATCACGAGATTCACCATATTAAAGATGAACTGGGATTGTCCATGGTTATTAATCCGGAATGGGCAGCAGCCATGGAAATGGCGCGTCTGCTACGGTTCCCGTCAGCCATTGACATTGATACTTTTGCAAACGGAAGAATAGAACTCCTCCGATTCCAGCTGGATGACAAAAACCCACTGTGTGGCCACAAGATCCGTGATCTGGATACATTGTCAAAATGCGAAGTGCTGGTCTGCATCGTAGAGCGTGGAAACGAAGTACGGATTCCAAGTGGAGAGTTTGTGCTGGAAAATGGAGATATGATTTCTGTGGTGGCTTCACCACTGAATGCCAGCCGTTTTTTCAGAACCATCGGTATTGAGACTAATCAGGTAAGAAACACTATGATTATCGGTGGTGGAAAGATTTCTTTTTATCTGGCAAAACGTCTGCTGGAGATGGGAATTCAGGTAAAAATTGTAGAGAAAGACCGTGCAGCCTGTGAGCGTCTCTGCGAGCAGCTGCCGAAGGCTATGATTATCAACGGAGATGGAACGGATCGGGATCTTCTGGCAGAAGAAGGGTTGGCCAGTGCAGAAGGATTTGCAGCTTTGACTAATATGGACGAGGAAAATGTCATGCTGTCCCTCTATGCAAAGAGCATGAGCAAGGCAAAAAAGATTACAAAGGTCAATCGAAATACATTTGATACGATTATTGGTTCTCTTGGAATCGGGAGTCTGATTTATCCGAAACATATCACTTCTGAGACTATTTTACAGTATGTGCGTGCCATGCAGAATTCTATCGGAAGTAATGTGGAGACGTTGTATCGTCTGGTAGATGGAAATGCAGAGGCATTGGAGTTTATTATTCGCGGTGAAAGTGAAGTGACGGACATTCCGCTGCAGGAGCTGGATATCAAAGCGAATACGCTGGTCTGTGCAATTAATCGAAAAGGCCGGATCATCATTCCGAAAGGTCAGGATCGTATTCAGGTGGGGGATTCTGTCGTCATTATTACGACAAATTGCGGAGCATTTAAAGATGTCCGGGATATTCTGAAAAAAACAGCAACGACCGCAGGACTGTCTGGTCAGAGGTGAGAATAACATAATGAATAAGAAAATGATTCGATATATAGTAGGAAGTATTATTATGCTGGAAGCAGTGTTTTTAATGCTTCCTGCTCTGACAGCAGTGATTTATCAGGAGCTCCACTGTATTCTGGTATTTTTGGGATCAGCAGTATTCTGCCTGGCAGCAGGTGCTCTGCTGCGGGGAAAAAAACCGGAAAATACAACGATATTTTCTGCAGAAGGTTATGTGAGCGTTGCACTCTGCTGGGTGGCTCTTAGTCTTTGTGGAGCAATCCCGTTGTATTTCAGTGGTTCCTTCCCAAATCCGGTGGATGCATTGTTTGAAATTGTATCCGGATTTACCACAACAGGATCGTCCGTATTATTGGATGTAGAGTCTGTTCATCGGGCTGTACTCATATGGAGAAGCTTTTCTCACTGGGTAGGAGGTATGGGGGTTCTGGTTTTCATGTTGGCGCTTCTCCCTATGGGAGGCGCTTCCAGTATGCATTTGATGAGGGCGGAGAGCCCAGGTCCATCTGTTGGTAAGCTAGTGCCGAAAGTACGCAGTACGGCAAAAATTCTTTATGAGATTTATTCCTTCCTGACGATTGTACTGATGATATTGCTGGTGATTTCTGGCTGTCCGGTCTTTGATTCTATTAATCTCGCTTTTGCTACAGCAGGAACCGGAGGATTTGCGGTACTGAACAGCAGTGCAGCAGACTACAATGCGGCAACCCAGTGGATTTTAACCATTTTCATGATCCTGTTTGGGGTCAATTTTAATGTTTATTTCCTGTTTTATGTAAAGAAATGGAAAGATGGACTTCGGTGTGAAGAAGCGAGAGCTTATTTTGGTATTATTCTTGGATCGGTGGCACTCATTTCTTTTAATATTTACCATCTGGTAAGAAATGTGGAACTGACAGTGCGTCAGGCGGCATTTCAGGTTGCTTCCATCATTACGACCACCGGATTTGGAAGTGCAGATTTTGACCAGTGGCCTGAATTCTCCAAATGCATTCTGGTACTGCTTATGTTTATTGGCGCCTGCGCGGGAAGTACCGGAGGTGGTATCAAAGTATCCAGAATCTGCATTATGGCGAAATCTGTCATGAAAGAGGTGGCTTACATCATGCATCCCCGCAATATCCGGAAAATTCGTTTTGAAGGAAAGGTGGTGGAACATGAAGTACAGCGTTCCATTAATGTGTTCATGATTTCTTATCTGGGAATTTTTGTGGCATCTGTGCTGCTGATTTCTCTGGACAATCTGGATGGGATCACCAATTTTACAGCTGTGGCGGCGACACTTAACAATATCGGACCGGGACTTTCCTTGGTTGGACCAAGCTGCAATTTTTCTATGTATTCAAATTTTGCCAAACTGGTGCTGGTTTTTGATATGCTGGCAGGACGTCTGGAAATATTCCCAATGCTGGTACCAGCGGTCTATCTGTTGCGAAAAAAACAGCTGCGATAATTGTTGTAAAGAATGCCTTCAACGATCAGTGTACCGGTGCCAATCCGAGATATCCGCTGATGTCAGAGATCAAAGAAATCTATCTGAAAGCATTCCACGAAGGATAAGTGTTTAGGATGACCCTGCAGGCTGATGTCAGCCTGCGGGGTTTTTCAGTTTTATTTGGACCTGTTCAAAGAGAACGGGAGATATGAGAAGAGGATGGGTTCCCTGTGCGTAAGTCATTTCTACAGTTTCATAAAAATGGTCGTGAGCAGAAGAGGGATGAGCCTGCCTCCGCAGAATTCCGATATAGAACGGGTTGCTGAGAATGTAGCGGACCGCTCGGCTGTTAAATGGGTTTCCGCGGGAGGTGCAGATGCCGCGTGTATTAAGCATACGGGCAATTTCCGGACAGGTGCTTCCAGCTAGAAATTGTTGATAGATCATGGATACATAGGGGGCCTTTGCCTGGTCTGGAATAAAATGGCCTTCCACGACCTGATAGCCAAAGGGAGGAATGGAGACGACGCCACCGCGTTTGAATTTTTCCTGCATTCCCCGGCGGACCTCTTGCCCCAGGTTGACAGAGTAATATTCATCCATGGCTTCAAGAAGGGCTTCCATAAGAATGGAAGTGGGGTCATCTGACAGGGGTTCAGTAATAGAAATGACATCTATGCCGCATTCACGGCGAAGT
>NZ_DBLYVB010000019.1:0-43426 GCF_057604405.1 Hominiventricola sp.
TTTCCTGCTCATTTCCTATAATCCGCACAGACATCCACTTCCTTTGCTATCATCATACCCCAAAATCCATTTTCTATCATCCATAATTTCTTTTTTTGTATTATTTTAGTAAATTACGGTTATATTACGGAATAATCACTATATTTCAAATATATCTCTATTCTATTCCGTAATTTGCTGTAAGTAAATAGTTTAAAATGTGGAAGAGAGGTGTAAATGTATGGATAAAAACTTTATTGGAGAACGCATCAGCGAACTGCGTTTAAAGAAAAATGTATCTGAATATCAGATGAGTCTGGATCTTGGCAAAAATAAAAGCTACATCCAGTCCCTCACTTCCGGACGTTCTCTGCCTACCATGCAGAGCTTTCTGGATATCTGTGACTATCTGGAAGTCACTCCTCAACAGTTCTTCGATTCAGAGCTGCACAATCTTCCTCTGATTGACAAAGCAACTGATCTGATGAAACAACTCGATGACGAGGATATGCTTGCGCTCATTTCCATGCTGAATCGTCTGGCTCTAAAACGCAAATAGATTTCCGTGGCTGCCAAATCAAGGCAGCTTTTATTTTTATCATTTTTTCTTAAAATTTTTCAATCTTAAAGGAAAAGCCCCTATTACTCAATTGAATGGGTAATATATCCATTCGCCGTACCTTGAAAACAAAAGAAATCTTTCGGGAGATTGATATAGGTGACTGCAGATAGTTTGCATCTTCGCACGCCTGCAGCTTAATAGTTACAAAGTAACACCGTTTTACGTGGCCGGAGCGGGCATAGGAACTGGCTTCTGAAAGAATAACATAGACTTTTGGGATTTTAGCTTATAGCGCTTTTATTAGAGAGCTTTTACTCAAAATTTGATATAATAATAGACAGGTATCAAGTTGATTCCCTGTCTGTGGAAAGGAGATTCATGATAACTGTAACAAAAAGGGATTTGATTGAATTAGGCTATGGTCCTTCCTTTGCTGCTGATATTATTAAAAAAGCAAAGGAACTTATGGTAGAAAAGGGGCATACCTATTATCAATCCAGGAAATTAGACAGGGTTCCAAAAGAAGCCGTTGAAGAATTATTAGGGATTACTTTGCCCGATAAGCAAGAATGATCGTGCTTTTTGCATTTTAGTAAGGAGTGAAATCATGGCAAAAGATCCAATTAAAAAAGCAGAAAACGGCACTTATTATTTTCGAGCCAACCTCGGATATCATCCTGTAACCGGAAAACAGATTCAAAAATACCGCAGCGGATTCTCAACAAAAAAAGAAGCCCGTGCCGAGTATTCCAAATTGATTCTTGCATCAACGGAAGAATTAGCTGATAAGAAGGAAGACATTACCTTCAAAAAGTTTATTGAAGAAATCTATCTTCCGTGGTACAAAACTCAGGTGAAAGAAAGTACCTACAAGAATCGTTACTCGACCATTCAAAAACACTTTGCCTATTTCTACAAGAAGAAAGTGTCCGAAATAGAAGCGATAAATGTACAGACCTGGCAGCTCAAGTTGGCAAAACAATTCAGTCCAAACTATGTACGCATTGTTCAGGGAATGTTATGTTTAGCTTTTGACCGGGCGATTATCCTCGGACTTGCAAAGAAGAATCCTGCCCGCATGATCGGCAATATCAAATCTAAAAAAGTAAAGATCGACTTCTGGACTTTGGAGGAGTTTCAGAAGGTAATATCCCTGCTGTACAAAGGTGACTACTACGAGCACTATCTCTTCATCTCGTTCTGGCTTTTATTTATGACTGGAATGCGTATTGGAGAGGCTGCCGCCTTACAGTGGGATGATATTGATTTTGAAACAGGTATGCTGATTATTAGTAAAACACTGTACTATAAAACAATGAATGACTACAAATTCGTTGAACCTAAGACGCAGGCAAGCAACCGTACCATTTATATTGATGCTGATACCATCAAGGAATTACAAGAATGGAAGGCGGTCCAGGCAAAGGTTTTACCAAATTGTGGATTCGTCCTGAGTTATAACAGTACACCCACCAGCAAAACAACGCTTCCAAGAGCATTAGAGAAATTGGCAAATTTAGCTGGTGTCCACAGAATCAAAATTCATGCCCTGAGACATTCGCATGCTTCCCTGCTTATCAGCATGGGCGAAAATCCACTGCTGATTAAAGAGCGTCTTGGACATGAAAAAATACAGACGACACTAGGAACTTATGGTCATCTGTATCCAAACACCAATATTGAGATTGCAAAGAAGCTGACCGGGGTTCTCAGCTACCAGTCAGCTTCTCAAAGTATTGCTAATTATACCAGTAATCAGCATACTGCAATGTATCACAAAGAAATATAAAAATGCAATGATAATGCAATTTCAAACACCCAAAGCCGCAAAGCCCCGTGGTTACGGGCTTTGTAGCCCAGCGTCAACTATTCAAACTCAATCGTTCCAGGTGGCTTACTGGTCAGATCATAGAATACTCTGTTCACTCCACGTACTTCATTAATAATTCTGCTCATGACCCCCTGTAATACTGCAAATGGAATCTCTGCTGCTTCTGCGGTCATGAAGTCAATGGTATTGACTGCGCGCAGTGCCACTGCATAGTCATAGGTTCTCTCGTCACCCATAACGCCTACGGAACGCATATTGGTCAGAGCTGCAAAATACTGATTCGGCAGCCATTTCGGGTTCTCGCCATGCTCTTCCTTATAAGCTGCGGCAGCCTTATCTACTTCATCACGATAAATATAGTCTGCATCCTGTACGATCCGTACTTTCTCCGCTGTTACTTCGCCGATAATACGAATACCAAGTCCCGGTCCCGGGAATGGCTGACGGAATACCAGCTTCTCCGGAATGCCAAGCTCCAGTCCGGCTCTGCGGACTTCATCCTTGAACAGATCGCGGAGTGGCTCGATGATCTCCTTAAAGTCTACGAAATCCGGAAGACCGCCTACATTATGATGAGATTTGATCACCGCGGATTCTCCGCCAAGACCACTCTCTACCACGTCCGGATAAATAGTTCCCTGTGCCAGGAAGTCAACGGCACCAATCTTCTTTGCTTCTTCCTCAAAGATACGAATGAACTCTTCGCCGATGATCTTACGTTTTGCTTCCGGCTCGGTAACACCTGCCAGCTTCTTGTAATATCTCTCCTGTGCATTGACACGGATAAAGTTCAGGTCGAACTGACCATTCGGTCCGAATACGTTCTCTACCTCATCACCTTCATCTTTACGAAGAAGACCATGATCTACAAATACACAGGTCAGCTGTTTTCCAATTGCTCTGGAAAGAAGACCTGCTGCTACGGAAGAATCCACACCACCGGATAAAGCCAACAGTACGCGGCCATCGCCGACTTTCTCACGAATCTCTTTTACCGTATGTTCTACGAATGCATCCATCTTCCAGTCTCCGGCACATCCGCAGACATTTTTCACGAAGTTATTGATCATCTTCGTGCCTTCTGCTGTATGGAGTACTTCCGGGTGAAACTGAATTGCATACAGTTTTTCAGCCTCATTTTCAGCAGCCGCTACCGGACAGTCTGCCGTATGAGCAGAAATCTCAAATCCCGGAGCAATTTTTGAAATATAATCAAAATGACTCATCCAGCAGATCGTCTTCGGGGATACTCCCTCAAACACCTTGGAGTCCTTTTTGTCAATGATTACTTCTGTCTTACCGTATTCTCTTACCTCTGCACGCTCTACTTTTCCGCCAAGTACATGAGACATAAGCTGTGCACCATAGCAGAGACCAAGTACCGGAACTCCCAGTTTAAACAGCTCCTCTGTATAAGTCGGTGAATCCGGCTCATAACAACTGTTCGGTCCTCCTGTCAGGATAATTCCCTTCGGATTCATTGCCTTGATTTTCTCAATATCAGTTCTGTAAGAATAAATCTCACAGTATACATTACACTCTCTGACACGTCTTGCCACAAGCTGGTTGTACTGTCCACCGAAATCGAGAACGATCACCATTTCTCTGTTCAATCCGCTTTTCCTCCTAATTTCTCTCAATTGTCCTTATTATAGATTATGGGATATTTTCTGACAACCCCAAAACCGAATTTTATCCAATGATTGAAGAAATAAAAATGTCGGATCCCAACGCTTCACAGTGCCATTTAAAAATGGATTTCTTTTCCTTCTTTTCTCCACTGTCTAAACTCTGCAGATGCAGATAACAGCAGGTCAGATGAGGAATTCAGTGCGGTTTCCACAGAGTCCTGAATGACTCCGATGATAAATCCGACACCAACTACCTGCATGGCAATATCATTCGGAATACCGAACAGTGAGCATGCCATCGGAATCAGAAGCAGGGAACCGCCTGCCACACCAGATGCTCCGCAGGCAGCCAGGGTTGCCAGCACACTCAAAATAACTGCACTCGGAATATCCACCGCAATTCCCAGCGTATGTGCAGTTGCCAGTGCCATAACGGTAATCGTAATAGCTGCACCATCCATATTGATGGTTGCTCCCAGCGGGATTGTTACGGAATAAGTATCTTTATCAAGTCCCATCTCTTCGCATGCTTCCATATTAATCGGAATATTTGCTGCAGAGCTTCTGGTAAAGAATGCCGTGATTGCACTCTTCTTCAGGCATCTGAAAATAAGCGGAAACGGATTCTGACGGATACACCAGAATACCAGAATCGGATTGCTGACAAAATAAATAAACAGCATGGAGCCTACCAGTACCAGCAACAGTTTTCCATATTCGGTAAAAATGGAAAGTCCGTTGGTAGATACCGTGTTAAATACCAGTCCCATAATACCAAGCGGTGCAAAGCTGACGATCCAGGTAACAACTTTTGAAAGGCCATTGGAAATGTCATCGAACATTTTCTTGGTCTCTTCTTTTGCTCCTCTTAAGCCGATTCCAAACAAAACAGCCCATGCAAGGATACCAATATAATTTGCATTGATAATAGAAGCTACTGGATTACTGACAATGTTCATCAGCAGGGATTTCATCACTTCTGCGATTCCCTGCGGTGCAGACAGGTCCGTTGCTGCATCTGCCAGAGTCAGGGTTACCGGAAATGCAAAGGATGCAATCACCGCAACCAGCGCTGCCAGAAATGTGCTGAACATATACAGAATAATAACGGTTTTAATGACACCTCCGTGGCTTTTTCCGGAGTGGCATAAGGAACTGATAATCAGGAAAAATACAAGGAGCGGCGCAACCGCTTTCAATGCTCCAACAAATACATCTCCAAACAATGCGATTCCAGTTGCGGATGGGCATGCCATCCCAAGGACAGCGCCAAGAACCAGGCCTGCCACGATTCGTTTTACCAGGCTTACACTGGTCCATGCTTCATAAATCTTCTTCATAACGACTCTTCTTTCTCTCTTGTATTCCGCTATTTGTTCACGCGGATATTTCAAGTATACACAATAGCGTTTAAAAGTACAAATGTTTTTTTCTCGCGGACACTTCTGTATGAAATGTCTTTCTGTAATACTCCTTATTCCCTCTGCATAAATTGTAAAAACAGTTAAATCCGGGGGTTTTCTTTGAAAGAATATATTGAAGAGCGAGCTGTGGCCATCGCCAATTATATTATTGCCAACAATGCCACTGTACGGCAGACTGCCCAGAATTTCGGAGTGAGCAAATCCACGGTTCACAAAGACTGCGTGGAACGTATGAACGAAATCAATGCCTCGCTGGCCGCTGAAGTCCGTAAAGTGCTGGACATCAACAAATCAGAACGCCATATTCGGGGCGGACTTGCTACAAGGAAAAAATATCTTCAAAAAAAGTATTGACATTTTTATAGAAATAGCTATATAATATACAAGCAGTCTTGATTGAGCACATTGAGATTGCTTGCATGGGGTCTTAGCTCAGCTGGGAGAGCATCTGCCTTACAAGCAGAGGGTCATAGGTTCGAGCCCTATAGGCCCCATCATTTATGCAATTTCATATGGCGAGATAGCTCAGTTGGCTAGAGCACACGGTTCATACCCGTGGTGTCGAGGGTTCGAATCCCCCTCTCGCTACTAAGAAGACCGAAAGCAGTTTGCTTCCGGTCTTTTTCGTTTCTCTAAGTATTTAAAGGTCACTGCATTCCAGCACTTCTTTTTTCCTTATAAATTCACTGTACTGAAGTCCCCTGCCATCAAGCTCCATCTCTCCCACCTGATTGTCATAAGGATCTGCCCTCCAGCCATCCTTAGATACATCAAAATCTGCCTGAAATTCCGTGTTGGCCGTCATCCGGTAAGGATCCAGATTTCCAAAATAATGAACTCTGCGTTTTTCATCTCCGCGCTGTGCTGCGTCTCCTCCATAGGAAACATCTGCATAAAGCCAGCCGTAAGGTTCCACATAAAATCTTGCCCAGTCATGGGCACCGCAAAAGCCCGGCTCGGCTGCCCAGCCGCTCTCCCATTTTGCCGGAATGCCGGCACACCGGCACAGGGTAATAAATAACAGCGTCTGTACGCCACAGTCTCCAGTCAGATTTCTGGCACAGTTTTCCGCAATGGATTCCTGGCTGAAATAGGCTGGCATAAAGGAATACCGAACTTTCATTGTCACAAAATCATAAAACCGTCTTGCTTTTTCAAGAGGCGTCTCTGTACCATCTCCAAGCGTCCGCATCAATTCACGAATATAGGGCGTAAACAGAATATGTGGTGCCTGTTCCCGAAGCCATTGTTTTTCTGACTCCGGTACGAAAACAGACGTTTTTTCCGGATTTGCGAACAATTCTTTATAAACTGCTGTTCTTATATAGGAAAATTCTACTTCAAAGGGGTGATTTTTCTCCATAGTTTCTTCCCAGAATACCACTCTTTGCGGTGCATTTTCAGGAGAAATATACATGGGAACCGGTGTCACTTTTTCAATACGAATTTCCGTCTGGGAATCGCAGGCACAGGGAATGGGAAGATAAGCCCGCACTACCGCTCCTTTTCGAAAACCCTCATCCTTTAACTGCACTGAGGATCTGCAGTAAAAACGTTTTTCTGCTTTTCCATCCCGGTGCATAGCCTCTATCGCTTCCTGAAAATACCGTCCATTTCGAGGAGCGGTCTCTTTTCCGGCCCGTCCGGCCATCTCCGGATCGGTCCTGCATAGATTTTCAAAGAACCGGTCAAAATACCGCTTTTCTCCATTCTGATAGATCCAGCGGATCCGAAACTTCCGTTCCAGCTGATCAAATTCTTCCTCCGAAAAATCAGGAACTTCTTTCCTGGCAACGGCAAGGGCTTCCTCTCTGGTATATGGAAAATCAGAAGGAAGACGCCGGAGCATCTCCGCTTCTGTCGTAAGACAATGTCTCATGGCATCCGGGAGGTCCGGCGTTAAAAGATAACTTTCCATATCCTGCAGGGCGCCCTCAAAATCACCGAATAATTTCTTCCGATTAATTCTTTCCGGCAGCCCCATCTGCAGATACTGAAATGTATGATTAATATTCATTCGTCTTCCTCACATATCTTATACAAAGAGATGTAAAATAGCTCCCATTCCAAGTCCGAAGAAGTTTCCGAGAGCAGCTCCCAGCACTCCCATCAGAA
This sequence comes from Hominiventricola sp., assembly GCF_057604405.1. Lineage (NCBI taxonomy): Bacteria > Bacillati > Bacillota > Clostridia > Lachnospirales > Lachnospiraceae > Hominiventricola > Hominiventricola sp. Next base: position 7,543 of record NZ_DBLYVB010000019.1, read on the forward strand.
CTCCGATACCTGCATAAGACTCATGATATGCACACGCAATGATCGGTGCAGATGCAGATCCACCAATGTTTGCAACAGATGCGGTGGAGCACATGCAGAGATCCCAGTGGAATACTTTAGAGAGCAGGAACATAAGCACTACATGAACGATCAGTACAAAGATACCAAATACCACCCACATCGGAGCGGATACCAGATCGGTAAGTGTTGCAACAGATGCCAGCAGGGATACGACTGCATACAGGTAAACGTTGGAAAGTTCCTCCACTGCCGGAAGTTTTCCAAGCGGTGTCATAGCACAGATCAGACCAAGTACGGTTACAAATACAGTTGTACAGGTTCCTTTATCAAACATCGCAAGTCCTGCACCGGAAAGACCGCCCTGCATGGCTGCGCCAACCCACTGTGCCAGTGCGGAGACTGCCAGGGAAATACCGATAAGGAAAATCCAGTCTGCATAGGATGCATGCTGTTTTTCTTTTGCGACTTCCGCATTGGCAGCCTCTGCCACTGCTTTCAGTTTGGAAGTATCCGCCTTAACTGCATTATCCCATTTGTTGGAGTAACGAACCATCAGAAGAAGAAGGGCAATCCACAAAGAATAGCACACCGTATCCAGTGCCAGTGCACATCCGTAAGCACCTGCATCAACCGGCAGTGCATCCTGCATAGCAGCCATGTTGGCACTTCCGCCTACCCAGGAAGCATAGAGCGCTGCGGTAGCACCCCAGGTATCTGCACCGAGGAATCCTTTGAAAATCGGATAGCCGATGATAAATCCAATACCGATGGTAAAGGAGCATCCCAGGAAGATAGCAATCATACGGCCGGACAGTTTTGCCAGCTTGCGGAAATCGCAACGAAGCAGCATAACAAAGATCATGGCATAAAGAATGTTGTTCTTTAATGCACTGTAAGCAGCGCTGCATGCATCGGAGCTGTAAAGTCCTGCAGTACAGAAAATCATGTTCAGCACATAGATCCATACCAGAGGCGGAACTACATTAAATACTTTCCATTTTGCATATTTCTGAAGAGCCAGAAGACCGCCTGCGATAAACATCAGGACTGCCAGATAGGTAAAACCATTTGTAATAACCATAACATTTCCCCCTTTTATTATGTTGGTTTACAGATACTGAATCTTGCCCGGTTCAATTCCCTTGATGCCAAGTCCCGGTTCATCGGATACGGTAATATTTTTCTCATTAAATACTGCACCGCCGATAATCGGGTCTTCGCTGCAGAGCACCGGACCGTCCAGATCGATTTTGGTAATAATTTTCTTCGCACAGGCCAGTTCCACTGCTGCGTTGACAGAAATCTTTGCTTCCAGCATGCAGCCCAGCATGCACTCTACGCCATAAACTTCAGCCGCGGACACAATCTTCAGTGCATTGTAAAGACCGCCGCATTTCACCAATTTAATATTGACCAGATCTGCCGCACGCATCTGCATGATCTTTACCGCATCCTCCGGCGAGAAGACACTCTCATCTGCCAGTACCGGAACATAACTATTCTCCGTTACATATTTCAGGCCTTCCAGATCATGAGCTTTTACCGGCTGCTCTACCAGCTCAATCTGAAGACCTTTCTCCTGCATGCCATTCAGAATGCGGACTGCCTCTTTTGGCTCCCACGCTGTGTTGGCATCAATTCGGATGCAGACATCATCACCGACTGCTTTTCTGACTGCTGCCAGACGGTCGATATCCAGCTTCGGGTTCACACCGACTTTGATTTTCAAGCAGTCATAACCGCGCTGAATCGCATTGATGGCATCGGCTGCCATGGTTTCCGGATCATTGACACTGATGGTGATATCGGTCACAATATTCTTTCTTGCGCCGCCCATAAGTTTATACACCGGAATCTTATACAGCTGTCCATACAGATCCCACAGTGCAATGTCCACAGCCGCTTTGGCGGAACTGTTTTTTACCACACATTTCTGTACTTTCTGCAGTACATCCTCAAAATCATCCACATCCATACCGATAATACTTTTTGCAATGTGATCCTGGATAGCTCCGATAATAGCCCCTGTCGTATCTCCGGTAATGGCTCCCGTAGGCGGTGCCTCGCCATATCCGGTGTGTCCCGTGTCCGTGTGGATCTCAACAACGACGTCCTCCACACTGTCGACACTTCGCAGGGCAGTTTTAAAAGGAACCCGTAACGGGACTGATATCTTACCCAGACGAACTTCTGTAATCTTCATGTCTCTTCCTCTCCATTCTCTATATTGATCTTTCGCTGCTGCAAAAGGATCTCTCTATTTTGCCAGCCGGTACATGGCCTCCGCAATGATCTGTGCATTTTTCATGAGCTTCTCCACTTCGATAAACTCATCCGGCTTATGTTCCCGGACTTCATCCCCCGGAAAGATCGGGCCGAACGCTACGATATTGGGAATTGCCTTCGCATAAGTACCGCCGCCGATGGACTTTGGTATGGGTTCAAGTCCCGTATGATCTGCATATACCCCCAGCAGTGTCTGAACCAGTTCGCTTTCTTCCGGCACATACAAACTCTTCTTATGCCGCTCCCCGGTCTTTGTAAATCCGGCATCCGCAAATGCCTGCTCCAGAATTGGGGCACAGTCCTCATAAGATTTGGTCACCGGATACCGGTAATTAATCTCCAGTGCCGCGCTGTGGTCATCCCCTTCCAGCGTCCCCAGATTCAGGGACAAATTTCCGGAAATCTCATCGGCCATCTCAATACCAAGAGAAGTTCCCTTTGTCTCCAATCCAATCTTTTCTTCCAGGAACCGCACCCACCGATCTGCTTCTTCAGAAAGCGGCAGCTCACACAGCGCTTCCAGCAATAATCCGATGGCATTCACGCCCAGCTCTGGTGTTGCGCCGTGCGCGCTAAGTCCGGCTGCGGTGATCTGAACACCCTCCTCCGTCTTCTCATACTGAATCCGGTCATCCGACTTCTTTAATAAAGAAGCAGCCAGTTCTGCCGGGCAGACAACTTTTGCCTTTGCCTCCGCAGGTACGACATTCGGTGCCGAACCTCCGTGAATCTCCAGAATTCGGACATCTCCATCCTGTGTGTAATTTCTGGAAAAGTTCACATTGATCAGACCCTTTTCCCCGTTAATCACCGGGTACTCACCGTCCGGCGTAAATCCCATGACCGGAATCTCACCGCCGTGGCTTCGGTAATATTTCATATCGTTGGAACCGGTCTCCTCATTAGTTCCGAACAGAAGACGAATTCTTCTTCGAATAGGAAGCCCGCTGTCCCGGAGCGCCGCCAGCGCATACAGTGCGGCAATGGTCGGTCCTTTATCATCCATGGCTCCCCGGCCAAAGACTTTTCCGTCACGAATCTCACCACCAAAAGGATCAAAACTCCATCCGTCCCCTTCCGGCACCACATCCAGATGTCCCAGAACGGCTACCATCTCTTCTCCTTCGCCATACTCGCACCAGCCCATCTGATGATCCAAATCTATGGTTGCAAAGCCAAGTGCTTCCGCCGTTTTCAGTGCATGATCCAGACAGTCCTGCACTCCTTTTCCATATGGATACTGCTCGGATGCTTCTCCCTGTACGCTTCGGATCCGGATGCTTTCCTGAAGGCTTTTCAGCAGCTGTTCTTCATACCCTTTCACTGCTTCCTGTAATTCCATCCTCCGTCCTCCCTTGTTTCCTTGTATTCTTGTATACAAGTTATACCAGAAATTTTATGCTTTTTTTATACTTTCGTCAACCTATACTTTCACTTTCTCATATTCTGTGATATGATTGTGAATATTTACGAAAGAAAGGACTGTTTTTATGTTAAATGCCATTGAAACCATAAATACAGCCGTCAACAACTTCATCTGGGGTGTTCCGGCCATGGTCTGCATCATCGGTGTAGGTCTGTATTTAAGTATCCGAACCGGATTTCTCCAGATTCGGAAGTTTCCATATGCCATCCGGACGACCATCGGACGAATGTTCCGCAAAAAGGATGCTTCGGACGGCGCCATTACTCCCTTTCAGGCGGTCTGCACCGCTCTGGCTGCCACCGTCGGCACCGGAAATATTGCCGGAGTTGCCGGCGCGCTTGCCATCGGTGGTCCGGGCGCAGTCTTCTGGATGTGGGTTTCTGCCCTGCTCGGTATGTGTACCAAATTTTCTGAAGTTACCCTGGCAGTCCAGTTCCGCGAAACCAATGCGGATGGAGAGCTGGTTGGCGGACCTATGTACTATATTAAGAACGGACTGCCCAAATGCTGGCACTGGCTTGCATATCTTTTTGCCGCATTCGGTGTACTGACGGTCTTCGGTACCGGAAATGCAACCCAGGTTAATACGATTACCACTGCCATCAATTCTGCCCTGACCAACTATGGTCTGCTGAAACCGGACCAGATTTCCACTTCCAATCTGATCATTGGCATCGTCATCACCATCATGATTGCCATGATTCTGTTAGGCGGCATCAAACGAATCGGTCAGGTGACCGAAAAACTGGTTCCATTCATGGCACTGCTTTATATCGTACTGGCTCTTGGTGTAATTCTTCTCAACCTTCATGTAGTTCCGAGTGTATTTGCTTCCATTATTGAAGGTGCGTTCCATCCTTCCGCAATCACCGGTGGTGTCGTGGGAAGTCTGTTCCTTAGTATGAAAAAGGGTGTTTCCAGAGGAATTTTCTCCAATGAGGCTGGTCTTGGTACCGGATCCATTGCCCATGCATGTGCCGATACCAGAAAACCTGTAAAGCAGGGAATGTTCGGTATCTTTGAGGTATTCACGGATACCATCCTGATCTGTACCCTGACCGCTCTGGTCATTCTCTGCAGCCAGGTATCCATTCCTTACGGCCAGGCGGCTGGAGCCGAACTGACCATTCAGGGCTTTACCGCCACATATGGTAACTGGGTATCCATCTTTACCGCTGTTGCCATGTGCTGTTTTGCATTCTCTACTATTCTCGGATGGGGACTTTATGGCGCACGCTGTATTGAATTTCTGTTCTCCAGCAAGGTCACCAAACCATTCATGGTTGTCTACTCCCTGGTCGCTATCCTCGGTGCTACGGCTGATCTGGGACTCATGTGGAACATTGCCGAGACCTTTAACGGTCTTATGGCCATTCCGAACCTGATTGCCCTGTTCCTGTTATCCGGAACGGTAGTTAAACTGACCAAAGCGTATTTTGCACAGGAAAATCCGTAAAACAATTATGAAATAATACAAGACCCGGAAGACTTGAACTTCGTCTTCCGGGTCATATTTTTATACTTTTAAATTCTTACGCTTCTTTTTCCGTGAATACCACGTATTCGCCGCCGTAATTGCCCCACCAGGTGCTCGGGTAATCCCCTGTCATATAGATGGTACAGAACAGCATCTCCGTTGCATTCAGCTTTGCACAGATAGAAAGTAAAATTTCATTAACAGGGAACAGTACCTGTCCTTCTTCATGCTCCATCTGATGGATGTATTCTAATTCCTGATACGTCAGCACCGTATCGATCTGCTGCCGTGCCTGCTCCGGCAATGTAAAATAGTAGAAATCCACATACATATTTTTGCAGCCGAGCATTTCCCACATTTCCATAAATTTATCCACCGCCTGAAATGCATTCATCCGGATAATCTGATTTTCATACTGCTGCATGCCATCCGTCACTTTTTCAAAATAAATGGCTCCTTCTTTTTTCAACTCTTCCACTGTCATCATGAATATTTTTCCTCCAGATTCTGCGGCACTTCTGCGCCTTATTCCGCAGATGCCGGATGCATTCGTTTTACCGGATTCCCCGGTAGGATGTCCTTATATCGATAAATGCTGAGCACCAGCCCGGTCAGGATATAAGAACTGACCATATTACTGCCGCCTGCGGAAAAGAAGGGAATGGTAATGGCTGCAGACGGAAGCAATCCCAGGTTCATGACAAGCACCAGTCCTGACTGAGCTAAAAGCACCATACTACAGCCATAGCCGACCATCATCCCCAGCTGATTTTTCTGATGAGAAGATATGTGAAACATTTTCACCCACAGGAGCAGAAGTAATGCCACTGCTGTCACCGCCGCCAGTAATCCATAGGCGGAAGTCAGACTTACGAGAATGTACTCACTGTTCCATCCCGGCAGTTTCTGCCAGACATGATTCCCTGAAGCTCCCAGTAGCCGACTTGTCCTGAGACACTCATATGCAGTCTGCGCAGCATAACTTGGCTCACCATATCCAAGCCATGCCTGTAATCTCTTTACCTGATATTCTGCAAGCATTCCCGTTCCGAGCATCATCGCCGGAGCCAGTATCATCATTCCCCATACAGCTGCCAGCATTTTCCTCGGACTGACCTGATACCAGCCCTTTCCTACTGCAATGGAGAACAATAACAGACAGATAAACAGAAGCATCACTGCCTGATTCAGTCCTGGAAGCCGAAGCACCAGAAATACCGGCAGCAATGTCCAGATCAGAAGTCCTGTAAGTCCTTTATAACTTCTTCCTCTGTAGGTGTACAGTACCGCAGCATACGCAGGAACATACAGCCAGATCATTCCAAAGGTCGGAATCATCACCGGCCCGACCCGCAGGCCATAGATTCTCCCATATACCTGTACTCCCGTAACCAGTGACAGCAGAATAAAAAGGAGAATTCCACCTGCAATCTGTCTGCTCCATTTACCAAGAACACTGTAATCAATCCGGCAGACCAGAAGCATCAGCAAAAATCCGGTCACGGTATATTTCACCTGCTGATGAAACCAGTACTCCATTCCATTTATGGAATTATCTCCTGCGAGGAATAGCATGGCTCCATAGAACACAAGACTCAACACACTGATCAGGCTGACCAGTACCAGCATCTCCACCGACATATGGGGCCGATGAATCCGGTCCAGCGCCACACCAGTTTCCACAGGATCGCCCATTTCCCGGACTGCAAGCTCCAACGCCTGTTCGTGATCCGTTCCTTCTTCTTCAAAGGCTTCGGCCTGATCAAGAATATGGTCTTTTAATTCTTCCGCAATGGAATCATGTATCTTGCTGCAGCGCACCTGTTCTGTCACTGTTCTGAGGTATTCATCCATTCTCATGTTTACACCTCCATCGCCAGAACATTGCCGACTGCTTTTGAATATTCCTTCCACTCCTCTTTTTTCTGCTCCAGATGCTTTCTGCCTTCCGGAGTAATCTGATAATATTTCCGGACTTTCCCCAGCACTTCCTGCTCATAGGAATTCAGGAACTGTTTTTCTTCCAGACCGTGAAGCAGTGGATACAGCGTTCCCGCTTTCAGCTCAAATACATTTTCTGAACGCTTCTTCAGCGTATCAATCATCTCATACCCATACATGTCTTTTTCTGAAAGCAGTCTCAATATCAGCATCCCCATACTTCCGGACACCAGACTTCTGTCAATTGCCATAATAGGATCCTCCTGTCATTATATAGTTTATCTATATATAGATTAACTATATAGTATATCGACAATCTATATATGTCAATTGTTTTTCATAAAAATTATCCTTCTGCCTGGATCTCCGGCTGAAAATCATCCGTATCCCCGCAGAAATAACCACCCAGATGGCTGCTGATATATTCCATTACCTTTTTTGCCTCTTCAAAATCATCCGGGCGAATCGTCACAGCATAGGCTGTATGAAGACTGCGATCTTTCATATAAGCTTCCATGGCTTCATCTTCTGAAGCACCGCCAAGGTTCTCCATATCCACGGAGCCTGCCTCCGGAAGTTCAATCTCCACTACTTCCGCTTCTTCCCAGTATTCTGCCTTCCAGCTCTTCTCCTCTGCGAAAAGCCCATAAATCTGAGCCGGTGTAATCTCATCTTCTGCCAGATACAGCCATTCTTTCGGCATCTGCGGACCTTTCGGTGCCTTTGGTACTTTTGCAGGACTGTGTTTCTGAACCGGCTTCTTTCCGGGTTTTCTGTTATCTTTCTTTGTCATCGGTTTCATTTCCTTTCTGTTCTTCCTTCTGTAAACGAAATGCTGTTCTTGGCTCCACACTGATTCGAATGTCACAGTCTGAACAATGCTCTCCATTGATACAAAGTTCATAAGATGCCGTCATCTCAATCTTTTCCTCTTCCACTCCAAGACGAACCCCGGTCGTACGCGTTGCCACCATAAAAGAACCAAAGGGCACGTTATAGGCAGTTTCACTGGTTGTGCCTTCCTCAAATACCATCTCTGCCGTTACCGGTCCTCTCTTTCTGATGGAAACACTCCGTTCATTCAGTTTCAGCATATTTCTGACCGGCTTATCATGTCCTTCCAGCATCTCATCAAAGAACAGATAATGTACTCCATCCTTCTCATGGTATTCTCCCAAATGTACCATTTCGATATTATCCTGCTCTCCGTCTGCCAGCTGCAGGCCAGAGATGGTTACGGTTACTTCTTTTGTCAAATACATCTTCCCCCATCTGTCATTATTTTACTTATTCTATCATCTTTCCAACGAGTAGTGAAGTCCTTTCGCCAGTCGGAAATTCACCTTCACCGGAAGACGGTTCGGATTTGGCCGTTCATAAAATATCGTCCACCAGGACACGCTCTCCGTTACCGGAAGGGATGCACCTGCACATTCCAGGCACTGCATACTTCCAATCCCTAATGCCAGCAAAAGCACCAATATCGCAAATAATTTTCTCATGGTCTGTCCGCTCCTTTCCGTTGAAGTATGGACAGGCATATTTCTTCTTATACAAAAAGATGGACCAAAAGGTCCATCCCCTAGCGTTTTACATTATAAGGTGTTGTGATGTACAACTGCTTTGCAAGCCCGCTGGCTTTCAGATCTTTCTGCGCCTGTCGTGCTTTTGCCGGACTGTCGAAAATACCGAATACGGTCGGACCGCTTCCGCTCATCATGGCACCGACTGCTTCATGTTCCATCATACGCTCCTTGATCTGACGGATCACCGGATAATTCGGAATCGTCACCGTCTCCAGCACATTTCCCATACGCTCGCACAAAAGCTTCAGATCCTTCTGCTTCATGGCCTCGATCATACTGTCCACATCCGGATGCTGCTCCGGCCTCAAATCATTCGCATGCAGATTCTCATAGACAAATTTGGTGGACACGCTGATACCAGGTTTTGCAATGAGAATCGTACATTTCGGCATGGACGGAAGGACACTTAATTTTTCTCCGATTCCTTCTGCCAATGCAGTTCCCCGCTGAATACAATAAGGAACATCCGCTCCCAGTTTCACACCCCGGTCCATCAGTTCCTGGCGGGACAGCCCCAGGCCATACATCTGGTTGATTCCCCAGAGAACAGCTGCTCCGTCGGAACTTCCACCCGCCATACCTGCTGCCACGGGGATCCGTTTTTTCAGTTGAATCGACACGCCATCCTGAATGTCAAATTCATCCATCAGAAGCTTTGCTGCCTTGTAAACCAGATTATTTTCGTTGGTCGGCAGATAATAAAGGTTGGTCTTCACCTGGATCCCCGGTATCTTTGTTCTGCGGATTTCCAGATCATCATGCAGTCCAATGGTCTGCATAATCATCTTTACCTCGTGATAACCATCCTCTCTTCTGCGCAGTACATCCAGCCCCAGATTGATTTTCGCCAGCGCCTTCAGCTGTATTCTGTCTTTCATGTGTGTCTCCTTATTTCTTTTCGCATTTGGTTTTATTTTAATCTATTTTAGAGGCAGATACAATTGTTTTTTCCGCCATTTTCTTGACCAGCAGAAGACGGACACCAGGTTTCACATTTTCTTCCTTCAGTCCGTTTAACTCCATCACCGCCTGGCAGGTGGTGGAATGCATTTTGGAAATTTCCCACAAGGTTTCTTCAGGCTGCACCACATGAACGACTATCCCCGGAAGGCTTCTGAGCCGTTCCATATCAAGCGGCGCCTCTTCCAGATCTTCCACCAGTCCCAATGTCTCCTGCTTACCGAGCAGTACCTGCACCTGCAGCATTGCTTTTACTTCCAGTTCTCTGGCTGATATCATGCTCACCGTCAGCTGGTCCATGCTCATTCGAAGCTGCCATCTGCCCTCTGACGTTTCCCGAAGTTCCGCTGTATGCTCATATGGGATACTATAGGTACTGCAGGCAAAGGGTTGTGCATCATCTTCCGTGGCATAGAGCACCCACAGTTCCACATTTCCCTGCATCTTTAATCCCTGAGCAGACACTTCCGTATAGTCGCTGTGTACCTGCCCTCCCACGCAGAGAATCTGCATCATGTCAGGATCTGCCTCTCCAATGGTCGGACGGGCCGATACCCGTGCTCTGGAATCGGACACCTGCAGTATATGATCCCACTGATATTCCTTTCGGATCGGTGTAATTTCCTTTGACAGACTATATGCATCCTGCAGCACATCACAGGTACTGTCCTCAAAATACCTCATAAGAAGTTCCAGTACCACATCAATCCGTATCGTTCTTGGTTCACCGTCATAGTCTGCCTGCAGCTCCGCTTCTCCCTTGAGCAGCGTCACTTCCGTCATGCCGGACAAGCCAGTTCTGCTCAGTTCACATTCCACATCATTTCGGAATGGAATACTCTGCTCCAGCCATTGAAGCCGACCTTCCTCCTCACTCTCATACAGGAAGAATACCATCAGTTCTCCCTTCACCTGGATTCTTCCATCTTCCAGTCTGGTTTCCGCTCCCTGCAGACGAATTTCTTTCCAGAGAATTCTTTGGACATTCGGCTTTCCGGGTGGCAGATTCATATCTTCCCGCACCCGGATGGTATCCTTTTTATGTATGATTTCCTGCTGCAGCTGCACCGGACTCCTTCGCATGAGCAGATCCTCTGACTCTGTCACTTCTGACACCAGCGGAACCGGCTGCTCACGGTATGCCTCCCCTTGCATGGACAAAATTACTTTAATATTTGCTTTTCTGGAATGAATTTCTGATATATGAAGATCCTCCTGCTTCCAATGAAAATCCAGAACATCTCCCTCTTCCAGTTCGTTCAGAAAAACAGTCTCATCTACAGGAATGCTTCCCTCCAGCACTTCCGGCATCCGGTTTTGATCTTCACCAATATATAAGATCCTGTACACAAAAACGCCTCTCACTTTTATTTTCCCGGTTTCTCCTTTGATTTCATCTGGACAGAATTCGCCCTGTCCGTGAATAATTTTAAAAATATCCGCTTTCTGATCCGGTACATTCAGATCTTCTTCCAATGTAATCTGACTGAGTGCTGTTCCCTTTTGTCTGTTTAGATTGATAAATGACCTCTCCAGCTCCATATCTTATCTCTTTCCTTTCTTATTCGAATACCACAGATTTGTCAAGATACTCTAATTTTAGTACTATATAAGGGCAGGTCACCGCTTCTGCCGTCTGTTCCTGGCTTCCGGGACCCACCAGTTCTGTATCCACATAGATCGCGTTTTTTGTCAGATACAGATCCTTGACAGAAATGCTGTAACCGCTGGTTTTCTGTTCTCCATATCCTACACAGATGTAAAGATACCCTTCATCTTCATAAGTTACTTTAAAAGACTTGCTCTTCTTCTCTTCCAGTACATTTCTTAATTCTTCCGGCACTTTTTCCAGATCCATCACCGTAAAATCCAGATCCTGCAGGCGTTCCTCGTCCTGCGTTTCCACACCGCACCCCGCGAGCAGCAGCACTGCCAGAATAATCAGGCACCATTTTCTCATAAACCCGCACTTCTTCCTGCCATTTGTTCTATCTTATGACGAAAAAAGACTTTTCAGACCAGACCAGGTAAAGTATAATGAAGGTTATGAATGAAAACATGGGGGAATTTATTATGCACTTTAAAATAGCTGAAGATGACAAAACCAATCACCGCTACAGCGGAGTCCTCGCTCATCCGACTTCCTTCCCATCTTCTTATGGGGTCGGTGATATGGGGAAGGAAGCATACAACTTCATTGACTTTCTGCACATGGCAGGTCAGCATCTCTGGCAGGTTCTGCCCCTTGGCCCTTGTGGCAATGGAAACTCTCCTTATCAGAGTTTTTCCGTCTTTGCAGGACAGCCCCTTCTCATCAGTCCGGATCTGCTGATTGAGAAAAAACTTCTTACCAGAGAGGATCTGGAACCGATTCCGGAATTCAATCCGGACAAAGTAGAATACACCAAAGTCACGGAGTATAAGACCGGACTGTTTCGGAAAGCCTATCAGAACTTCCGCCACACCTCAGATAAGAATCTGCTGGAGGAATATGATTCCTTTCAGAAAAATAATAAGTTCTGGCTGGAAGACTACTGTCTCTATATGGCAGGAAAAGATTATCATGAGAATCTGCCCTGGTATGAGTGGGAAGACAGCCTCCTGGATCCGACACCTGCAGAGCGCGCTGCCTGGCTTAAGCTTCTGGAAACAGAAGTCGACTATTACTGCTTCGTACAGTTCTGCTTCTTCAGTCAGTGGTATGCACTGAAGGATTATGCAAATGAAAAAGGAATTGCCATCATCGGTGATATTCCGATCTTCACCTCCCCGGACAGCGCTGATGTCTGGGCAAATAAAAGTATGTTCTGCCTGGATACCAAGGGCCATCCGTTGGAAGTAGCCGGAGTTCCGCCAGACTATTTTGCTGCTGAGGGACAGCTGTGGGGTAACCCCCTCTATGACTGGAAAGCACATAAAAAGGACGGCTATCGCTGGTGGATTGAACGCGTCCGCCACCAACTGGATCAGGTAGATTATGTCCGCATCGACCATTTCCGCGGATTTGAAGCTTACTGGGCAGTTCCGGCAGGCGAGAAGACTGCTATGAACGGTAAATGGAAGAAAGGTCCTGGCGAGGAACTGTTCCGTGCCATTGAAAAAGCATTAGGCGAAGAACTCCCGATTTTTGCAGAAGATCTTGGCATTATTACACCGGAAGTAGAAAAGCTGCGAGATTCTCTCGGTTATCCGGGCATGAAGGTTCTGCAGTTTGGTTTTGATGGACTTGGAGAGAGTTCTTTCCTTCCCCATCAGCTTGACACCCGGAACTGTATCTGCTATACCGGAACCCATGACAATGATACAACCCTTGGCTGGTATCAGCATACAGCCCATCAGAATCAGGACAAAGTGCGCCGTTATATGAATACGGACGCTTCCAGCATCAGCTGGGATTTCATCCGCGTCTGCCTGGGTACCATTGCAAGATATGCCATTTTCCCGGTACAGGATCTTTTGAATCAGGGAAGTGAACACCGCATGAACACCCCTGGTACCGCAGCCGGCAACTGGGAGTACCGCTTCCGCGCCGGACTTCTGAACGAAGGCATGGCAAAAGGACTTCGCCAGATGACCGAACTGTTCGGCCGTTTCGGTTGATGCGCACCGTTTTAAGGAGTTTTATATGATACGTTTAATTTTAATAGCAACAATTCTGATCCTTTACCTGATCATCGGCATTCCGGTTCTTCTGATCGAATGGGTGATTGGTAAATTCAATCCACGCGCAAGAGATATCAGCAGCCTTCGTATGGTACAGGCAGCCTTCAAACTCATGCTGTGGATCACCGGTTCCGATATTACCTATATCGGTCATGAAAATGTGCCAAAAGATCAGGCTGTTCTCTATGTCGGAAATCACTGCAGCTATTTTGATATTCTGCTCACCTATTCCATGTGTCCGGATCTGACCGGATATGTGGCAAAGGCTGAGATGCTCAAAGTACCACTCCTGCGCGACTGGATGAAACGGCTTTATTGTCTTTTCCTGGATCGTTCCAACGTCAAGGAAGGATTAAAAACCATTCTGACTGGTATTGAATATATTAAGAAGGGAATCTCTATCTGTATTTTCCCGGAAGGCACCAGAAGTAAGGACGGAAACATGATTCCGTTCAAAGAAGGCAGCATGAAGATGGCGTCCAAAACCGGATGTCCCATCATTCCTATTGCCATCACCAATTCCGCGCAGATCTGGGAAGCACATCTTCCTTATATCAGACCTGCCCATGTCATCGTAGAATACGGTGCACCCATTTACCCGAAGGAACTTTCCAAAGAAGATCAGAAGTTTCTCGGGTCCTATGCCCAGCATAAAATTCAGGAAATGCTGGATCAGCATAAACAGGAGGATTGATTATGAAAATCGTAGTTCTTGCAGGAGGCATCAGTACCGAACGTGATGTATCTCTCTGCAGTGGAAGAAATATTTATGAAGCATTAAAAGGAAACGGACACGATGTGGTTCTGGTGGACTTATTTCTGGGTCTGCCGGAAGAAAAAGAACCATTAGATCATCTGTTCACAGATGATCGCGACTGGGCCGCTTCTGTTGGTGCCATTGCGGAGGATGCCCCGGATATCGCCCATGTAAAAGCGCTCCGCCCTGATTACAGAAGTCTTCTGGGACCAAATGTCCTGAAACTCTGCGAACTGAGTGATATGGTATTTCTGGCTCTTCACGGAGAGAACGGAGAGGACGGCAAGATTCAGGCCCTCTTCGATCTGATGGGCATTCACTATACCGGGACCGGGTACACCAGCAGTGCCCTCTGCATGGATAAAAACATTACCAAGCAGATGTTCCGGGGACGGAATGTTCCGACACCTCCCGGTATCACTGTTCAGAAAGGAAAACCATTCCGTCTTCCGGAAAGCGTCGGTTATCCCTGCATGGTCAAGACCTGCTGCGGCGGTTCTTCCGTAGGTGTTTACCGTGTAAATGATGCCTCCGAACTGGAGAAAGCACTGGATGAAGCCTTTACCTTTGAAGATCAGGCCATTATCGAGCGCTGCATTATCGGCCGTGAATTTTCCATTGCCGTTATCGAAGGGGAAGCACTCCCGATCATTGAGATCGCACCGATCAGCGGCTTTTATGATTATAAAAATAAATACCAGCCCGGCAGCACCATCGAGACCTGCCCGGCGAAACTTCCGGAAGAGACCGCTGTCCGCATGCAGCGTCACGCAGAAGCAGCCTGTGCTTCCGTAGGAATCGAAGGATATGCCCGTGTGGACTTCATGCTGGATGACCGTACCGGTGAAGACTATGCCCTGGAGGTCAATACCCTTCCCGGCATGACCCCTACCAGTCTGATGCCCCAGGAAGCACAGGCGATTGGTTACTCTTTCCCGCAGCTCTGTGAGTGGATTCTGAATGTTTCCACGAAGAAATACGCGAATACGGAAAGGAACTAACCCATGAAACATTTTACTGTCAGACAGTTTAAAGATGCATGTCATGCACGTTATTTTGGACCGGAAGAAGCGCTCGACCAGGAGCTTTCCGGTGTGGAGACCGACAGCCGCAGGATCACGAAAGGCACTCTCTTTGTCGCCATTCCCGGAGAACGTGTCGATGGTCACAAATTCATTCCGGACGTCTATGCCAAAGGGGCTGCCTGTGCCTTAAGCCAGCAGGAGCTGACCGATCCAGCAGGCCCTTATCTTCTGGTGGAAGATACCCAGCAAGCCCTGAAGGCGGCCGCTGAAAGCTACCGCCAGACACTTGACATTCCGGTTATCGGTATTACCGGAAGTGTAGGAAAGACCAGCACCAAGGAGATGATAGCTTCCATTTTAAGTCAGAAATATCATGTTCTGAAAACCCAGGGGAATTTTAACAATGAACTTGGTGTGCCGCTGACCATTTTCCGTATCGGAGAAGAACATGAGGTGGCAGTCGTCGAGATGGGGATGAACCATTACGGCGAGATGCACCGCCTAAGCAAAATGGTGCGTCCGACCCACTGTCTCTTCACCAACATCGGCGTTGCCCATCTGGAATTTCTTGGTTCCAGAGACGGTATTTTAAAAGCGAAATGTGAGATGTTTGATTATGCTGCTGACGATGTAAAAGCATTCGTCAACGGGGACGATGATAAACTGATTACGTTAAAAGACATTGCCCGTACTTTCGGTATGGACCCGTCCCGCGATGTATGGGCGGATTCTGTGGAAAAGCTGGGATTCGACGGTGTCCGCTGCCGGATTCACACAGACGCAAAAAACTCCTTTGAAGCAGTCATTCCCCTGCCCGGCACCCACATGGTCTACAATGCCATGGCTGGCACCTGCATCGGATTGTCCTTAGGTCTTTCCATCGACGAAATCCGTTCCGGCATCGAGAGCCTGAAGCCACTGCCCGGCCGCAGCAATATTCTTCATACCGAACATTACACACTGCTTGATGACTGCTACAACGCAAACCCAGCTTCCATGATGGAATCCCTGAACGTGCTGGATGACACCCACTCCCGAAAAGTAGCCATTCTTGGTGACATGGGAGAACTCGGTCCCCAGTCCGACTCACTTCATGCTTCCGTGGGCGAGCATCTGAAAAATCTGCATGTGGATATTCTTGTGACTATCGGAACTTTGAGCACCGCTCTTCACGAAGCAGCAAAAAAATCTGCTCCGCAGACCAGATGCCTGCATTTTGCAGATGTGGACAGCTTCTTAAAAGAAACCGATCAGATCTTAAAATCCGGCGATGCCGTTCTTGTAAAAGCGTCCCATTCCATGGGATTTACGAAGATCGTGGAGGCGTTGAAATAAACCGAAGTGACTGCTGCACTGCCAACAAAAAGAACTGATGAAAAGCAGATCCAACATCAAATCTGTTTTTCATCAGTTCCAGTTCTCTTCCTATTCTGTTTTACTTTTCAGACAATCGCACACGGAATCTGGGATGTAAGCATCTCCTTCAACTCCTGCTTGGTCTTTCCCAGCACAAAAGCCAGTTCCCCACACAGTGACTCTTCTACCATTTTCTGATAACGCTCGTCCACTGATGCAATTCTCTTACCCGTTTTCAATCGATCCTGTTTGCGTTCATACAATGTTTTCAAAAGTGATGCCCATATTTTCTGGTTGCCGGAATAAAGAGCTTTCTTATAGGTATCTTCCCGCAATTTTTCGATTCCAATCTGTATCTTCTCAATTGTAGGAAATTCTTCCAGAAGGCATAATGCTTCCTCCTTTGTCATCAGGTATCTGGCATTCCTATTTTCGCGATCCGCCGGATAATAGATTCTGCTTCCCCTTGTTCCTACAGGTACCAACACATAGTACAGTTTCTTCTCATCTGCTTCTGACATATTAAGATGGGTAATATCCTCTACCAGACAAATTCCATGCTGTCCATAGACAATATATTCCCCTTTCTGAAACATCAGCCTTCCTCCTTTCCTTTTTTACCAATATACATTAATATTACCAATTTTTCCGCAAATTAGTAAGTATTTTTTTGAAAAAGAGAAAATTTCGGCATTTTTACCTACCGAGGAGCTGCACTTTTTATTACTTTTTCCTATAAAAATTACTGTTGATTCAGATATGCACATGCTGCAAGTGCCGCTACTGCGCCATCTGCAGCAGCCGTCGCCAGCTGACGCACTTCCTTTGTACGGCAATCCCCTGCCACAAAAATTCCTTTCACATTTGTGTGACAATTTTCTCCAGCTTTCACGTAACCATGTGCATCCAGTTCCACCATTCCGGCAAATTTTTCATTCTGAGGCATCTGGCCGATAGCCACAAAGACGCCGGATACCGGGATCGTCTGCTCCTCTTTTGTCTCTACATTTTGTACGATAAGAGACTCCAGAGAATCGGTTCCATTTAATGCCGTCACTTTACTGTTCAGAACGAACTCCACATTTTTCTTTTGTTTCAGGGACTGCACCAGCTTCTCTTCCCCGCGAAATTCCGATCTCCGGTGAATCACATACACTTTGCTGCAGTAATTGGCAAGAAATGCCGCATCTTCCAGTGCGGTGTTGCCGCCACCGACCACTGCTACCCCTCTTCCCCGGAAAAACATGCCATCGCAGGTAGCGCAGTAAGACACTCCCGCTCCGATGAGTTCCTGCTCCCGCGGCAGGGAAAGGGGGCGATTCTTTGCTCCCGTCGCCAGAATCACACTGCGGCATTCATAGGAATCTTTCGTTGTCTTTACCAGCTTCCCGGATTCTGCCGTTTCAATAGCGGTGACCTGTTCAAAGCGGATCTCCGCTCCCAGATCCTTTGCCTGCTCATACAGATTTTTTGCATATTCAAAACCGGAAATTTCCTTGATTCCTGGGTAATTCTCTATTTTCGGTGTATTGATAATCTGACCGCCATAAGTCTTTGCTTCCAGCACCAGCACGCTTTTTCCGGCGCGCACTCCATAAATAGCTGCCGTCAGCCCGGCCGTTCCCGCACCGACAATGATAATATCATACATGATGTATCTTCCTTTCATTTCTTTTCTATCAGTATACCCCAGGCAAAGGAATACTTATGTGACTTTGTCACAGATAAAACATATTTTTCCAGTATAATAGGGATTATAAGACAAAAGAATTTAAGAGAAAGGGGTACAACCATGAGTACAATACAGATAACAAAAGATAATTTTGAGCAGGAAGTTCTTTTATCCGACAAACCGGTGCTTCTGGACTTCTGGGCATCCTGGTGCGGACCCTGTGCCGCAGTCAGCCCGATTGTGGAAGAGATTGCAGAAGAAAACGCCGACACCTTGAAAGTCGGAAAGGTCAACGTCGATGAGCAGGTGGAACTGATGCAGCGTTTCCACATTGCCAGCATCCCTATGTTTATCGTTATCAAAGATGGTGAAGTTGCAAAAAAGTCTATTGGACTGCTTAGCAAGGAAGAACTGCTGGATTTATTAAAATAAAAAACACTCATAAAAAACTCCGCAAACCTTCCGGTCTGCGGAGTTTTTTATGAAAGAGGAATTTTAGCTTTGTCTTCGAATTACAAATTCTCCAAACAATAAGCATACAACAGTTACAATAGCACCAAGGCCAACGATAATCCATTGCGACTGCATGGCAACCGCCGGGAGGACTGCTGCAAAGAGTGAGGTAAACGGAGTAGCCACACCAATTGCCATTCCAAATGCTTCCCATGCATAGGATTTGGAGTTAGGATCTACGCAGCGTGCAAGAGCAAGTCCACTGGGTGTAGATCCGTGTCCCTGACCAAATGCCATCAGAGCCAACTCAAACCAGTCTTTTTTCAGCCAGCGTCTGAGCAGGAACATGCAGATAAAGCACATGAGCAGAATGATGCATACCATATGGAGCAGGATCGGAGCCAGATAAGAAGCGAACAGTTCCAGATCCAGGGTTGCAGTTGCAGAACAAACACAGATTTCCAGCGCAACACCGCCAATGTTTTTAATCGTTTTTACATCTGCATAACCATCTGTATGAGTTTTTCTGAGAATAAACCATACAATAAAAGCACCTACAATACCGTAAAGCAGCGCCGGGATTTTAGACATTACCAATGCAAACGGTGCGATCGGTACCTTTGCAAGAGTGGTAAATAAAACTTTACCTACAAACATGCACAGGAGAACCAACGCCAGCTGAAAAGCAAGGCTGTTTACTACATCGGAAGAGATGGTGGTAAATCCAATAGGTTTTCTCTGATCACCAGTGAGAAGAATCGGTGCATCCTCTTTGTTATCCGTACTTTTATCAATAAATCCGGCCCATCCACGACGTACGCCAATATTTACCCAAACCATACCGGCTACCATGGCAATGATGAGTCCCAAAGTTGCCATGATAATACCAAGACTTAACATTCCGGAGTTGCCCATCTCTTCAAACAGTGTTCCTGCTGTGGTAGCTGCCCCGTGACCACCCCAATAAGTATAGATAGCCATCATACCCCAGGCATAAGGCATATTTTTCCAGATCTGGCTAAGCCCGATGCCAACCGCTGTTCCTACCAGCATCTGTGCAAAATATGTTAAAAATACAAGATCTATGGCACCTGCATATTTTTTCAGTTTATCCCGGTTAATGGCTGTGCCAAAAATGGTGGTCGTCAACACGATATTGATCATAGGAGTTGCCATACCGCTCCAGGTAGAAGGAATCTCAATAATTCCAAGAACCTGAGGTCCCATGATCAGAGCAACAGCGCCTCCGATCAGACCAGCCGGCAAATATAACTTCTTCAGTGGTTTACAGACTCTGAGCGCTAACACACCGACCAGAAGGAAAATCATAAGTAAGCCAAGATCATCCACAGCAGTTGCAAAAACTTTTCCAAAAGCCACACCTGTATCCATAATTACCCTCCATATGTAAAAATCTAATTCTGAGAAAGCAGCTGGTCAGCAACCTGATTCATCAGCGCTTTGTCCGGATTTTTCTGGTTTATTTTTGAAACTTCAAGAATTAGTTGATACAAATTAACCCCTTTTTCCTGTGCAGTTTCCGTAAAAGCGGCTGTAAAACTGGAGTGTGCGCCTGCAAGACCGAGAATTAAATCAAAAGGCTTTACCGCAACATGATAGTGATGTTTGTCCATAGCCGGAATTAACTGCATATCTTCAAATTCTAATAGTTTCAGAAGATCAACATCCTCAAGAAGACCTTTTCGCTGGAACGCAGCTGCGGCCAGTTCCGTTGCGCAGTTTCCGGCACTTCTTGCCATGCCAAGAAGTCCACAGTCAAAGACAGATGCACCGGCTTCCTGAGCAGCTAATGCATTGGCAACGGAAAGTCCCAGATTGTTGTGTCCATGGAAAGCAACCGGAATATGTACTTTTGCAGTCATGGCCTTTACATAAGCTTCTACTTCATGAGGCATCATAGTTCCAGCCGAATCCATAATCGTAATTTCATCAAGTCCACAGGCTTCCAGCATGGCTGCTTCTTCCGCAAGCTCCTCTGCTGATAATACATAAGCCTTCATAAGAGAATAGCGACAGGTAAGACCAGCTGCTTTCACCTTTTTAACTGCATCCATGGCTGATTTTCCATCACCTGCATTGGCACCAACCCGAAGAAAATGAAGACCATATTCTTTGGCAAGTCCAACGTTTTTATCGGTTCCATTTTTCCAACCCATGAACATGCCGATTTCGGCTTTGTTAAGATAGGGCTGTACCAATTTTAAATATTCTTCATCCGTACAGGGTGCAATGGAGTTTGCTGCTTCATAAGCCCCAATTCCCAGACAATTTCCCATTTCAATTAAAGTGATATTACTGGCAATCAGACCTTCCATCATCATTTTTGTAAGTTCTGCATCAAATCCTTTTCCAACAACATTACCTCCGTCGCGGAGTGTACAATCCATTAATTTCATTTATTTTACTCCTTTTTTGATCGGTTACACAACTCGATGAGCAGGTTCCTCACCATTTAATACACGGATTACTTCATGGACTACTTCGTCTCCCATGCGGCAAAGTGCTTCTTCTGCACAGGCGCCAATGTGAGGAGTTCCAATGAAATTTTCCAGCTCATACAGATTGGTATTTGCTGCAGATGGTGGTTCTGTTACAAATGCATCACAGGCAGCTGCCCTTAATTTTTCCTCTTTTAATGCATGGTAGAGGTCTGTTTCATTGACAATTCCGCCTCTGGCTGCATTGACAAGTACTGCATTTTTCCGGAAATAGTCAAAAGTATCCCCGGAAATGAGATCTTTTGTTGCCGGAGTCAAAGGAACGCTGACATTAACAATATCAGAAGCTGCGATCAGTTCTTTTACGGTATCGTATTTTTGAAAACCCATTGCTTCCATTGATTCTTTTGTTACAAAAGGATCGTAACCAACTACGTTCACACCAAATCCATTTTTCAGAATTTCAGCGGCCCGCCGGGCAATATTTCCAGTTCCGACCAAGCCAAGTGTTTTACCGCTGACTTCCATTCCCGTCATTTCTGCAGGTGCAACTTTGAGAATTTTTCCATCTCGGCTCTTTTCATGAGCAAGTGTAATGTTTCTGGAAATATCCAGAATCAACCCCACAATCAATTCGGCAACAGAATTGGTATTGGCCCTCGGAGTGTTCAAAACCATAATACCGCGCGCTTTTGCCGCCTCCAGATCAATGGTATTACATCCGACTCCATGTTTTCCAATGACCTTCAGGTTTTTGCATCGATCCATGATAGCAGCATCCACGGGGAAGGTTCGCAGAATAATCGCATCAATTTCATCCGGGTGATCGAAATTGTCAACTACTGTACAGACTGCTTCCAACGCTTTTCTTGCATCAGGATGAATGTGTTCAGAAAGAAAGACTGTCATTTTTTCCCTCCTTGTTGTTCTTTGTTTTATGATTCTATTATAAATGCAGTGAATACTACTTGTAAATATAAATGTAGTAGTTATTACTACAAAATATAAAAAGCGAATTTTATGCATGTTATACAAAAATGGATTTTATTTAAGAAAATATTGATAAATTGATACAAAGTTAACAAAAAACAAGATCTAAATTGAAGTGTATACAACATTTAGATCTTGTTAAAAATTGCTATTCTATGTTAAGAAGTTTAAAGACGCTGCTCTCTGGTGATATAATCTTTCTGTTCCAGGCGCTCTTTATAATCAACACGATGCCCAATCAACGTGAGAGTATATTCGGCAATCATCTGCATACTCATTGTAGAATTGAAAAATCCCATACCAATCGTAGAGGCCACAAAGAGTAAATCAGCATACTTATTCAGAGGACCAGTCAGCTCATTTTGGATGATACAGATGGTAGCACCTTTCTTTTTTGCCAGTTCTAGGCACTCGATATCAATTTTATAATATCGAGTCAATACAAACATAACGAGAACATCACCCTCTCCAATATCCTGCAGCAGATTAATGGAGGCACATTCTCCGTCAATCAGGCAATGAACATTGGGAAGCATGAAAGTTAATAACCGTCCGAAATTCAGTGCAGTTCCCCGGCAGCCGCGCAGGCCAATTACATAACGATTTCTTGCATGCACAATTGTCTGGGCCAGCTTTTCAAAACTTTCCGGACTGTTATTTCGGAAGACAGAGACAAGATTCTGATGCATAATATTTTGGAATTGTTCAGGAACATTTCCGTTTTTGTAAGTTTCACTGTTCTTTTTCACACGCTCGGACAATGACAATCCTGAAACAGCATTTTGCACCAGCATATCATAAATATTGTCTTTCAGGTCTGCAAATCCATCAAAACCAATTGCCCTTGAAAAACGAATAATGGACGCGTCACTGACACCAATCTCCTGTGCTGCTTCAATGGACGATAAACTGCCGATTCGTTCTTGGTTACTGATAAAGTAATCTGCAATTTTTTTCTGCGTCTTTGTCAGATTGGCATTTTTGATTCGTTCTGCAAGAATGTTTGTCATGGGCTTTGCCTCCAGGATATTATATACAAAATCTTAGCATGTACAAAGAGGAAAGTCCAGAACAGAGTTTGCGAACTGGCTGCGGCTTCACTATATCTTCCCGCGGAGTTTTTTCATATCCAGTACACGAAGAATTCCGCGGGATTGTTCTATAATTCCATCCTTCTGGAATTCTTTCAGAACTCTGGAAACTGCCTCTCTGGCGCTTCCGATGTAACGGGCAATCTGTTCCTGAGTAACCTTCAATTCCCGTGATTCTCTTCGCTCGGTCTCATCCATCAGGAAAATAGCAATCCGTTCTTCCAGACTCATAAACAATATCTGCTCCATGACCCACATGACATCCCGGAATTTCTCCACGGTTTTCTCATAGGTAAAGTTCTCTACATAGATATTCTGTTCTTTCAGGCGGCGATAGGCACTGGACGGAATCAGCCATGCTTCCATGTCCGTCTCCGCATCAATATGTGCTTCAAAAGTCATACCGCCCAGACAGCAGGCTGCAGAAATCACGCAGACTTCTCCAGGGCCCATGCGGTACAGGGTAATTTCCCGCCCATCACGGGACAACATATAGACACGCACCCAGCCACTTTTGATGAGCAGCACTCCCGGGCAGTCGCAGTCCATACTGTAAATATTGAACCCCTTCCGGTAGGATACCTCTGCCACATTATCTTCCAGAAACTGATTTTCTTCTTCTGTCAGTTTGTTTACAAATGCAAGTTCCTGCTTTGCTGCTTTCCATCCCTGCTGGTCTTTCATGCCTGTCATCTCCTCTTCTGCCTCATTTCTTTTATTATACACGCGCCTTTGCAAAACTGTCCAGCATCTGCAATCATGAGCCGTCTGCACAAAAGATCCGACATACAGCTTGAAATTTTCTCCTATTCTGCACTATTACGAAGGCCATTATTTTCTGGTACAATAAGCAACTGTATTGAAACTATATCGTAATCGAAAAAACGCAGTGAGATTGCACACGGCAGTGGAGATCGCAACGAGTTTGCCCTCTTCCGCTGCTTTTTTGTTGCCAGTTTTGCTGTTCAAATGAAGAAAAGGAGAATTTATATTATGCCACAGAACAAACGAGAAAGTCTTATTTTTACGATTATCATGTGCTTCACCATGGTTTTATGGATGAGCATGTACAATGTCACCCTGCACATGGGCGGTTTTTCCATGACTGTCCTGAAAGAAGGATGGCTCGGATTCCCCTTCGCCTACATTTACGCCATGTGCTTTGACTGGTTTGTCGTATCACATCTGGCTAAAAGTGTCGCATTCCGTTTTTTTGTTAAACCGGACAGTGATCCGCTTAAGAAAGCCATTGCTGTTTCCTGCTGTATGGTGATTCCTATGGTCATCGTCATGTCCTTTTACGGAAGTCTGGAAACCTGTGTAAAATCCGGTATGTGGTCCCTGCTGCTTCCGGTATGGATCACCAACATTCCGAAAAACCTGATTATGGCACTGCCGTTCCAGCTCATTGTTGCCGGACCTTTTGTACGCAAAGTATTCCGCAGCGCATTTCCGGAAGGAAAAGTGCTGGCATAAATTTGTGCAGAAAAAAGCTCCGCAAACCTTTCGGTCTGCGGAGCTTTCCTACATTCTATTCCATTATTTTTCAGCAGCTTCTTCATCTGCATCTTCAGCTTCCGGAATCGGAGCATTATGCGGAACGGCTACCGTTACAACAACTGCGTCCGGATCGGTAGCAAGAACAACATCTTTATCTGCCGCGATAGCAAGATCTTTTACTTTTACCACATCACCCGGTTTTAATCCGCTTAAGTCAACTTCAACGGTCTCAACCAGTGCTTCCGGCAATGCCTTATATGCGATCTCTTCCAGTTTCTGTTCTACAACACCGCCAGCAACTTTCTCATGATTTACAAGAACGACTTCTGCAACGGAGTGAACTTTTTCACCTTTGACCAGTGCCTGAAAATCCATCTCGATCGGCTGTCTCTTCAATGTATCAAAATCAACTTCCTTGATCAGCACATCATACTGAGTACCCTCTACATCCAGCATGATCTGGCTGCCTTTTTTCTTTTTCTTCAGTATGTTTTCTGCATCATTTTTTGCAATCTTAACGGGGATAGAACCTTCAATGTCATGTCCGAATACATTACCGGTGACATATCCTTCTCTTCTCAGTCTTTTTGCTTTTGTCTCCATGCTTCTTTTTTCAGCTTTTAAAGTATCCATTTATCTATTCCTCCAAAAAACTGATCTGTTAGCAAGGCATTTTTTAATTTGTGTCTGTTGAGCAGGTCTTTTATTTGTTACAAGTGCATTATAACACTTATGGCAGAAAATACTGCACAAACATGGAAAAAATCGGGCATGGTTTCTTTTAAAAATACTTGTAAAAGGGCAGGAAATGTAACTCAGTCACTTATTTAATATACGACTCTCCCAGTCCTCTTACTTCCCCTTCCATCTCTCCGAGCAAGGAAAGTCCGGCTGCTCTTGCCGTCATGACTGCAGTCTTTACCGCGCTGGTCTCGCCGCTTAATGCCACGATCACTTCATTGGTATGACTGGTCCCCTCATCCGGCGTCATATATTTTACGATGTCCACATCGGCTGCTTTCACCGCCAGATCCGCCATGACAAAACCGATCGCTGCCGGAGATCCGCAAACAAATCCAAAGGCTTTTCCTCTGGGAATGTCGAAGGCAAAACCAAGTGCCTGATCCGCCCGTGGGGAATAGGCAAATTCCAGATGTCCGGCATCGCTGACATAGATCTCCCCGGCATTACGCTTCGTCTTTTCCAGTGCAATCTCCACCGCTCTTCTGGCATCTGCCACGGTCTCTGCGCCGATCACAATGTAGTTTCCATGTCCGCCCCAGCCTTTGGTATCTCTGGGCAACATAATGGAAAGCACTTCTGTGTTCGTCTCTTTTACCGCATCGTCTACCGCCGTGATCTGACCGGCTGCACCGGTTCTGGAACTGATGATTCCCACACTGCGGTAATTCTCTTTTATTTTCATTTTCTTCCGGAGCTCCGGGTCTACACTGGCAATGACAAGTCCAATGGTGTCAAGCACGGTAGTTCCCACAAACTCCGGCATGGTATTCTGTTTCATTTGTTCACAATTCTCCGTTTTACTGACTGCAATGATTCTTTTATCATCTTATCATAAGTACTTCTTTTGTGAAAGCTTATTTTCTGTCGCAAGCCCGAACACAAACTTTCCAAACACGCAGGTGCACTTGTGGGTCTATATAAAAACAAATGCTCACCAGTTCCTGTTTTTATTCTTCACAACAAGCTTTTTCAAGTGAAATGGGCCAGGAATTTTTCAATACCAACTTCATATTTTGCCTGCTCACGAACAGCCTCTACATTGTCGGTCTTCATGGTGTATTGTACTGTCGATATTTCTCACCTTTATTCAGCACCTTTATATATTATCACTGATTTTCAAAATCCTATCTCTCATAAAAACGCTTTGTTTTCGTTAATTTTACTATTTGTCATACTTTTGTCAAGCCCACAAACAGTACAACTTTCAACCTATACTATATTCTCTATTTTTTTCTTCTGTCATCTATTGACATCCCAGCACAAAAAGATAAAATTTATCAATAAGAAAAGTACATCAGAAAGGACAAAAGACATGACTTTACGAGACTTACCAATTGGAAAGACAGCCACCATCCGGTCTGTGGGCGGTGAAGGTGCACTTCGCCAGCATTTTCTGGACATGGGACTGATTCCCAAAGGTGATGTAACTATGGTAAAATACGCCCCCATGGGTGATCCTATGGAGCTTCGTATTCACAGTTATGAACTGACTCTGCGTCTTGCAGATGCTGAAAAAATAGAAATTGAAAATATTCGGGATACCAGTGAGGAAACAGTCACACGTAACCGTGAAAATATTCCTCATCCCGGTCTTGGTGAAGGTGGAAAATATCATCAAAAGGAAACAGAACATCCTCTTCCGGATGATGCGCCCCTCACCTTTGCACTGGCCGGTAATCAGAACTGCGGAAAAACTACATTATTCAATCAGCTGACCGGTTCCAATCAGCACGTAGGAAATTTTCCTGGTGTGACCGTAGACCGAAAAGACGGTGCTATTCGCGGCAAAGCAAATACACTGGTCACTGATCTTCCGGGCATTTATTCCATGTCACCTTATACCAGTGAAGAGATCGTCACCAGAAACTTTGTGCTGAACGAGCATCCAAAAGGAATTATCAACATCGTAGATGCCACCAATATTGAGCGGAACCTGTATCTGACCATGCAGCTCATGGAACTGGATATTCCTATGGTTCTTGCACTGAACATGATGGATGAAGTCCGGGAAAACGGAGGCTCCATCCATGTCAATCAAATGGAAGAGATGCTTGGTATTCCGGTCGTCCCTATCTCCGCTGCCAAAAACGAAGGGATTGATGAACTGATCTCTCATGCTCTTCACGTGGCAAAATATCAGGAGAAACCAACCGAAATTGATTACTGTGACGCCAATGACGATGGGGGTGCTGTTCACCGTTGTCTCCATGCCATTATGCATCTGATCGAAGATCATGCTGCAGAAGCAGGTATCCCGGTTCGTTTTGCCGCTTCCAAACTGGCAGAAGGTGATTCCCTGATTCTCGACAGTCTTCATCTGGACCAGAACGAAAAAGAAATGCTGGAACATATTATTGTACAAATGGAAAATGAACGGGGACTGGATCGTGCTGCTGCCATTGCTCATATGCGCTTTGATTTTATTCAGAAAATCTGTGATGAGACCGTCATCAAGCCAAAAGAGAGTAAAGAACATCTTCGAAGCGTTGCGATTGATAAAATACTTACCGGTAAATATACTGCTATTCCCTGCTTCATCGGCATCATGGGACTGGTATTTTTCCTGACTTTCGGCGTGATCGGTGCCTTCCTGTCTGATCTGCTGGATCTGGGAATTACATCTCTCGGAAATCTGGTCGATGGTCTTATGACATCCTGGAATGTGAACCAGGCACTGCATTCTCTGGTCATTGACGGAATTTTCAATGGTGTAGGAAGTGTTTTGAGTTTTCTTCCCATCATTGTCACTCTGTTTTTCTTCCTGTCACTTCTGGAAGACAGTGGCTACATGGCGCGGGTTGCCTTTGTCATGGACAAGCTGCTCAGAAAGATCGGTCTGTCAGGACGAAGCATTGTTCCTATGCTCATCGGTTTTGGCTGCACGGTTCCCGGTGTTATGGCAAGCAGGACCCTCCCCTCCGAACGCGACCGTAAAATGACCATCCTGCTCACGCCGTTTATGAGCTGCTCAGCAAAGCTTCCTATTTATGCATTCTTTGCCGCTGCCTTTTTCCCTAAACATGGAGCTCTTGTCATGATCGCCCTGTATTTTGGCGGAATTCTTATGGGAATTCTCATGGCACTGCTCATGGGACACACTATGTTCAGTGGCGAAGCCGTTCCCTTTGTGATGGAGCTTCCCAATTATCGACTTCCTGGAGCAAAAAATGTCGGACATCTCCTGTGGGACAAAGCAAAGGATTTTCTGCAGCGTGCATTTACCGTTATCTTCCTGGCAACTATGGTGATCTGGTTCCTTCAGAGTTTCAACCTTCACTTGAATATGGTTTCTGATTCCAGAGACAGTATCCTTGCCATGGTGGCAGGTGTGATTGCTCCTTTGTTTGCACCCATGGGACTGGCTGACTGGCGGATCTCTACAGCACTGATCACCGGATTTCTCGCAAAAGAAAGTGTGGTTTCCACCCTGTCCATTCTGTTTGGCAGCACGGCGACCCTGACTTCCGGCATTACACCGCTGTCGGCTGCAAGTCTTCTGGTCTTCTGCCTGCTCTATACGCCCTGCGTGGCAGCCATCGCTTCTATTAAAAGAGAACTTGGCGGAAAATGGGCAGTTGGTGTTGTCATCATCCAATGCGCAATCGCATGGATTGCTGCATTTCTTGTTTATCTGATAGGGAGCTGGATTTAATCCGGCTCCTTTTTACAACTTCCGAAATTCTGTCACAATTTCAAACTTTCCCATTGGTTTTCCAAAAAACTTCCTTGCTTTCATTTACCTTTTGTTTATAATGTTAATTTACGATAAGCCATTGACATACATAATATAGAAAGAAAAGGAAATGAAAGAATGAAGAAATATATTTCCATACGAAATTTTATAAGTTGCGTAATACCGGCTTTTTTCTTTGCTGCTTTTATGGTTTTGGGAGAATCCTTTTATAAAGACAACAGCTGGGATCTGGTATTTGGCAGTCCTGAACTGTTCAAAGCATCAATTCTCCAGGGAATCGGATATTTTCTCCTGTTTTCTGTAGGAATTGCCATTTTGTTTCATCTTCTGGACTGGCTCAGTGAGCGGAAACATGGCGGACATCACTGGCCGCAGCCGGTTCGCTTTTACTTAAGATTACTGCACCGGCACCCGATTGCCACTACCTTTTTTACATTGCTGATCCTGTACCTTCCTTATATGATTTATTCCTTTCCCGGAATTCTCACTTCTGATACAGTTGCTCAGTTAGAGAACAGTTATGCAGCACTTTTAGCCGGAACCTGCCGCCTCAAAAATCATCATCCGGTGGTCCACACATTGCTGCTCTATGGATTTACCCGTTTCGGCGAATTTGCCTTCCATTCTGCCAATATTGGACTAGGTCTCTTTGCTTTGGTACAGATCTGTTTTCTATTCTTCAGCATCAGCTGGCTGATGCAGTTTTTACTGGAGCATCATGTTTCTGCCAGATGCCTGAGTTTGGTTCTGCTCTTTTATGTTTTGGCTCCGCGCATGAGGAACTATATGTTCCTTCTTGTAAAGGATACCTGGTTTGCCGGATTTCTGCTGCTGTTCCTGGTAGAACTGTACCGGATTCTCACCGTACAGAACTGGTCTTCTGTGGAGAAATGGCAGCATCGGGGAATGTTTCTCCTTTCCCTTGTTGGTATCTTTTACTTTCGTCAGGAAGGTGTATACCTGATTATCCTCACCTCTCTTGTGGTTCTGATTTTCACCAGACGCCGGTTTTTCCTGCGGCTGGCCGCATTTGCTTTTGCAGGATTTTTACTTTATACACAGGTTATTTTACCTGCCTGCGATGTGAAACCGTCAAACCCCAGAGAAATGCTTTCCATCCCCTTCCAGCAGACCGCCCGTTATCTCCGTGATGCCGGAGATGATGTGACACCGGAAGAAAAAGCTGCCATTTCTGCCGTTCTGGACTATGAAGGCTTGCCGGAACTATATAACCCCAATCTGTCTGACCCGGTCAAAGCAACCTATGATAATGAGACCGGCCTGGACGAACTGATTACGTATTTCCAGGCCTGGTACCAGATGCTGCTGCGCCATCCGGATATTTATGTGCAGGCAACCATGAACAATCTGTACGGCTACTTTTATCCGGGAGGATTTACCACCAAGCTGTACAGCTATGACAACAGTGCAGAACATCTGAACGAATTAAATGAAAACCTTGCCGATTATGGGGCTTCTTTCCATTATCCGGCCGCCTTTGATTCTGTTCGCCAGAAACTTGAGACGATCCGTGAATCCATATTCCAGCTTCCCGGACTGGTCTACTTGAATTATACGGCAACCTATATCTGGATGCTGATTCTGTGGTTCTTCTACTGTATCCGCAGGAAAAACCACAAAGGACTGCTGCTCCTTACTCCATTGATGATTGTATTACTTGTCTGCATTGCAGGTCCTACTTATGGATGGTATTTCCGCTATGCCTATTCCATTGCCTTCTGCCTGCCGGCAGTAATCCTAACTTCATGGAGCGAATACAGACAATGAAACTGAAAAAACACAAAAGACGACTTCTTCTGATAAATGCCATTCTTATTTTCATCTGCGCAGGTCTTATTACCCGGGACAGCAGCGAAGATCCGGAAATGGATCTTCCTGCTATCCATATTTCCCTCAATGACTGTACCCTGGAAGAAATCCATGATGGTGCTACCGGTATTCCTTATGAGGGAAATACCCTTGATCTGGACGGAAAAGAATATACCAACGTCAGAGTCAAAGGCAGAGGAAATTCTTCCTGGAAAATGCCCCGGCGAAGTTATCAGATCAAGCTTCCCAGTCGCAACTCTGTGCTTGGCATGCCCCCGGCAAAGAAATGGCTTCTCATCGCCAATTATGCCGACGCCTCCATGATGCGCAACAAGCTCATGTATGATCTGGCCGGGCAGATGATGGATTTTGCCCCGCAGGCTAAATTTGCAGATGTCTGGATCGATGGAGACTACCGAGGGGTCTACCTGGTCTGCCAGCGAATTGCTACTGCAAAAACATCTCTGAATCTGAAAAGTGAACAAGGGATTCTGGCAGAGGTCGATACCTTCTACTGGCATGATGCTGACAGCTATTTCAAGAGCAATTACAGTCCCGCTGTATTCACCTTGAAGGATTCCCCCGCAGATGATATGGAAAAAGAGGATTCTTTAGCCCGGAAATCTTTTTCAGATTTTGAAGATTATGTCCGCCGGTTTGAAGATCTGCTCTATGCCGAAGAAAAAGACTGGGAACAGATCTCTTCCATGATGGATGTGGAAAGCTTTCTCTCCTTCTACCTACTGGAAGAATTCTCTGAAAATCCGGATAGCTGCAGGACCAGTCTTTATCTCTATCAGGACGGACCAGATGATGTATTACATATGGGTCCTGTCTGGGACTTTGACAAAGCCCTTGGATATGCCCAGAAAGGAAAATACGGAGGAGACCCGGAACGGGATTACGTCAGCAATATTCAGGAGTATATGGGAACCGAAAATGACTGCACCTGGTACACAGAACTCATGAAAATTCCGGAATTCCAGGATGCGGTACAGGAATATTATCAGACCACTGCCCGGGATGTTTTCCTGTCATCCGGACAGCTTATTGAAGATTACCGGCACAGAATTGCCAAGTCCGCAGAATATACAGAAAGCATCTGGCCTGTAGCAGAGATTGCTGAGAACTGCGGACATGATCCCGTACAGTTTTCCTGTTGGAATGACGCAGTCGATTATCTGAAAAACTGGACACAAAAGAGAATTCAATATTTTGATCAGAAATGGATGTCCTCCAACTGAGAAAATGGAATCGGAGACGGCTGCTCGTCGGTATGTTCTCCGATTATTTTTTCCATCCAGATCATATTGTACCAGCGATGAAATTTGTAACCGCATTTTTGAAATTCACCTACCATGCGATAACCCAGATGGGCGTGAAATTCTCCACTGTTCTTCGTCAGTGTTTCATCCTCTTCTCCGTCTGGCCAGGCAATACAGGCATTCATATTTAAAATACCCTGGGTTTTCAACGCCTGTTCCAGTGCATCGTGAAGTTTTCCACCAACACCTTTGTGTATCTTCCGCTCATCCACATAAATCGACGTTTCCACCGCCCAGTCATAGGCCGGCCGGTCATGAAAGGGTCCCACATAGGCATAGCCCAACAACTCTCCGTCTTCTTCTGCCACCAGATAAGGATATTTTTCCAGCGTATGCCGGATTCTGGAACGAAATTCTTCTACCGAAGGAACCTCATATTCAAAAGTAATGGCCGTATGCTCCACATAGGGTGCATATATTTTCAAAAGCGCTTCTGCATCATTTTCCGTTGCTCTGCGTATCTGCATATTTTTTTCCTTCTACCAGAATTTCTTCTTTTTAAAATATAGAATGTTTAATATCGTAATCACAATACTCAATAGAATGATGAATCCATACCCATAATGCCAGGTAAGCTCCGGCATATTGGTAAAATTCATACCATACCAGCCTGCCACCAGTGAAAGCGGCAGCACAATGGTCGTAACAATCGTGAGCAGCTTCATGATCTCGTTCTGGCGCTCATCAATCAGGGACTGGTATACTTCGCGGATCTGCACACAGTAATCTCTGAGCATCAGTGTCTCATCATGAAGTCGGTTAACTCGTTCCGTAAGCAACGAAAAACTGCGCTTTTCCTTTTCTTTGAAAACGTGATTGTCATCCTCACACAAAATACTGCTCAGATCTGCCAGCTGCAGATAGTAATGTGAAAACAGGCTGACTTTTCTTCTGTATCCACTAATCTCATGATTGAACGGAATGTCACTGCCCTTTTCCAGCACCATGTCCTCCAGTTCCTCCAGACTATGTTCCAGTTTCGTGATAAATATCACATCATCCTTGATCAGATATTCCAGAAAATCCGCAAAGAAAATTCCAAGCTCCGGCTGTTTTTCATCGCCTGCCTTCAGCATTTCTTTCAGCCACTCCAGAACTTTGCCGCTGTCATCCACAAATATAATTTTATCTTTTTCTATCCGAAAATAAAATCCGGTATGGGAACGATTCTTTGCTCTGGACGGAATATAAAGGCTTCCCACGTAGGAGCCCTGTATCTTCTCCACTTTACAGAACCGAATCCCTCCAGATATTTCCATGCCTTCTTTTACCGCTTCTTTTTCTGTCATCACCTGAATAAATGTGCCCAGCTGATTCAATCCATATCCCTCCTGTCTGCTTCTACCTATGTTATATCTCAATCTTCCCCTTTTCGCAATTTTAATTCGAAGCATTTTCATTGACAGTTGTACCTTTGCGCCCTAAAATACCAGTAAACATATTACAGCAAGGAGCGCTTACTCATGTCATTCACAAAAGCAAAAGCTTATCTTGAATCTGTCGGCTTTGCCGATCATATTATGGAACCGGAGGCATCCACCGCAACTGTTGTGGAAGCTGCCAGTAATGACCATAGCGCCGTCCGCTTGACCATTCCAGAATTAGAGCAGACGGCCAATGCCCGCGGATGGGTGGACGTCTGCAAGGAAGCAGTCTAAAAAAGAAAGGATAAGCTCCTATGAAAATGAACACCTATACCGGAAAGCGGTTTGAACCCCTGAAGATGACACCAGAGGATGTCTCCCTCCGGGATATTGCCCATGCCTTAAGTCTTCTCTGCCGTGGCGGCGGACATATGAAATATTTCTATACCGTAGGACTTCACTCTCTGAACTGCGCCCGGGAAGCAGATTCCCGCGGATGGTCCGACCGGCTGGTACTGACCTGTCTGCTTCACGATGCCAGCGAAGCTTACCTATCCGACATTATCCGCCCGGTAAAAGTACACCTCTCCAATTATCTGGAGATTGAAGAGCAGATCATGCAGACCATTCTGACCCACTTTCATCTGGGTGATCTGACACCGGAAGAACATGCTTTGTGGCATCAGATTGATGACGAAATGCTCAGTCAGGAACTGAAAAGTCTCATGAATGGAGAACATGAAATGATCCCTGTTCCCCTGACGTCTGAACCCGATTTTCGGGAACGGCCCCATGAAGAGGTGGAGGAAGAATTTTATCAGCTGGCGGAATCACTGGTACAAAAAATGCAGGCATAAAGGGCAGTACTCATAAAACAGTAAAATTGCGTTTTGCAAAATTTCAGCCTTGCTGACCTTTTGCAAAACCTTGTTAGGAAACATACCAAACCCTTTAACAATTTCAAAGAAATTAGCTACGCACCACGGGGGCTGAATCTGATATTTTACCGAATTCTTCTTTTGTAGTTGCATCCGTTTGTTCGATAATTGGAACAGCCAAAGAACTCACCATATGGACCTGAGCGTTTTACCAAACGCCCACCGCAAAGAGGACATTCAAATTGTTCTTTCTTCAACTCATCTCCATATCGCTCTTTTAGTTCCATTGCAAATTCAGATTCTTGTCCATTAACAGTAACAATAAATGCTTTTTTCTTTGCTCTGGTTAAAGCAACATAGAACAGGCGACGCTCCTCTGCATGAGGGTACTGGTCGCAATTATCAAGCAGCAAATTCAAAATCGGAGCGTCTTGGATTTTGCTTGGGAAACCCATTCTTGACTTTTTGTTGTTAATGATAAACACATAGTCTGCTTGTAATCCCTTTGACTTGTGCGCTGTCAAAAACACCATGTTCAAATCAGGACGGGATTTAACTCTAACATCGATAAAACCGCTTGTGTTGTTATACTGACAAGAAAACAGTCCGCTATCATTCAATAATTTAGCATCAAAGGAATATCTGCCGATGAAAAACACACTGCTGCCTTTGGGAATATCGTTCAGTTTCTTTGACATGAATTCTATCGCAAATTTATCTGTATAGCCGGAGATTTCTCCAAGCGGAAATCCAAAGTCTTCGGATTTACCTCTAATGGATTTTTTGATTTGGACGGGATTTTGCATAATAAATCCACCGCTTATTTCAATCAACTTCTGAGAAAAACGGTAGGTAGTTTCAATCTTGCTGACCTCTGTTGCACCCCAATGCTTTGAAAAATTGAGGATGAATCCAATATCGCTTCCTGCAAATCTATAAATGCTTTGCCAGTCATCACCGACACAGAAAAGCTCATAATCTCTGGATTTTCGCAGACAGTCTAAGAGCGTAAAACGAGCCTTAGAAATATCTTGATATTCATCGACAATCACATACTTGTACGGATTGATATATTTCCCCTGCCGAACATATTCAGAAGCAAGGTTAATCATATCGTTAAAATCAATTTCTTTGTGGTCTGCAAGATATTGGCAGTACGCATTGAAGATAGGCTCAAGCAGTGAAAGCAAAGTATTGTTTGTCTGCGTATTGCTTCCTGCGTGATTCAACTTGCGAACAGTTGCTATATCATATCCGTTGCTCTTAATTAAGTTGATTAATGTTTTGATATTGTCAATATTGGTTGACACATTTATCTCAAAGATATCATTTCCTATGCAGCCAGGCCCAGAGATTGGTAGTATCTCTGACGCTTAATCATAGGAG
>NZ_DBLYVB010000020.1:0-42845 GCF_057604405.1 Hominiventricola sp.
AGCGTAGACAGCAAGAAAGCAGGGTTGAATAGTGATTGAGCTTCGAAACGTTAACTTCAGTCGGTCGACGTCTTAACTGGTGCGGAAGACAATATCATGTTATGAAAGAATAATGATTCAGCAAATAGCAAAGAGCTTGAAAAACTCTGCAGAATTGAGTAAAATCAAGCTAAAATATGCTTATAACGAAGGAGAAATAGATATGTATACTTGTGCCAGCTGTACGGTTCTAGCCTGTGCCAACAATGAGCCGGATAAGATGCCAAAAAACTGCCCGATGCGGAATACTTCCGTCATGAAGAACTCCCGTGACGGATATGACCTGCCTGAAAACCACGATTTCTATATCAACTGTTCGTCCATCGAAGGACTTGGTTACTGCCAGTGGCCCCGGCTGAAAGAAACGATAGAGTTCTGTAAGCGGATGAATTACCACAAGCTTGGCCTTGCATTCTGCAAAGGGTTGCGGAAAGAAGCCCGCATCGTGGCCGATTTACTCCGGGCACAGGGCTTTGAGGTAGTGTCAGTCATCTGCAAGACGGGCGGCATCTCAAAAGAAGAAGTCGGTATTCCGGAAGAGGTCAAAATACATCCGGGTGAATTTGAGGCCATGTGCAATCCCATCGCACAGGCAAAGCTGTTGAACGAGCAGCAGACCGAGTTTAACATTGAGATCGGTCTGTGCGTCGGACATGACTCGATGTTTTATAAATATTCGGATGCAATGGTCACGACACTGGTGGCCAAGGATCGTGTTTTGGCTCATAATCCCTGCGGTGCTATCTACTGTGCAGAGGGATATTTTAAAAAGCGGCTGGAATAAAACATTCCTTCATTGCATTATTGAAGAAGACACGCATGTGGGAGTTGTCCTGCATGCGTATTTTTTGTACCTGTTCTTAAATGACAAGTAAAATTGTCAAAATATATTGACAAGGATAGTTGTCAATGCTATAGTGAAGATGACAAGAAAAGTTGTCAAAGGAGTAAATGCATATGTCATTACTTAATCAGTTAAAAGAATATCGTTCCAGGCTCGGTATCAATCAGACTGAGCTTGGAAAGCTGGCAGGAGTATCAAGACAGACCATCAGTTTAATCGAGCGGGGGGACTATTCACCGTCAGTGGCGTTGGCATTGAAGCTGGCAAAAATCTGTGGGGTTCAGGTGGAAGATATTTTTCAGTATGAGGAGGATGAGTCATGAAACAGGAAATGAAAGTCAACAGTTATCTTAGAGGCGTCAAGATTATTGCGATCGCCTGTGTGATTGGCAGTGTGATCGGCGGAGGAACAGGAATGCTTCGTTTTGTATTACTGTCACGTGGAATTATATTGAACAGTGCCTGGGCGTTGCAGCAGATCAGAAGCATGCTGATTCCAATTCTGGGGGTCATTTTTGCAGTGACTGTGTTGCTGGAGGAAATCTGTATGCGGAAACTGAAAGGAATCTGCGTGTGTCAGCCGGCGGCGGATGATGAAGAATGTGATCGGTTGGAATATGAGGAAGAAAAAGTTGGAGCTTTTGCGACGAATCTGAGTGTACTTTCACAGGTGTTGAGTATTTTCTTCCTGACTTTCGGTTATTCCATGAAATATATTGAGGCAGAGAACCATGCGTATTCATTCCTTGTGGCATGTGTGATATTTATTGCTATCTATGTATATCTCTATTTTTGGCAGATCCGGTATGTGAAGCTGCTTCAGAAAACACATCCGGAGAAGAAAGGTGATCCGTCTTCCCCGAAATTCCAGGAGCAGTGGCTGGATAGCTGTGATGAAGCGGAAAAAGAGGTGATTTACCGCAGCGCTTATAAAGCGTATATGACCGTTAATCGCACGATCCCGGTGATTCTCATTCTGGTCATGCTTGCAAATCTCTATTTTGATACCGGCATGCTTGCAGTAATTGTCCTGGCGGTGATCTGGATGCTGGCACAGTTTACTTATACTGGAAGTTGCGTGAGGATGAAAAAAAGCAGTTTCATGTTTCCAGAAGATCAAAAATAGGGTATAATAAAAAATATGAAAAGCGGGAGGGCATGCAAATGGGAATTTATTTGTATCAGCCGTCCACGCTGTTTTGGAAAATCTACTGCCGCCAATATGATTACGGCATATGTTTTACATAGTTTCTTTATAAATATAGGTTAGGATAAACTAACTTTGTTATTCACACATGTAATGCTGTCTCATAGAATAGTATTATGATATAAAATCAATAGAAAGGAAAACATAAAATAAATGAAAATCTTTTTTGGTATACTGATTCCATTTCTTGGAACGACGCTCGGTGCAGCATGCGTATTTTTTATGAGAAAAACACTTGGAAAATCGGTGCAGCGGGCACTTGCGGGATTTGCAGCAGGTGTGATGGTTGCTGCCTCAATCTGGAGTCTTCTGATTCCGGCCATAGAACAATCTGCGAATATGGGAGTTTTCTCCTTTTTCCCGGCATTTGCTGGTTTCTGGATTGGCATATTGTTTTTACTTGCACTTGATCACCTGATTCCACATCTTCATGTAGGAAGTGACCAGGCAGAGGGACCGAAAAGCAAACTTGGCCGCACTACAATGATGGTATTGGCGGTTACACTGCATAATATTCCTGAAGGTATGGCAGTCGGTGTAATGTATGCAGGACTTCTTGCTGAAAATACTCAGATTACAGCTGCAAGCGCCCTTGCTTTATCCCTTGGAATTGCGATTCAAAATTTTCCGGAAGGAGCGATCATATCCATGCCGCTTAGAGCCGAGGGAGAAAGTAAGGGAAAAGCATTTTGGGGTGGTGTGCTTTCAGGGGTGGTTGAGCCGGTTGGCGCAGTACTTACAATCATTGCTGCGCAGCTGGTAATTCCGGCATTGCCCTATTTATTGAGCTTTGCAGCAGGAGCAATGCTTTATGTTGTAGTAGAAGAACTGATTCCGGAAATGTCGCAGGGGTCGCACTCCGATGTTGGTACGGTCTTCTTTGCGGTCGGATTCAGTTTAATGATGGTTCTCGATGTGGCACTTGGATAAGAAATAGAGCTGATTGGAGACTGGAAAAGAAGAAGCTACCTGTGTTATACTGTTTTATAAGATTGGAAATCGATTAAATGAACCGAAATGCAAAGGGAGAACATGAAATGAGCAGAGAAAGATATTCGATTATATTCAGTAGTCTGACAGGTAACACCAGACAGCTTGCAGATGCGATTTATGAAACATTGCCAAAGGAAAACTGTGATTATTTTGGTATAAAAGAGACCGGGCAGCCGCTATCAGAGATGCTTTATATTGGTTTCTGGACAGACAAAGGAAACGCAGATCAATCTACGCTGGAACTGCTGTCCAGTCTGAGAAATAAAAGGATCTTTCTGTTCGGAACCGCTGGTTTTGGTGGAAGTGATACCTATTTTCAAAAGGTACTTGAGCATGTCAGACAATCTATCGATGAAAGCAATACGATTGTAGGTGAATATATGTGCCAGGGAAAAATGCCGGAATCTGTGAAAAATCGTTATTTAAAGATGAAGGAACAGACAGAGCATCCGGCTAATATTGATGCACTGATTGAAAATTTTGACCGTGCCCTGTCACATCCCGATGCAGATGATTTGGACAGACTCAGAAATCTTCTCCTGTGATATGTCAAATTTCAATGACACGGGAGATTATGATTTATGAACATTCAGAATTTGCTTTTATTTCTTATGGAACTGATCGGGACCATTGCCTTTGCAGCTTCCGGCGTAATGGTAGGCATTCGTAAGAATATGGATTTGTTTGGAGTCTGTGTTCTGGGAACTGTGACGGCGGTGGGAGGCGGAACGATCCGTGATATTGTGCTTTGCCAGATACCGTCGGCGTTGCTGGAACCGATTTATGTGGAAACATCTGTAATAACAGCACTTTTAATCTTTGGATTTCTCTATTTTAAAGCAGATAAAAATGCTGCCAGATTTCATAACAGCTATGACAGGGTGATGCAGCTCATGGATGCAATAGGTCTTGGTATTTTCACTGCAGTTGGAGTCATGACAGGAATCAAACAGGGCTATACAGACAATACATTTTTGCTCGCATTCCTCGGTACGGTTACAGGTGTGGGCGGTGGTCTGCTCAGAGATATGATGGCCGGGAATCCACCCTATATTTTTGTAAAGCATATTTATGCATGCGCTTCGGTGATGGGGGCAATGAGCTGTATTTTCTTGTATAGGCAGTTTGGAGAACTTCCGGCAATGATGATTTCTTCGATGCTCGTTTTTATGATCCGTCTGCTAGCAGCGAAATATCGCTGGAATCTTCCCAGGGTTCGTTAATCTGACCTTATCAAAATGTAAAAAACTGGATATATCCGTAAAGCCAGATAGGTAGTAGTATAGTGCTCAACGAATGACGAGGAGGCAACGTATTATGAGCACGAAAGAACTTACAAATGAAAAACAGACAATTTCTGTATCAGAAATCGCAATCACTGGAGTTTGCATTGCACTTACCTTTATTGCGACAGGATTTATCAATATCCGGCTTCCGATTGCAGCTAATGGCGGACTGGTCCATCTGGGAAATGTACCGCTGTTTCTGGCAGCAATTATTTTTGGAAAACGTACTGGCGCAATGGCTGGTTCGATTGGAATGGCATTGTTCGATCTGATGGGCGGCTGGGTGCTGTGGGCACCGTTTACTTTTGTAGTTGTAGGTCTGATGGGATACAGCGTAGGCGCAATTACCGAGAAACATCATGGATTCCGTTGGAATGTACTGGCCATTGCTGTTGCCTGTGTGTTAAAAATCGTAGGATACTATATTGCAGAAGGTATCATTTATGGAAACTGGATTGCACCGGCAGCATCCATTCCGGGCAACCTGGTTCAGATTGGTGTGGCAGCTGTTCTGGTTCTTCCGATTGCAGAAGTAGTCAGAAGAGCCATTCGCAGATAAGAAAAAATTGCATGAACGGCGGGAGAGAGAAAGTCTTCCGCCGTAGGTGCATATACAGGAGGAATAAGAAGTAATGTATAAGATTATGACTCCCGGACCGACACAGGTACGGGAAAATGTACGCAATGC
This sequence comes from Hominiventricola sp., assembly GCF_057604405.1. Lineage (NCBI taxonomy): Bacteria > Bacillati > Bacillota > Clostridia > Lachnospirales > Lachnospiraceae > Hominiventricola > Hominiventricola sp. Next base: position 5,058 of record NZ_DBLYVB010000020.1, read on the forward strand.
AAGAAGTCTTGCCTGCACGAATCCGGATCTGGATCCGGCATTTTACGATTATTATAAGGAAACCTGTGAATTAATCAGTGAGCTCCTGGAAACGAAAAATACAGCCTATATTCTGGATGGGGAAGGGATTCTTGGTCTGGAGGCAGCTTGTGCGTCTCTGACAGAACCTGGAGATCAGGTCCTTGTTCTGGATAACGGTGTCTATGGAAAAGGATTTGCAGATTTTGTAACGATGTATGGCGGACAGGTTACTTTTTATGAAGCCCCTTACACCCGGGCACTGGATGTAGATGCTTTTCGTGCATATTTAAAAGAGCATCATGATTTTAAATATGCAACGCTGGTACACTGTGATACACCAAGCGGAGTTCTGAATCCGGTAGAGGAGTTAAGCCGTGCTCTTCATGAATACGGCATTATGACGATTGTTGATTCTGTTTCTGCTATGTTTGGTGAACCGCTTCGTGTGGACGAGGGACAGATCGATATTGCCTGTGGAGGTTCACAGAAAGCTCTTTCGGCACCTCCGGGACTGACCTTTGTGACAGTCAGTGATGCAGCCATGAAAGCCATGGAAGAGAGGAAAACACCGATTGCGTCTTTCTATGCCAATATTCTGGTGTTCAAGGATTATTATAAGAATCTGTGGTTCCCATATACGATGCCAATTAGTGATATTTACGGACTGCGTGCGGCGCTGGAAAATGTAAAAGCAGATACTGGTCGTTATGACCGTCATAAGAAGTATGGCGAGATGACCAGAAGGGCAGTTCAGAAGATGGGGCTGTCTCTCTATCTGGAAAATGGGTATTCCAACACGGTTACCGTTATCCGCATTCCGGAAGGAATGACAGCTGTAGATATTTTGGAAACTATGAAGAAAGATCATAATATCATGATTGCAGGAAGCTTTGACGTGCTCACCGGACAGGTCATCCGTATCGGACATATGGGTGAAAATGCGAATGAGCAGGATATAACGGAGACGCTTCAGGCACTTGAGCAGACCGTGAGCAGTCTTAAAAAGAAATAGTTGTATACAATGATACAATTTTGTAAAAATTAACGAAATTTTAACACTGTCTTTATTTTCTTTCGTATTTTTCGTTGATTGACGAAAGAAGAGATTGTCTTTATAATGAATGACAAGCAAAGGCGCTGGATCAGAAGATTCAGTGCCTTTTTCTTTTATTCGCAGTAACTATGCGGTGGGCCCGGAAGAAATGCTAACGAAGGAAAAATGAGGAGGAACGTTTATGAGTGGAGAAATCTTAGAGTCCGTAAACGGTATAGTCTTTGGTGTCTGGTTTTTGATCGGCGCCGCCCTGGTATTTTGGATGCAGGCTGGTTTTGCAATGGTAGAGGCGGGATTTACCAGAGCAAAGAATACCGGTAATATTTTGATGAAAAACCTGATGGACTTCTGTATTGGAACCATCGTATTTATTCTGATTGGTTTTGGATTACTGTTAGGTGAAGATGTGGTTGGTCTTATTGGAAGACCGGGATTCGATATTTTTACTAGCTATGCAAATTTTGACTGGTCCAATTTTGTATTTAATTTAGTGTTCTGCGCAACTACCGCAACGATTGTATCCGGAGCTATGGCAGAGCGTACCAAATTTTTATCTTACTGTATTTATTCCGGTGTCATTTCGGCAGTCATTTATCCGATTGAGGCTCATTGGATCTGGGGAGGAGGCTGGCTTTCACAGATAGGCTTCCATGATTTTGCAGGTTCTTGTGCCATCCATATGGTAGGAGGTCTTTCTGCACTCATCGGTGCCAAAATGCTTGGACCCCGTATTGGAAAATTTGTAAAAGACAAATCCGGAAGAATCACAAAGGTCAATGCATTTCCAGGACATAACCTTCCCCTTGGCTGCCTTGGATGTTTTATCCTCTGGCTTGGCTGGTACGGATTTAACGGTGCTGCTGCAACTTCTGTAGAACAGCTTGGTTCTATTTTTCTGACCACCACCGTAGCTCCGGCAACTGCGACTGTTGTCTGCATGATCTTTACCTGGATCAGATATGGCAAACCGGATGTGTCCATGTGCCTGAATGCTTCTCTGGCAGGTCTGGTAGCCATTACCGCTCCCTGTGATGTGACAGATTGTTTCGGCGCACTGGTCATCGGTGCTGTATCCGGTGTTCTCGTAGTCTTCGGTGTATGGTTCCTTGATTATGTGCTGAGAGTCGACGATCCGGTTGGTGCAGTTGCTGTTCATTTCTGCAACGGTGTCTGGGGTACTCTTGCAGTAGGTCTCTTTGCAACTACTTCTGCACCAGGTAATGATACACTGACTGGTCTGTTCTATGGCGGCGGATTCCAGCTGCTGGGCTTACAGATCTTAGGTGTTGTCAGTGTATGTGCATGGACAGCAGTCACTATTACGCTGACTTTCCTTATTATTAAGGCAACCGTCGGACTTCGTGTCAGCGAGGAAGAAGAGATTGTTGGTCTGGATGCATGTGAGCACGGTCTTCCGAGTGCATATGCAGGATTCAGCATCATGGATGTATCCAATACCATGACCATGGATGTAAATGAAAACACGGATCTTGGTCAGGACAGTTATGTGGCTGCTTCGGAAGCACAGAAAAACGCAGCAGTGAGAGTGATCAATGCAGCAAATACTGCAACTGGTATTTACAAAGTATCCATTATCTCCAGACTGTCCCGTTATGATCAGCTGAAGAAAGCCATGAATGATATCGGAGTTACCGGTATGACCGTTACCCAGGTTATGGGCTGCGGCGTACAGAAAGGAGCGGGAGAGAAGTATCGTGGAGTTGAGATGGATGCAACCCTGCTGCCTAAGGTAAAAGTAGAAGTCATCGTTGGAAATATTCCGGTAGAAAAAGTGGTCGAAGCTGCCAAGAAGGCACTGTATACCGGACATATCGGAGACGGAAAGATCTTTGTTTACAATGTAGATAAGGTTGTGAAGGTAAGAACTGGTGAAGAAGATCTGGATGCTCTGAAAGACGTAGAATAGAATTTACAATGATGGAAAAATAAAAGAAAGGGATGTCGGTTTTCCGGCATCCCTTTTCGTCGTGATACTGTATGATTTACTTAAGCTGTTTTTGTATCTGATTTCAAAATGCATTTGAACAGGAAGATACCAAGCATGGCAACTGCAAATACAATACCTACAGGATAGCTGATAGAAGCGCTCAATCCAAGACCTTCACCGGCCATCATAATGTATGTACAGGAAACTGCAGACATGAAGGTTGCCGGTACAGCTGCGATAAAGCTTGCATTCTTGCTGACAAATTTAGCAAGATAAGTAGCGCCTGCCCACAGAGCGATCATAGCAAGTGTCTGGTTGGACCAGGAGAAATATCTCCATACAACATTGTAATCAAGGAAGGAGATAAAGTAACCAACCAGCAGCAGCGGGAAGGAAAGTGCAAGACGTTTTTTCGGGTCTTTCTGATCAATCTTGAACCAGTCTGCGATAGTCAGACGGGCACTTCTGAATGCGGTATCACCGGAAGTAATCGGGCATGCAATAACACCGATCATAGCCAGAACACCACCTACAGGTCCAAGGAGTCCGATGGACATCTGATATACGGTAGTAGAGTTTCCGCCGTTAGCAGCTGCAAGACCGGTCATCAGTCCGCCGGTTTTCTCGTAGAATGCACATCCTGCTGCAGCCCATACAAGAGCAATGATACCTTCAGCAACCATAGCACCATAGAAGATTCTCCGTCCATCTTTCTCAGAGGTCAGACATCTTGCGATCATCGGTGACTGAGTAGCATGGAAACCGGAAATTGCACCACATGCAACGGTAATGAACATGAATGGCCAGATCGGTTTTCCGTCCGGATGAAGGTTCTGTAATGTCATCTCAAGCATCGGAGCAGAACCGTTTACATTATTTACAATAGTAGCGCCTGCGATGCCGATTGCCATAATGATCAGGCAGATACCGAAAAGCGGATACAGCTTTCCGATGATCTTATCGATCGGAAGAAGTGTAGCCAGGAAATAGTAAATCAGAACAATGATTGTCCAGAATTTAACATCCAGTACATTCGGAGTCAGCAGAGCCAGAAGACCTGCAGGACCAACCATGAATACAACGCCTACCATAACAAGCAGAACAACGGAAAAGACACGCATAACAGTCTTCATTGTTGGCCCAAGATAGATGCCGGTAATCTCAGCAATACTTGCACCGTCATTTCTCATGGAAAGCATACCACTTAAGAAATCGTGGACAGCACCTGCGAAAATGGTACCAAATACGATCCAGAGCATAACGCTCGGACCCCAGATAGCGCCTGACAGAGCTCCGAAAATTGGTCCAAGACCTGCAATGTTCAGTAACTGAATCAGGAATGCTCGCCAGGGAGCAATCGGAGCATAGTCAACTCCGTCTTCCAGACGTGTACAGGGAGTTTCTCTGTCGTCCGGGTGAAAGACCTTCTCTACGAATGCGCCATAGGTTGCATAGCCGATGAGAAGTAGTGCGAGGCACACAAAAAATGTAATCATAAATACCCTCCTTTTGACGGATCTATCCGTCATGCTTCTTATGCCCATAGAATAGCACAGTCGATTTGAAAATGAAATACTTTTTTCTGAAAAAATTTATATTATTTATATTTTTTTAATTATTGTGTCGATAAAGTGAAAGCGTTTATATAAAGATTTCGTTAGGGGGATAATAAAAATCATGAAAATAGATCCGATATTAAGGCAGATTGACCAAAGATAAAAAAATGTGAAAAATACAGAAAAAAGATTAACCTTTAAGCCGGATTAAATGTTAATATAAGAGACAGGAAAATGAAAATGCTAAGGAGAGATTGAAAATGATACTGAAACAGACAAAGAAGCTGACCCTTGCGGCCATGTTTTTTGCCATTGGCCTGATTCTTCCTTTGTTTATTGCACAAATCCCAACGATTGGACAGATGCTGTTACCTATGCATATTCCGGTATTGCTGTGCGGATTGATTGTAGGATGGGAATATGGCCTTGCAGTAGGTTTTTTTCTTCCACTTGTCAGAAGCATCCTTTTTGGAATGCCGGCTATGTTTCCGAATGCCGTTTCCATGGCCTTTGAGCTGGCCACCTACGGACTGGTGATTGGATGGCTCTATGGACATTCCAGATGGAAGTGCGTAAAATCGCTGTATCGTTCCCTCGTCGGAGCAATGCTGGCTGGCCGTATTGTATGGGGCGTTGTGAGAATTGCTCTTCTGGGAATCGGCAGTGTTCCTTTCGGGTGGCAGCTGTTTCTGGCAGGTGCGTTCTTCAATGCGATTCCTGGCATTATCCTTCAGCTGGTCATGATTCCAGCATTGATGATTGCTTTAAATAAGGCAAAGATTGTCCCGTTTCACAAAATGGATGTCCATCATACAGCAGGATCGGAGAACTAGATGATATGGAACAAGTGTTAAACGGTATATTAGAACGAATAGAGAAGATACACGAAACTACGATTCCTTTGCTCATTGCCATTGATGGACGCTGCGGTTCCGGAAAAACAACGCTTGGAGAGGCTCTTGCAAAGAGACTTCATGCAAGCCTGATTCATATGGATGATTTCTATCTAAGGATGGAACAGCGAACAGAAGCCCGTTTTCAGGAACCTGGTGGAAATGTAGATTATGAACGATTCTTTACGGACGTGATACAGCCTTTGCAGAGAAACAAGGATTTTTCTTATAGGCCTTTTGACTGTCGCATCTGGGATCTTGGAACGCCTGTTACGGTAAAAGCAACCCCGATTACTGTAATTGAGGGATCTTATGCATGTCATCCATCTTTATTTAAATATTATGACCTTTGGATATTTCTTACCGTGGATAAGGAAGAACAGATGCGCAGAATTTTAAAAAGAAACGGGCCGGAAAAAGCAGAGATGTTTCGAAATCGCTGGATTCCTCTGGAAGAACATTACTTTTCCAGTTTTGAACCAGAAGACCGGTGCCAGCTTGTATTTGATACGACGCATACGAAGCAGATTTAAAGGAGAACTTGAATATGAAAAAATTATATCTGGAATGCTATTCTGGCATCAGTGGAGATATGACGGTAGCCGCATTGTTGGATCTGGGAGCAGATCAGAAGGTGCTGAGGAAGGTACTTAAGAGTCTTCCGATCCAGGAATTTGATATTCGCATCAGCCGCGTAAAAAAAGCGGGACTTGATGTGTGTGACTTTGATGTGTTACTGAATGCGGAATTTGAGAACCATGATCATGATATGGCATATCTTCATCAGGGGAAAAAACATTCTCACGGGCATACTGCTCACGAAGCACACAGTCATAGTCATCGGGGAATGAAGGAAGTAATGGAAATTCTTGAAAAAACAGATATGACCAGACGGGCATATGAAATAGCGGTAAAAATTTTTACAATTCTTGGAGAGGCAGAAGCAAAAGCTCATGGAACCACGCTGGAAGAAGTTCATTTTCATGAGGTTGGTGCTATTGATTCTATTGTGGATATTGTAGCTGCTGCCGTGTGCCTTGATAATCTGGATATAAGTGAGGTAATCATTCCTTTCCTTTATGAGGGAGGGGGAACGATCAGGTGCCAGCATGGAATACTGCCAGTACCTGTGCCGGCAGTTGCCAACATTGCTGCCGCACATCATTTAAAACTTCATCTGACAGGAGAACAAGGAGAGTATGTGACTCCGACAGGAGCTGCGATAGCAGCAGCGATCCGGACTTCAGAAGTTCTGCCAGATGCATTTAATATAGAAAAAATTGGACTGGGAGCCGGAAAAAGAGAATATGAACGACCTGGAATTTTAAGGGCATTTCTCATTAATACGCCTGTTATGCCCAGTCATGTGAAGATGGATTCTATATGGAAACTGGAAAGTGATATTGATGACTGCAGTGGGGAGGTGCTTGGATATACCATGGAATGCCTTCTGGATGCAGGTGCAAGAGAAGTACATTACCTTCCTGTACAAATGAAAAAAAATCGTCCTGCGTATGAATTGTGCGTTCTGTGTCTGGAAGAAGAAATTCCAATTATGGAACAGATTATTTTTTCCAACACCACAACGATTGGAATTCGGCGATGCCGGATGGAACGTACGGTGCTGACACGGGAAATACAAATCGTGGAGACGTTTTATGGAGCAGCAAGAGTAAAAATCTGTACTGTTCTAGACGGAGAAAATTCAGAATCAGTGAAAAGATGCTATCCTGAATATGAAAGCATTATCGATCTGTCCCGAAAATCTGGAAAATCATACCAGCAAATATACCAGATGATTGTGGAAGAATGGAACAAAGCAATTTGAGGTATTCGGTAAAATGTGCAGAAACTGAAAATATTCCTTGCATTTATATAAAAAAATAGATATAATTTTAAGCGTTTAGTGATTTATTGAATTAAAGTAAAAAATTTATTTTTATAAGTTCAGAATCCTAAAAAAGAGAAAAAGAGAAGAAAGAGGGAAACACAAATGAAAAAAAGATTAGCAGGAATTCTGCTGAGCTGCATTCTTGCAGTATCTCTTACTGCATGCGGTGGAGGCTCTGATAATTCTGCTGCAGCTGCAGATTCTACCACAGCTTCTGCAACGACCGAGGTAGGCGGCAAGGTAGTACGTGTCGCAGCAGTAGATCCTCAGGTAGCATTGGATCCGCAGCAGTTCACTTACAGTATTGTAATGAAGATCACCGATAATGTTACGGAATCTTTGTTGACTACTACAGCAGATGGTCTGGTACCGACACTCCTGACTGGTATGCCGTCCATTTCTGATGACAACATGACTTATAGTTTTGAATTGCTGCCGGATGTGAAATTCCATGATGGAACGACATTAAAGGCTTCTGACGTAAAATATTCTTATGAGCGTCTGATCAAAATGGCAAAGATGGCTACTCTGCTTGAGAATGTAGTTGGATATGACGAGATGAGCAATGGCGAGGCAGAGGAATTGTCTGGTGTTCAGGTTCAGGACGATACCCATTTCACCATTACCCTGAAAAAACCATATTCACCATTCCTGTCTGTTTTGTCTACTGCATACTGTGCAATTTATCCGCAGGAAGCATGCGAAGCTGCTGGAGACAGCTGGGGTATGACAACTCTGGTAGGTACTGGCCCGTTCAAGATGGACAGCTATCAGAATGGTGTTGGTGTGACTTTGTCACGTTTTGATGACTATCATGGCGGTGCAGTAAAACTGGATGGTGTAAGCTATAAGTTTATTGAAGATGTAAACACCCAGGTTCTTGAGTATCAGAAGGGAAATGTAGATTATGTGGATGTTGACCCGTCTATTTATCCGGTATACTCCAGCAATCCGGAGCTGAAAGATCAGATGCATGGTTTCCAGCCGACTGGAAATTACAGCCTGCTTATGAACTGCAAGACTTATCCGGACGCAAAGGTAAGAGAAGCAATTGCTCTTTCCGTTGACCGCGCAGCTATCTGTGATAGTATTCTTCATGGTACTGCAACGGTTCCGACTTCTTATATTCCGGCAGGCATTATTGGTCATGATGACAGTCTTCCGGAGTTTGAATATAATCCGGAGAAAGCAAAACAGCTGCTTGCAGAAGCAGGATATGCAGATGGCATTGATCTTCGTGTAACTGTAAATACCAAGTATAAAGGAAATGTTGCAATTGCAACTGCGTTCCAGCAGCAGGCTCTGGCAGCAGGTATCAGGGTAGAGGTTGAGCAGGTTGACTCCGCAGCATGGTCTGATATGAAGAAGAGTGGTGGTGTCGACTGCGGTATTAGTAACTGGTATGTAGATTATTCTGATCCGGAAAGTATGCTGTATCCGATGACCAAGACAGAAACAAACTCTAGTTTCTGGCACAATGCAGAATTTGACCAGCTTATGGAAGATGGTATTGCTACCACCGATGAAGCAGAACGTCAGGCAATTTATGCAAAAGCAGAGCACATTATGACCAGAGAAGACTGGGCAACTACTCCGTTATATAATGAGACTAAATTCTACCTGCTGAATCCGAGCATCACTGGTTTCCAGATGGACGCCACATTCCGTATGTTCTGGAAGAATGCAGATATTCAGTAATTAATACAGAATAAAATAAAAATGTTATGGAGAACAGAGGACTGAGATCATTGGCGGCTCCTCTGTTCTCATGTATAGGAGAAAAAACCATGCTTTCATACACAGGAAAACGTTTGCTTCAGACGGTATTTGTACTGTTCGGTATCAGCCTGATCACGTTTATTCTTCTTCAGGTAGTACCGGGAGATCCGGTTGCCCTGATGCTGGAGAAACGTGCAGATCCGGAAACGATTGCCAAAGTGCGGAGTGAGCTAGGGCTTGATCTGCCTTATTATGTGCAGTATCTGAATTTTATTAAAGGTGCAGTTCACCTTGATTTTGGAACTTCCTATTTTACAAAGGAAGTAGTGACAGATGCATTATTTCGCTGCTTTAAAGTAACAGTAAAACTGGCATGTATGTCTTTTGTGTTTGCATCTGCAATCGGTATTCCGTGCGGAATTTTTGCAGCAGTTAAAAGAGGAAAGGGCATTGATTCTGTTGTTATGCTTCTTTCCATCATTGGTGTTTCTGCCCCGGCATTCTGGGTTGCCATTATTCTTCAGATTATTTTTGGTTTAAAACTGAATATTCTTCCGATATCTGGATTTGACGGTGTAGCATCTTACATTCTGCCAAGCGTTGCGCTGGGTGCACGTTATGCAGGAAATATTGCCCGTATTACCAGAACCAGTATGCTGGAAGTCCTTGGACAGGATTACATCCGTACAGCAAAAGCAAAAGGAGCTACACGCTGGGCAGTTATTATGAAACATGCACTGAAAAACGCCATGATTCCGATTGTTACACTGGTAGGAACGGATTTTGGTTACATGCTGACTGGTTCTATGCTGATTGAAAAAGTTTTCTCTATTCCTGGAATTGGAAAACTGGCAGTAGATGCTATGTCAAACCGTGACCTCCCACTGCTGGAAGGTACGGTTATGTATATTGCATTTGTCTTCGTTATTGTAAATCTGATCGTCGATGTTTCCTATGCATTTCTGGATCCGCGAATTCGTTACGGGAAAGGAGCAGCATAAGAGATGGCAAAAAAAATACTTGGATTTTTTAATAAACAGAAACAGTTCGAACAGAATATTATGGATGGCGGCATGCAGTATTCTAGTTTCTATGGAGACAGTCTGCGTCGTCTGAAGAGAAATAAGATGGCAATGTTTTGTGCATGCCTGTTAGGACTGCTTGTACTGATTGCAATTTTTGCACCACTTATCGCACCATATGACCCTAATTATCAGGATTACAGTGCAGTCCTTGGAGGGCCTTGCAAAGCTCATCTTTTCGGAACAGATGAATATGGCCGTGATATTTTATCCCGTATTATTTACGGTTCCAGAGTATCTATCAGTATCGGTATCGTAGCTCAGATTATTGCATCTATTGTAGGTGTAGCACTGGGGTCTCTGGCTGGATATTATGGCGGCTGGGTTGATAGTTTAATTTCCCGTGTAATGGAGATTTTCCAGGCTTTCCCGGATCTGATTTTTGCAATGGCAATTATGACTTTCATGGGAAAAGGGGTCCTGAATCTGTTTATAGCACTCGGACTTCTGACATGGGTACGTACAGCCCGAATGATCAGAGGTTCTGTGATACAGCTGAAGGAAAAAGAATATATTGAAGCAAGCCGTGCATGTGGAGCATCCACTTACTGGATTATTATGAAAGGACTTGTTCCGAACTGTCTTTCTACGATTATCGTACTGGTAACATTAGGTATTCCGAATGCTATTATGTATGAAGCTTCTTTAAGCTTCCTTGGCATTGGTATTCAGCCGCCAACTCCGTCATGGGGTAACATGATTAGTGCAGCACAGACATTTATCAGTTTCCGTCCGGTATACAGTATTATGCCTGGTGTGGCTATTATGATTACAGTAATTGCATTTAACATTTTTGGTGACGGTCTAAGAGATGCTCTTGATCCGAAACTGAAAAATTAGGAGGTATGGGAGATGGCAGAAAAAATTTTACAGGTAAAAAACCTGAAAACCTATTTTCATACCGAGGCAGGTCTGGTAAAAGCGGTAAATGAAGTTTCTTTTGACGTGGAGAAAGGAAAGACTCTCGGTATTGTAGGCGAGTCAGGATGTGGAAAAAGTATCACTTCATTATCTATTATGGGGCTGGTAGAAAAACCGGGGAACATTGAAGGTGGCGAAATTCTCTTTGAGGGAGAGGATCTTCTGAAGAAGACAGAAGTTCAGATGCGTGCGATCCGTGGAAAGAAAATTGCAATGATCTTTCAGGAACCGATGACATCTTTGAATCCGGTATATACAATTGGACAGCAGCTGGTTGAGGCACTTTTACTTCATGAAAATATGACAAAGTCTGAAGCAAAAGAGCGCGCCATTGAAATGTTAAAGCTTGTAAAAATTCCGCTTGCAGAGCGTCGTTTTGATGAGTATCCACATCAGCTTTCCGGTGGTATGCGTCAGCGTGTTATGATTGCTATGGCACTTTGCTGTAATCCGGATATGCTGATCTGTGACGAACCGACTACTGCTCTGGATGTGACAATTCAGGCACAAATTCTGGATCTAATCAATGAACTGAAAGAGAAGACCGGTACTTCTGTCATGATGATTACGCATGATCTGGGGGTTATTGCAGAAGTTGCAGATGATGTTATGGTTATGTATGCTGGAAAAGTAGTAGAGCATGCAACCTGTGACCAGATTTTTGATAAGCCGATGCATCCATATACAGATGGACTGATGAAATGTATTCCGAAACTGGACGACGATGATACAAAAGAACTGAGTGTCATTAAAGGTATGGTGCCGAGTTTTGATGATATGCCGGCAGGATGTGCATTCTGTCCGAGATGTCCGGAAGCACGGGAGATTTGTCGTCAGAAGATGCCGGAGCTTGTGGAAGCTGAAGGCCGTAAAGTGCGTTGCTTTAAATACACAAAGGAGTGGGGGGAAAACATCTAATGAGTGAACTGAATGAAAAAACTCCGCTTCTGGAGGTCCGGAACCTGCGGAAATTATTCCCGGGAAAATCTTCATTTATGAAGAAAGACAAAGCATGGATCAAGGCAGTAGACGGAGTATCGTTTAAGCTGGACGCAAAAGAAACTCTGGGAGTCGTAGGTGAATCCGGATGCGGTAAATCTACGATGGGCCGGTCAGTCCTTCGTCTGATTGAGCCAACAGAGGGTGAAATTCTTTATAAAGGAAAAGATTTTACGAAAGCATCCGGTCAGGAACTTCGCAAAATGCGTGCGGATATGCAGATTATTTTCCAGGATCCGTATGCATCCTTAAACCCGAGAATGACGGTCGGTGAGATTATTGCTGAACCGCTGAATATCCAGAAACGGTATAAAACAAAGGAAGAAACACGGGCACATGTATTGAAGGTCATGGAAGTGGTTGGCCTGAATACCAAATATTATAATCGGTACCCGCATGAATTTTCCGGCGGACAGCGTCAGAGAATCGGTATCGCCCGTGCTATCGTACTGAACCCGTCACTGGTAGTATGTGATGAACCGGTATCTGCATTGGATGTTTCTATTCAGTCTCAGGTACTGAACCTGCTGCGTCAGCTGCAGCAGACCATGGGAATGGCATATATTTTCATTTCTCATAACTTAAGTGTTATCAAACATATTTCTGACCGTGTGATGGTCATGTACCTTGGTCATGTGGTAGAGCTTGCAGATAAGAATGATCTTTTTGATCATCCGTCACATCCATATACACAGGCATTGTTATCTGCAATTCCTGTTCCGGAGCGTCATTCAAAAAGAAAGAAAATCTTATTGCAGGGAGATCTTCCAAGTCCGGCAAATCCGCCGTCTGGCTGTATCTTCCATACACGCTGTTTTATGGCACAGGAGATTTGCTCCAGTCAGAAACCGGAACTGAAAGATGTTGGAAACGGACATTTATGTGCATGCCATTTTTGTGGTGGTTCCTGCACAGAAAACGATAAAAAAGAAAATTAATCCTGGGGAGGGGGAAATATCATGAAAATTACAGAGATTAGAACCTACAAAATGCAGGTTCCGCTTGTACGGCCATTCCGTATCGCACTTGGTCTGATTACTCATGCAGTCAGCTGCCTGGTTGAGATCGAGACCGATGAAGGAATTACAGGTTATGGGGAGGGCTCACCGGGACCGCTGATTACCGGTGAAAATCTGGAAGGAACGGTTGCAACCATTGAACGGCTTAAAGAGAAGCTGATCGGCATGGATCCTTGTGATATGGAAGCTATCTGGACTGTAATGAACCGTGCGGTTGCTTATGACGGCAGTGCCAAGGCAGCAATTGATCTTGCTTGTCATGATATTCTGGGAAAGAAAACAGGTCTTCCGCTTTATAAGGTTCTTGGCGGACTTTCCAATGAAATCGAGACTGATATGACTGTTGGAATTGATGATCCGGAGGTTATGGCACAGCGTGCAAGAGAACACGTAGAAGCAGGGTTCAATGTAATTAAAACGAAGGTCGGCGTTGATTTTGCAACGGATCTTGCGAGAGTACGCGCAATCCGTGAAGCAGTAGGAGACAAAGCGAAGATTCGTCTTGATGCCAATCAGGGATGGAAGGCAAAAGAGGCCGTTGAACTGATCAGCCGTCTGAATGAATATGATATTGAACTAGTTGAGCAGCCGGTTCCACGTTTTGATTTTGAGGGACTGAAATACGTTACCGCAAACAGTTCTGTACCGATCATGGCAGATGAAAGCTGCTGGGACTCCAAGGATGCACTTCATCTGGTTTCTCATCGTGCTGTAGATCTGATTAACATCAAGCTTATGAAATGCGGCGGTCTTTATGAAGCCAAGAAGATTACTGCTATTGCAGAAGCTGCAGGTGTAGAAGTTATGTTAGGATGCATGGCAGAGGAAAGTGGAATTGGTATTACAGCGGCTGCATCTTTAGGTGCTGCATTAAAAAATATTACACGTGCAGATCTGGATGCAACCTTCTCTTTGAAAGAACTTCCATATGAAGGCGGTCTGACAGTAAAAGATACCAGACATCTGATTCTTTCTGATGATCCGGGACTTGGTATTAAAGGTCTGAAAAAGGAGATGCTCTCATGAACCGCATGACAGAGGAAGGCAGAAAACAATTAGAAGAGCTGATTGCTCAGGTCATGAAGGATGGCCAGGCTCGAGGTATTGCAGTTGGAATTGTTGATTCTGATGGACAGATTCAGTATGAAAACTACTTTGGTTACCGGGATGAAGAAAATCAATTACCGATTACGCGTGATACGATTTTCGGAATGGCGTCTGTTACAAAATCTTTTACGGCATTGGCTATTATGCAGATGCAGAAAGACGGACTTTTGTCGGTAGATGATCCGGTATCCAAATATGTTCCGGAATTTACGAATAAAAACCTGAAAGAGCCAGTAAAACTCTGGCATCTGATGTGTCATAGCGGAGGATTTTTCCCTCTTCCGCGTATTGTCATTAACAAAACTGCACAGGAAATGGGAATTGAAGATTCTTTGGAAGATGAGTTGATTTATCGTGAAGACTTTGCGGAGGAAGGTGTCCGCAGAGTGGCTGAACGCCTTGATGAACAGACTCGTTTTACCGGACGTCCAGGACAGCGTCTGAGTTACTGCAATGACGGTTTTGGTCTCCTTTCCGATATTGTACGCCGTCATTCCGGATACGGCTCTTTTGCAGAATATCTCGATAAGAAAATTTTGAAACCGCTTGGTATGGACCGCAGTAATATCAGTTTCATCCGCAATACACTGGATGACAATGCCGCCACCTTATATTCCTTTGAAAATGGTGAATGGAGAGCTGACAGAGATTACCAGAATGATGCGTTTGTCCTTCATGGCGGTGGTGGTATGAAGTCTACGATGGGAGATATGCTGAAATATGCTGTTATGTATCTCAATGAAGGAACTGCCGAAAATGGGAACCAGATTGTGGATCGTTATTCCATTCAGGAAATGGGAAAACCACGTCAGTTTATGAAGCCAGGAGTCTATTATGGTTATGGACTGGAAACGAAACAGCTGGAAGACCGTGCTGTTTATGAGCATGGCGGAAGTCTTCCTGGGGTATCTTCCAACTTCTCTTTCTGTCCGCAGGAAGAAGTTGGAATCGTAGTACTTTGCAACACAATGGATGTCTCTGTGGCAGCAATTGCCGATGCAGCATTAAGAGCATATTGTGGTCTGGATGTACAGGAAGTACGTCAGAATCATAATATACGCAGCTGGAGCAGACAGGAAGTGGAAGAACTTGCAGGACGTTATGTATCTGGAGAAGGTGATACCTTTGAGCTTACAGAGGAAAACGGAACATTGTCCATGAAAGTTAACGGAAATCCGACAGATCTTCAGGCTGTTTACCCATGGCAGGGAATGGTTCGGAAGAAATATTCTGACATTTATCTTACTGCAATTCGGGATGAAGAAGGTCATGTGTATGCTGCTCACTATGGAAGCCGTATTTTCCCAAAAGAAATGAATTAATTGCTAAAAAAAGTCGCATAAATATGCGGCTTTTTTTAATATATGCTTGCAATGAGAATAAGAGCAAATTATAATGATTAATTGTTATGATATATACGGAGGGGTAAGAAATGAAACGAGAAAAATTCAGTTCCCGTCTGGGATTCATCCTGGTATCAGCAGGATGTGCGATTGGAATCGGGAACGTATGGAAATTCCCATATATGTGCGGAGCTTATGGTGGAGCAGCATTTATTCTGATTTACCTGATTTTCCTGCTTATTATGGGCATTCCGGCCATGGTCTGTGAGTTCACTATCGGACGTGGAAGCAAACGAAGTGTAGCACTGGCATTTGATCAGATTGAACCGGAGGGCACTTCATGGCACAACATGAAATATATTGGCATTTTTGGCTGTTACCTGCTCATGATGTTCTATACAATGGTTGGCGGCTGGATGATGTATTACTGCTTCAAGAGTCTGCGGGGTGATTTTGCAGGTACCTCACCGGAAGTGATTACACAGGCTTTCAGCAATATGCTGGTAGATTATCCGACCATGATTTTCTGGACGGTTCTGATCTGCATCATCGGTTTTGCAGTCTGTATTTTTGGCCTGCAGGCAGGAGTGGAGAAAGTATCGAAAATTATGATGACGGCGCTTCTGGTTGTGATGGTGGTACTTGCCATCCATTCCGTATTTTTAGAAGGCGCTGGAGCCGGAGTCCATTTTTATCTGGTTCCGGATTTTGAAAAGATGGTAGAGACCGGTATCGGAAATGTAGTGTTCGGTGCTATGAGTCAGGCATTTTTTACTTTGTCTCTTGGTATTGGTGCCATGATGATCTTCGGAAGCTATCTGGATCATTCCAGAAGTGTGACCGGTGAGGCCATTAATATTACGATTCTGGATACCTTTGTGGCATTGACCGCAGGATTTATCATTATTCCGGCATGCTTCGCTTACGGAATTGAGCCGGGCGCAGGTCCGAGTCTTGTATTTATTACATTGCCAAACATTTTCGCACAGATGCCGGGAGGATTTTTATGGAGTGCACTGTTTTTCCTGTTCCTGACCTTTGCAGCACTGTCCACGATTATTGCGGTATTTGAAAATATTATTGCATTTGATATGGACCTGTTCGGATGGACCAGAAAGAAGAGCGTTCTGGTGAGTGCAGTCCTGGTGATGATCCTGTCCATGCCGGCAGTTCTTGGATTTAATGTACTGTCCTTCTTTCAACCCCTTGGTGAAGGAAGCACGATTATGGATCTGGAGGACTTCATTGTATCCAATAACCTGCTGCCGCTGGGAAGCCTGGGTTATCTTCTCTTCTGTACCAGAAGAAACGGCTGGGGCTGGGATGCATTCATTAAGGAGGCTAATTCCGGAGACGGACTGAAATTCCCGACAGGATTAAAAGCCTATGTGGCTTGGGGAATCCCGGCACTGATCGCATTTATCTACCTGAAAGGTTACTATGACAAATTCAGCGGTCAGGGAACTGTAACGCTGGTATGCTGGATGGCTGCGGCAATCGTATTCCTTGGATTTATCTGCTGGTGTGCACTGAAAAAACCGGCTAAGAAATTGTAAATTGTAGTTCATTGGAAACCAACCGGCCGCAAGTGACCGTCTGTGAGCGGAACCGATCGCGCTAAGTCCTCGATCCAGCGGTACTAACACTCAAACATCGCTGAACGCTCGTTCTCGTGAAGTACCGGGACTGCGGACGTTCCTTTCACAGACGGTCACTTTTATCCGGCTGGTTGTTATAAACAGTAACAGAAATATTTCAAAGGCCACCCTTCTACGAAAAGAGGGTAGCCTTTTTTTCTTGCTCTGTGATACACTAATATAAGAAGAACGTTCGGAGGAAATAATCATGAAATGTATTAATACAACGGATGCGGTAGGTCATGTGCTCTGCCATGATATTACAAGAATTGTGAAGGATGTGGTAAAGGACACAGCATTCCGGAAAGGACATATTGTGTCAGAGGAGGATATTCCGGTTCTGCTGTCCCTCGGAAAGGATCACCTCTATGTATGGGAGAAGGATGAAAACACTCTCCATGAAAATGAGGCAGCGGAGATCCTGAAAAATGTCTGTATCAATGAGCATATGCATCCAACGGATGTAAAAGAAGGAAAGATCGAACTGGTGGCAGACTGCGATGGTCTGTTTCGGGTGGATGTGCCGAGGCTGGATACGATCAATGAGATTGACGAGGTGATGATTGCCACCCGGCATACCAATACAGCAGTGAAAAAAGGAGACCGTCTTCTTGGTACCCGCGTCATTCCTCTGGTCATTGCAAAAGAGAAAATGGAACGGGTCAAAGAGGCAGCAGGTGAAAAACCGCTGGTTTCCCTGACTCCCTTTAAACCAATGAAAGCGGGCATCGTTACCACCGGAAATGAAGTTTATTATGGAAGAATCAAAGATACCTTTACACCAGTCATTATCGAAAAACTGGCAGCTTACGGCATCGAAGTCTGCGGATATGTTCTTTGCGACGACAATATGGAGCGCATTACCGATGCGATTCTGAAACTGAAGGAAGAAGGTGCCGATCTCATTCTCTGCACCGGCGGCATGAGCGTGGATCCGGATGACCGGACACCGGGTGCTATTAAAAATACCGGTGCAAGAATCGTATCCTACGGTGCACCGGTACTTCCTGGAGCTATGTTCCTGCTGGCTTATTTTGAAGATGGAACACCTGTTCTTGGCTTGCCCGGTTGTGTCATGTATGCCAAAGCCACAATCTTCGATCTGGTCCTGCCCCGCATTGCGGCAGGCGTAGAGATCACAAAGAAAGAACTGGCCCATATGGGAAATGGAGGCTTCTGCCTGGGATGTAAGCCCTGCCATTACCCGAATTGTGGGTTTGGAAAGGGAATATAGAAAAACAGGAACTGGCGTGGGACTATTTTCATATAGACCCACGTCAAAAGTTTAATTAAAGCGAAATGGAGGTCTTTTTCTGCTCCAGGGCAAATCCAATCAGTTGATCTGTGTAATCAGCCATAAATAAAGGAATGTTCAGGAGATCATCGTCCAGTTTGAGGTTATCCAGTGAGAAGCGGACACGAAGTTTGATCTGATCCGGAAATAATTCTTTAAATTTTTTCAGGCTTCTGCTGGTTGTATTATTCTCGGATTTTACTTCAATTGGGAAAATATCATTTTCGCGTTGAATAAGAAAATTGCTCCAGTAGCGAGGTGCGACTTCAAACTGTGTAGTTAAAGTCTGAAGAACGTAATTTTCTGTTAATGCTCCTTTGAATTCGGTGAAAAGGCGGTTTCCATCGCCGAAAGCGGTGGGAGCCAGCTGTGCCAGGCGACGAAGTAATCCAACATCGACTAAATATAATTTAAAGGCAGATAAATCATCATAAGCAGCAATAGGAAGACGCGGAGCACTGCTTCGATAGACTTTATGGACTAATCGGCATCTACTAACCATTGTAAAGCATCCTCGTATTCCCGGGCTCTGGCTCCTTCTTTGACAACTTTATAAAGAAATTTTTTGTTTTCTTTTGCGAGCTGAGAAGGAATGGATTTCCAGATCATGGAGATCTTTGGAAATTCATGTGTATCCGGATGTTTCGCAAAATCTCTTTCATAGGCATTGATGATTCCGGATAAGGCATCCTGCATGGCAGAAACATCCCGGGCCTCGGTCCACATTAATACAGACTCCGGCATTCCACCGGTAATGTAGTACATTTTTAATTTCTCATAGAGCGGATTAAAAAATGCATCTGGAATTGGTTCAATTGTATTTATGCTGTCAAGATATTTAACAAGATTTTCATCACCATTGGCAATCAGAAATTCCATGAAAGTCATGGGATCAATCTGCATAAAATTGACTTTGCCAACAGGGAAAGAAGATGGTTTTGCCAGAGCGATACCCAATAAAGACCCGGCGCAGGCAATGTGGTATTGCGGAGCATTTTCACAAAAGTATTTCAGAGAATTAATTACTTTAGGACAGTCCTGTATTTTATCAAAAATGATCAAAGTCTTTTCCGAGACAATTTTTTCACTGATATTGCTGATATTGTAGAAACTGATTGCAGAAAAGTGAAAACTGTTTTGAACGCACGATTTTTTGTTTACTTGGAAGTTGATGAGTGCTATACTTGAAAATAGAGAAATTATACCCATGGGAAGGTTGTTTTTAAGCAGGAGGCAGAGGCGATGGCAGTATCATATAACAAGTTGTTCAAGCTGTTGATAGACAAGAAAATGAAGAAGAAAGAGCTGTGCGAGCTTGCCGGAGTCAGCGCAAGTACCATTGGAAAAATGGGGCGCGGAGAACCTGTTTCCGTTGAAATGGTAGAAAGAGTTTGTCTTGCATTAGAATGCACTCCAAATGATGTTCTGGAGTTTTACCGAGATGATAAAAAGCAGTAAACCAAAGGAGAAAACGTGATGATAGATTTTGCGCCTGGCATGAGAACCATCATTCGTGACGAGGAATGGATGGTCAAAAAAATTGAAACGAATAATCTTGGAAACAAGACTTTATACTGCGTTGGTGTTTCTCCGTTGGTTAAGGATAGAGAAGCGATTTTCTTTACGGATTTGGAAAAAATTCAAATCGTTGATCCTGCGGAAGTTAAATTAGTTGCGGATGCTTCACCGTTCTACAAGCGAGCACTATTATATTTAGAAAGTCAATGGCGTCAGCAAATTCCTACTGATGCCAATTTACATATTGGCCATAAAGCGGCGATGGACTTGATGCCATATCAGCTTGATCCCGCAAAGCTTGCCCTGCAACGCCCGAGACAGAGAATTCTTATTGCGGACACCGTAGGTCTCGGTAAAACTTTGGAGGCAGGCATTTTGATGTCCGAGCTAATTGCTCGTGGCAAAGGTAAAAGAATACTGGTTGTTACCGTTAAGAGTATGATGACGCAGTTTCAGAAAGAAATGTGGAACCGCTTCACCATTCCTTTGGTGCGCCTTGATTCTAACCGGATTCAAAAAATTCGTGCCAACTTACCATCGAATTATAATCCGTTTTTCTATTATGATAAGACGATTGTATCCATCGACACTCTAAAGAGAGATGTTGAATACCGCACTCATCTGGAAAATGCATATTGGGACATTATTGTAATCGATGAAGCTCAGAACGTTGCAGAACGTGGAGATCATCAGGCGCAGCGTTCTCGTCTTGCAAAGCTGCTTGCAGATCGTAGCGACACAATGATAATGCTGTCAGCAACTCCTCATGACGGTAGAGCAAAGAGCTTTGCATCCTTGATGAATATGCTCGACCCAACCGCGATTGCAGACCCACAAAACTATACCCCAGAAGATATTAAAGGACTTTGCATTCGTCGTTTTAAGAAAGATGTCAAAGATCAAGTCAGTGGTTCGTTCTTAGAAAGAAAAATCACACTTGAGCGTTGCGATGCATCTGCAAAGGAAGAATACGCTTTTGATATTTTTACTGAAATGCAACTGGAGATGGATCTGGGTAAAACCAAAGGTACAGGTCAGCTGTTTAAGACCAGCTTGGAAAAATCTTTGTTCTCCAGTCCGGCAGCTTGTATCAAGAGTATCGAAGCGCGCTTGAAGAAACTATATAAAAAATATACTGCAGATGACATCAAAGATATTCACCTGCTTGAAAACCTGAAAACTGCGCTGGAGGCAATTACTCCGGCAGATTTTACACGCTATCAGAAACTCCTTGATCTCCTCAAAAGTAAAGAATACGCTTGGAATCCAGCAGATAGCGGTGACCGTATTGTTATCTTTACTGAGCGTATCGAAACCATGAAGTATCTTGCCGAAAGACTTCGCCAAGATCTTGGACTGAAGGCAAACGCCATTCAGGAGATTTCCGGTGGGATGAGCGACGCTGAACAGCAACGCATTGTTGAGGATTTTGGCCGAACGGAATCTTCGGTTCGTGTTTTGGTTGCATCTGATGTTGCATCTGAAGGCTTGAATCTTCACTACTTGAGTCATCGGTTGATTCATTTCGACATTCCTTGGTCTTTGATGGTGTTCCAACAAAGAAATGGTAGAATCGACAGATATGGCCAACAGAAGCGCCCTGATATTCGCTATATGCTCATTGAAAGTGATAACAAACGTATCAAGGGCGATATGCGCATCATCGAAATCTTGATTACTAAAGAGGAGCAGGCTCTGAAAAATATAGGCGATCCTTCTCTGTTGCTCGGTAAGTTTACCATCGAAGATGAAGAGCTTGTTGTAGCTGAAACCATCGAATCCGGTTCGGATTCAGATGTCTTTGAACAAACATTGGATGCTGGTGAAGATGATTTTGATCCATTTGAAGCGTTGATGGCCGCAGCTGGTAAAGAGGAAGATGAGGACGAGAAAAAATCTGAGATTGTTTCAGACGAAACCTTGTTCTCGGATATAGATTATTTGTATCAGGCACTCACATATCTAAATCAGACAGAGAATCATCCGGTTGAAAGACTGAAAACAGTTTCCGGTTTGGATATAAGACTGACTCCAGATATGGAGCGACGTTTGAAAGCGCTTGTCCCAGAAGAAGCACTTCCGCAGGGAGAAACTCTCCGTGTTTCTGATGATAAAGCCTTCTGCATGGAACAGATGAGAAGCAGTATGCAGAAAAATATGGATGAGGCTGCATGGCCGACTACTCAGTATTTGTGGAAACTCCACCCCGTTCTTAGTTGGGTTAATGACAAAGCAAGTTTGCTGTTTAAGAGAGATGAAGCTCCTGTCCTTGGGGTTTCTGGAGCGTTAAAGGCTGGCGAAAGCATTTATGTTGTAACCGGCAGTATGCCGAATCTGAAGTCAACTCCTTTGGTTGATGAATGGTTTGGCTTGCTGTACCAAGATGGCAAATTCGTTAAGGTGCTATCTATGAATGAAGTGGTACAGAAAACAGGATTGAGTAATTCCCGGATTCCGAATACGAATTGCATAGGTGAAGATGAAATTTCTGCCGCAAGTTCTTTGCTGCGTGATGTAGTTTCCCAAGCAAAAATGCATTTGGACGAACATTACAAGAGGTACCAGACGGAAATGAGTCCGTTGCTGGATGAAGAAGTTGATAAGCTGATTGAGCTTCAAGAGAAGCATAAAGAATACTACCAGCTGACCCTGTTTGAGCATGAGCGAAAGTTGAAAGAGCAGGAGCGCCGGGTAGATGAACTCTTTGATCAGTTTATGAGCTGGGTGAAAGAAACTTTGACAATACAGAACAACCCGTACATCAGAGTTGTATCTGTGCTGATGGGGGTATCGCAATGAGCATAGATTTAACAGGTATCACCAATAAAAACGAATACTATACCAACCATTATTTTTCCACTGTGTTTGAAGAAAACACGAGTGCTACTATCAGTGATTGGAATGCAGCTGCAAGAGAGTCCGAAGAAATCAAAACTCCCTGGTCGCTTCTGCGTCAGAACGCCCGACAGTATTATACAGCACATGATAAATTTGTCCGTTCTTCTGTTAACTTACAGGTGCTTGCAAATATCAAGGCGCTTGCAGGTAGTTATCTGAAATCGTTGGGCTATCCGGAAGCAAAGCCAGAAGTTGTGGCAGTGGACGATTCTCTGTCGGTTCCGGTTTATCTTGAAATGACAAAGAGCAATGGCGCACCATTGCTGTGGGTATTGTTATCAGCATCTAAAGAATCGGATGCGGGCATTATGGAGAGCTTTGTGTTCAATGCCGACGATGTGGACGACGATGCTGCCGGTACACTTTACAAGGGCATTTTGGGCGAGATGGCAAACGAGGACTTGGTTACAAAAATTCTCTTTGGCACAGCTGAACCCCCTCGTTTTATTATGCTGATTGGCATGAATCAGATCGCTCTTATCGACCGCAACAAGTGGAACGAAAAGCGCTATCTTCAGTTTGAACTTGAGGAGATTTTTTCTCGACTGGAAAACACGACTTTGCAGGCAATGTCTGTCCTGCTTCATAAGGATTCTCTTTGCCCTGATGATGGAAAAGTTCTTTTGGATGAGTTGGATGAACAGAGCCAGAAGAATGCTTCCGGCGTATCGCAAGACTTGAAGTACGCCCTTCGTGAAAGTATTGAGTTGCTCGGTAACGAAGTCCTTTACGATATGAAGGCACGCCTTGGTCGTGATCTTGATGCAAACCCTGTAGATGCCGGACAGTTGACTTTAGAGTGTCTGCGCTATATGTATCGTATGCTGTTTGTGCTTTTTATTGAGTCCAGGCCGGAACTTGGCTATGCACCGATTAAAGCACAGAGCTATTACTCCGGATATTCTCTGGAAAGTTTGCGAGATATTGCGGATAACATCCGTGATGATGCAAATGAAGTTGGTGATGGCTATTACCTGCATGAAACTTTGGCAAAACTCTATGAGCTGATTTATGAAGGCTATCCGAAAACGGAGGATGAGCTGAAACAAGCGACAGGTTCCGATAGCCTGCACGATATGTTCCTGATTGCTCCGCTGAAGGCACATATCTTCGATCCGGAATATACCAAGATGATTACTGCGGCCAAGCTGAGAAACAGCTGTATGCTGCGTATCATCGACCTTATGAGCTTGACAAGGGCTACGGGCAGAAAAAATGGTCGCCGTGGCCGTATTTCCTATGCAAATCTGGGCATCAACCAGATGGGCGCAGTGTACGAGGCGCTTCTTTCCTATCGAGGATTTATTGCCGAACATGACCTCTATGAAGTAAAGAGAGCCGGTGACAGCTTTAACGAACTGGATGTTGGATACTTTGTATCTGAATCTGAGCTTGACCAATATACCGAAGATGAGCGTGTCCGTTATGAATCTGGTGAAAAAGCGGGCAAGCTCCGTATGTATGAAAAAGGCACTTTCATTTATCGTCTGGCAGGTAGAGAGCGAGAGAAATCTGCATCTTACTATACACCAGAGGTTTTGACCAAGTGTCTGGTTAAGTATGCCCTGAAGGAGCTTCTTGAAGGAAAAACTGCGGACGAAATTCTCAAGCTGACCATTTGCGAGCCTGCTATGGGTAGTGCAGCGTTCTTGAACGAAGCGATCAATCAGCTGGCAGAAGCCTATATCTCCCGCAAGGAGAAAGAAACCGGCGAGATCATCAGCTATGAAAAGAGATTTAATGAATTACAGAAGGTCAAGATGTTCATTGCCGACCGCAATGTTTATGGCATTGACCTGAACCCTGTGGCTGTTGAGCTGGCAGAGGTTTCCCTGTGGCTGAACACCATTTATGAGGGTGGCTTTGTGCCCTGGTTTGGCACGCAGCTGGTGAACGGAAATTCCCTGATCGGTGCAAGGCGGCAGGTGTATCGCATTGAAAATACACAATCCACCTCTAAGGGGGTGCGTTGGTATGAGATGGAGCCTGATCGGGTACCGTTGGGAACAAAACGTATGCCGAAAAAGCAGGTTTATCATTTCCTACTTGGTGATCCGGGAATGTGCAGCTATTCCGATAAAGTAATCAAGCAGTTGGAGCCTGCAAACATCAAGGAGATGAAAGACTGGAACAAGAAGTTTACCAGTCCTGTCACTGACGATGAGGTTCTTACTCTGCTGCGACTCTCTGCGGTAATCGATGAGCTTTGGGAGGCGCAAATTCAACTGCGCAAGGAAGTGGGCACTAAAACACAGGACTCCCTCTCTGTCTTTGGCTATACCGATGATGCAGAGGATTCGCATACTACGATTCGCCAGAAGGACAAGATCTTCAGTGAACTCTATAAGAGCGAACACATGAGAAATGCCGGTCCCTATGCCCGACTGAAGTTTGCGATGGACTATTGGTGTGCGCTGTGGTTCTGGCCGATTGACAAAGCGGATCTGCTTCCTACCAGAAGTGAGTTCTTGTTTGATATGTCCTTGATTCTTGAAGGAACTATGGCATCTGTAAATGTTACCGATTCTGTTAAGGGTGGTCAGCTTTCTCTGTTCCCGACGAAAATGGAACAGATGGCAATGGATATTATCGACACTTACGGTACGGATACCATTGTAGATATTCCTCGTCTGCGTAAGGAAAATCCGAGACTGGATCTGGCTGCAAGAATTGCGGAACAGAACAAGTTTATGCATTGGGAGCTTGAATTTGCAGACTTGTTTTCAGAGCGTGGCGGGTTTGACCTGATTATTGGTAATCCGCCTTGGATAAGAGTTGAATGGAATGAGCAAGGAGTCCTATCAGACCATCACCCGATCTTTGCTGTGAAAAAAATGACAGCGGCAAATACAACTGATAAACGCATTGAAGTACTATCCAATGAAGTGACTCGTGAAACTTATTTTTCTGAATATGAATCCATATCTGGGTGTCAAAACTTCTTAAATGCGTTACAAAATTATCCTGAACTAGTAGGAATGAAAGCTAATCTATACAAGTGTTTTCTTCCACAATCTTGGATGTATAGTAACGAATGTAGTGTAAACGCATTTGTTCACCCTGAGGGCGTCTATGACGACCCGAAGGGTGGTCCACTGATGGTGTCTTTCGACACCATCAGTAATCTCTACGATGCTAAGAGCATCGTAGAGTGTTACGAGGGAGAGCAATCAAATCCGATTCCCGGAATAAAGGATGATAAAGGAAATTGGAACATTATAGGACACCCGAGTAGAATTGTTCATGTTACAAAGAAAGAGTTGCAGATTTTTGCAAAAGTTTTTGATGGAAGCAACGACTGGAAAAAATCGAAACTTCCCTCACTTCATGTTAGGGAACAGATGGAAGTTTTGTGTCAATTTTCAAACTGTAAGAAGACCCTTGCCACATACGAACATAATGTATATTCTACTACCTGCTGGAATGAAACAAATGCTCAAAATGACGGTACATTGATTGCTGATGTGCAGTTTCCGAGCAGTGCTTCCTCGGCATTGTTTGTTGGCGCTTACTGTGGCTTAGCGAATCCTATTTTCCAAACCGCTCGTAGCAATTATCGAGTTAATAGCGACTATGATGCCGTTGATCTAACGGGAATTCATGATGATTATTTACCTAGAGCAAAGTACCAGCGGTTTTGTTCAAAAGAAGAGTACTACGACAGACTTCCAACAACGCCATGGGGGAATAAATGCAATGAATACTATATGCTTACAAATAGAGAGTTTGTAGGAACAATGTCTGAACGCACATTAGTATCATGTATTCTCCCAAAAGGAAGTACATTCATATATACGCTTTTTGGTATTGTTATGCCAGAGGAGAAACAGATGGTGTGCCTGAATGCTACCGAAAACAGTTTGCCATTTGACTTTTTCATCAAGGTTCTAGGAAAAACGCATATCAACTATGGCGTGAATATGTTGCTCCCGCTACTACCGGTTGAGGGCAATCAAAAGATTATACTTCGTAGTTTAATGCTAAATTGCCTTACAAAACATTACTCGTCCTTGTGGAAAAACTGCTGGAATGAGAAATATCAACTTGATTCTTGGGCGAAGCAAGATTCTCGTCTTGATAATACTCACTTTGCAAAACTTACTCCACAATGGACTTGGGACACGCCCCTCCGTACCGACTATGAGCGTCGTCAGGCGCTGGTCGAAATTGACGTGCTGACAGCAATGGCTCTGGGCATGACATTACAGCAGCTGAAAACAATCTATCGCATTCAGTTCCCAGTTTTGCAAAGCTATGAAGCGGATACTTGGTACGATGCCAACGGTCGAATTACCTTTACCAACAACCGTAGCCTAGTGGGGGTTGGTTTCGACCGGAAAGAGTTTGAGCTGAACATGAAGGATGCACCTGCCGGGAAGAAGTTCTATCGCACTATTATGGACGACACCATGCCCGGCGGCCCTGTGGAGCGCACCATTGAGTATGTTGCCCCCTTTGACCGCTGTGACCGTGAACAAGACTACGAAACCGCATGGAAGTTCTTTGAGGAGAAGTACGGAGACACTCAATAATCGTCCGTTACTTTATTCAGAAGAGCGGAATGTCTGAAATATATTGGTATGAAGCATTTTGACATCTCTGCCATCTGAGTATAGAACAGAGAATGAGATACAGATATTCGATGTGCCTGGAAAGGAGAAAAATGTACGATTTATCATCAAAGTTCAACACTTTTTACAGTTCATATGTTGTTTTGCCACAGAGTGAGCAGAGCAGTCTGTATCATAAAAAAGACTTAAATCTTCAGCGTCTAAAGGATGGCTTGAAGGAATATAACGTTGAATACAAAACTTCATATTCAATAGTTGAGGATTGTGTTCAAGGTAGTGTGGCAATGTCAACGGTCGTTCAAAATGAAGAATCCGATTATGATATAGATGATGCCATTGTTTTAGATAAGTCGGATTTAGGCGATAAGGGTACTCAATCTACAAGAAATATGGTTGCAAATGCTCTTCGTCGAAAAACAAAACAATTTAATGCAGAGCCTGAAGTAAAGACTAGTTGTGTTCGAGTGAAATATGCCGATGGCTACCATATCGACTTTGCTGTTTATAGGCGTTCTTATGATTCCGTCAATGAAGAATGGATTTATGAACACGCAGGTTCAGAATGGACATCAAGAGAACTAAGGGGATTGACAGATTGGTTTAAGACCCAGAACGACAATTCAAATGGAAAATTGAGAAAAGTTGTTCGTCTATCCAAGATGTTTTGTAAATCGAGATCTTCTTGGAAAAATATGCCGAGCGGATTGCTTCAAACTGTCTTATGCGACGAAACGCTGCAAGACTCCTACGATCGAATTGACGAGTTGTTTTATTACACCATGAAAGAAATTGTCAATCGAATTGAAGAAAGTACATCTGTTGTTGCACCGGTCGATAATGGGCGAGATTTAACTCCGCGACAGAGTGACAAACAGAAAATGACGAACTGGAAGAATCGACTAAAAAGCAAACTTGCTGACTTAGATATTCTTTTCAGTGAAGACTGCACCCAGGCAGATGCTATTCAGGCATGGTATGGCTTCTTCAACCATGAGTTCTGGAATGAAAACGCAACAAAGTCCGAATATAACACATTGCAGTCCTTCAAGAAGTCGGTATGTTCTTTTGTGGATAACGAGCAATTTATTGAAGAGATGTTCCCGGTCAATCAAGTGTATTCGTGTAGAATCTCGTGCATTGTAAGTGGGAACGGTTGGCGACCGAAGCCGATTGGGGAATTCTTATCACTCCTCAAGCGGTATTTGCCACACAATTTTGAAATTCGTTGCACAATGGAATACACAAATTGCCCTCCGCCATACAAGGTTTTCTGGAAGGTTAAAAATGTAGGTGTTGAAGCGGAGAAACGAAATATGCTCCGTGGAGAAATCTATGAGAAAGGGAATTCTATAGTGGAACATAGCAACTTTTTCGGTAAGCATTATATCGAGTGCTACATAGTTAAGAATGGTGTATGTGTTGCAAAAGATAAAGTTGACATCCCGATTGGAAAGGTGTAATGCTGTGAAGATTTTAAAAAGTGTAGGATTACTTTCCTTATCACTTATTATGATGGGAATAATTGTGTTGTTTGAGGTCATGGACTGGCCTGTTGGAAGTAGCATTGCCGGTATTGTACTTGGCTTTTCGCTCCCTGCATTATTTGCATCATTCCAGGATCTTTTTGATACAACAGACTGGAAGGTTTCACAAAGGAAGTTGGTTCGTGGTGGTTTTCTTAAGAAAGATACACCGGTGCGCATTTCATTTGCATATTTGTTTAGAATTAAAATAGGTGGTAAATACCTTTTGGTGCGCAACGCTCGTGGAACAGGAAAATTTCAGCCTGTCGGAGGCGTCTACAAGCTTTTGGGAGACGAGAAAACCGAACTTAAAAACTTGTATCAGGTTATGGATGATGACAAAATTTCGATTGATGAATCGTCAAGAAATGATTATAGGCTTAGACTGGCAAATCAACATTTGAGAAAATTTGTAAAACGGTTTGACAATGGAGCCTCTAGAGAGCAGCTTCATGATTTGAGCCGAGAATTCAGAGAAGAAATGGTTGACACTGCCTTAGTAAATTGGAATGAGATTTCTTATAGAGTTTGCGGCAGACATATTAGCAAACTTGAATATGGGAAGCATTTTCAAATATACGAGCTTTTACTTGCTGATATTGTAGAGTTGATACCCACCAAGGATCAAGAAAAAGATTTGGAATTGCTTATGCAGAAGCAATCCGATCAATACATCTTTGCAACATCTGCGGAAATCCAAGCATTAGGTATCAACACTGATGTAGGTAAACTTAGTGAAACCATTGCGGATCATTCTACCAAGATAATAGAGGAAAATGAAGGTGCGTTGATTCATATTCCAGAACATGGAAAGATCTATAGAACTGCCGTATAACACATGGAATTCTTAGATAGTACAAAGGAGGATTGCAGTATGTTACCATCCATACTCGCTAAACAATTACAGAAAGGCATCGGAGATTACATAGAAACCACATTCCCGATGACCAACGAACCGTTCAAAGGTTCCGTAGAGAAAATGCTGGCGAATAAAGGCTCTGTTTATCATGAACCTTATGTTGCTGTGCGCCTTCCGTTTCGTGTTGCAGCGGAAATGCCAACTTGTTTTGAAGCAATTCATCCTGCATATCTTCCTTATGTGCATCAGCAAAAAGCTTTTGAGCGACTGACCGGAGATGATGGTAGATCCACGTTAGTTGCAACGGGTACTGGTTCTGGTAAAACCGAGTGCTTCCTCTATCCAATTCTGGAGTATTGCTATCAGCACCGTGGCGAGCGAGGAATAAAAGCACTTATTATTTATCCGATGAATGCCTTGGCAACGGATCAGGCGAAACGTATAGCGGAGCTGATCTATGGAAGTGATGAACTCCGTGGAAATGTGACTGTCGGGATGTATGTTGGTGGACAAGAGCATACGCCCGCCCGTACTATGAGTGAACATGGCGTTATTACAGACCACGAAACCATGCTGAACAACGCGCCGGATATTCTGATGACCAACTATAAAATGCTGGACTATCTGCTGGTGCGTCCGAAAGATGCTCTCTTGTGGCAGGATAATGAGCCTGAGACTCTGAAATATATCGCAGTCGATGAGCTGCATACATTCGATGGTGCACAAGGCACAGATTTGGCTTGTTTGCTTCGTCGTTTGAAACGGCGCTTGGGCATCTATGATGGATACCTGTGCTGCGTCGGTACATCTGCAACGATGGGCTCAAAGGAAAACAATAGCAATATTCTGAACTACGCAGAAGAAATCTTTGGTGAGCCGTTTGACAAGGACGCAATTATCACAGAAGACCGTTTGAGTGCGCAAGAATTCTTTGCGGGAGCCGAAGTGACGGAATTTACGTTGCCAACAGTAGAGCAGGCGATAGAGCTGGAAAAATTGTCTGAGGAAGATGAGCCTTCGGCCTACTTGCAGAGCGCGGTAAAAGATTGGCTCCCGAATTTTTCTTTTGATGTCCTTGACGATGAAGGCAGAATCCAGCTTGGATACGAATTGATGCATCACAGTTTCATGCAATCGGTTATCAATCTGACCGGCGGTACATATTATCAGGTTTCTAAAATAGCAGAAGATTTGACGACCCATTACCCGGACTTGAAAACCCTGCCTGATGCAGCTGTAGTTATCAATTCCCTCTTTGCTTTGATTTCTCACGCAAGAACGGGAAAGGTGGGAAAGCTACGTCCTTTTTTGAATGTTCAGGTTCAGCTTTGGATGAGGGAACTTCGTCGCTTAGTTGCGAAAATAGACCCAAATGAAATTACTTATGAAATCGTTCACGATCTGAATAAACAACAGGCAAAGCAGTATCTTCCTGTTGTAAACTGTCGTGATTGTGGTATTACAGGTTGGGTATCCGTACTCAATGAACGTAGCAATGCCACCATGACAAATCTGGAATTGTTCTATAATCTATATTTCCGTGCGGACGAAAAAATCGTGATGATGTTTCCTCATTCTCACGATGAACGTGTTTTTGGTATGATTCCTGCAAGAATTTGCCCCGATTGTCTGCAAGTAAAACTTGGTGAGGATGGAACCGATGAGTGCGTCAACTGCGGTGCCGAAATGGTTGATGTTATGATTCCCAATCCAATCAGGACTTCTGGCACTAAGAATCACAAGCAATACGTTTGTCCCTGCTGTGGCAGTCGTCGTGGCCTGTCGTTGATGGGTCTTCGTAGCGCAACAGAAATTAGCGCAAGCATTTCTCAAATGTTTGCGTCCAAGTTTAATGATGATAAAAAGACGTTGGCATTCTCTGATAATGTCCAGGATGCTGCGCACAGAGCAGGATTTTTCAACTCAAGGACATGGCGTTTTGGACTTAGAACTGCTATTCAAAAATACTGTACTGAAATAGGTTCTGGGAAAAACCTTGCGGATTTTCAGAATGGTTTTATTAAGTATTGGCATGAGCGCATGACCGATGAGCAGTTTGTAAGCTTCTTTATTGCTCCTAATCTGACTTGGAAGCAAGCCTATGAAGATATGGTTGAGAAGCGCAGCTTGGGCAAGGATAAGCAGGCACAAATTTTGGTATATGAAGTAGAGCAACGCATTAAATACGAAATCATGCTTGAATTTGGTCTTGCCGGTAACATTGGGCGAACGCTTGAAAAGTCTAATTGCTCTGTTATTTCTTTTGTTACGGAAGATATTGTTCGGATTGCTGATGCCGTACAGGAAAGGACAATCAACGAACTTGGGGTGCTGACCGCTGAAAACTCGGATTCGTTCAAACGCATGGTTATCGGATACTTGAATCTAATGCGCAAAAATGGTGCCTTTGAGAGGATAAAGTGTTCGATGAATATACCATAGGTGAGGGCAATGGTTATATGTTGTCAAACGACAGAAATCGTTGGCTGCCCGGCCGTCAGTCGGGTCGAAATACACCGCGCTTTATTGCTGAGCATATTGGCAATGGTCGCTCATCTTTTGAGTTTGACTCACCTTCTGCTAATAAGTATGTGGACTGGATCGCTTCCTGCTGTAACGAAGTGCTGGTAGATGACAGCACTTTTCGGGCAATCAGTAAATTTATTTTGGATGAAGCAGTGAAGCAAAATGTAATATCTCTGGTTCCTTCTTCGGTCAATTATAAGATCTACGGACTAAATAAGGAACATGTCTTTATCACGGATGATGTGATGCAGATGCGTTGTGATAAATGTGGTTCTGTATATGCTGTTGCAGCAGAAAATGCAGAGCTTTGGATTGGTGCGCCTTGCCAAAGGACTACCTGTGGCGGTTTTCTCGAAGAATATGAGACAGGCGAAATAAATTATTATGGCCGTCTTTACAGTGCTGGTGATTTGGTTCGTATTAACGCAAGGGAACACACGGGTTTGTTAGAGCGCCCCAATAGAGAGCAGCTCGAAATGGATTTTAAGCGCAGTAAGGATACTCAGGAGATTTGGGACCCCAATGTATTATCGTGTACTCCGACCTTGGAAATGGGTATTGATATTGGTGACTTGTCTACTGTCATTTTGTGTAGTATGCCGCCAGCTCAGAGCCAATTCTTACAGAGGGCAGGTCGAGCAGGCCGTAAGGATGGTAATGCACTGACCTTGGCTGTTGCGAATGCAAGACCCCACGATTTATATTTCTATTCTGATCCGTTGGATATGATTGCCGGCGAGGTCACTCCACCTAAAATATTCCTTCGAGCATCTGCTGTTTTGGAAAGGCAGTTTGTAGCTTTCTGCATGGATTCTTGGGTTAAAAAGGGAATTCCTGATGGCGCTATTCCTGATAAAGTTGGTATTGTTCTGAAAAAATTGGATGTCCGCCCGGATGATATGTTCCCGTTTAACTTCTTGAATTATGTACAAAGCACGTTATCTCGTCAGTTAAACTCTTTCATGCAGATGTTTGCAGCGTACCTTGATGATAGTGCAAGAGAAGAGTTGCAAATGTTTGCCAGAGGAAAAGCAGCTAATGACAGTCCTATGTATGTCAAAATTCTGGATGCATTCGGGGATTTGAAAAAACAACAGGATGCATTGAGAACAAGCGTTGATGCCCTAAAAGCGATGATTCGTGATCTTGAAGATAAACCTAAAGATAGTTCCTATGATGAGGAAATCAAAGAACTAAAGCGTGAAGAAGCAGCGTTGCTTACGGTTCTTCAAGAAATTGGCAAGAAAAATATCTTTAATTTCCTGTCTGACGAGGGATTGCTTCCGAATTACGCTTTCCCAGAAGCTGGTATTATTCTGCGAGCGGTGCTCTATCGTAAGGAGGATGAAGAAACACCAGCTCAGAAGAAAAAATACGAGAAGATGGTCTATGAATATAGTCGCGGCGCTTCCTCCGCTATTAGCGAATTTGCTCCCAATAATAGCTTTTATGTTGACGGTCGTAAGCTGACCATAGATCAGGTTGATTTGACAACCGCTCAGGCCGCAAGATGGAGACTTTGTCCGAATTGTTCTCATGCTCAGATTGAGGAAATGGGCAAGAATACATCGGCTTGCCCTCAGTGCGGCAGTTCTGCCTGGGCTGATGCTGGACAGGTTAGAACCATGCTGAAGGTTCAAATGGTCTATTCTAACATGGACTATACTAAGAGCCTAATTAACGATGAAAGCGATGATCGAAATAATATTTTCTATTGCAAGCAACTCTTGGTTGATGTAGATGAGGATCATGATATTTCCAGCGCATATCGTATGGACAACGAGGATTTTCCGTTTGGATATGAGTTCGTTCGAAAAGCAACTCTGCGTGAAATTAACTTTGGTGAGAGTGACATGACTGGTGAAAAATTGTCCGTGTCCGGTGTCGAAGAAGTACGCAAGGGCTTTAGAATCTGTAAATATTGCGGCAAAATCCAACCTGAAAACGGAAAAGCCAACCATAGCTTTGCCTGCAAGACAAGAAAGATGCCCACTTTAATGCAGGCTGACGCTTATGAAGAATGTCTGTTCCTGTACCGTGAGTTCAGCACAGAAATTCTCCGACTTCTTGTTCCAGCGACTACAATGGATTCTTCCTCTGTAAAAATGGAATCGTTTGTGGCTGCATTTATGTTAGGTATGAAAGAGTATTTCGGTAATGTTGATCATCTAAGGGCAACTGTCAGTGAAGTCCCTGTTCCCGATGCAGATTATCGAAAGCAGTATCTTGTTATTTATGATTCTGTTCCGGGTGGTACGGGTTATCTGAAACAGTTGATGCATGAAAAGAACGCTCTGATTGAAATTTTTGAAAAGGCACTTCATGTAATGGAGAATTGCTCCTGCAAGGATGACCCGCAGAAGGATGGATGTTACCATTGCTTATACGCCTATCGCCAGAGTCAGCAGATAGGTAACATTTCAAGGACTACGGCTATCAGAATTATGAAATCGATTCTTTCTGGTAAAGATAATGTTCAGAAGATTGATAAGATTAATGATATTCCTGTCAATCCGTTGTTTGATAGCGAATTAGAACAGCGCTTTATGGAAGCAATTCGCACCAAGGTCGGTACTGCCAATGTAAGTGACACAATCCGCAATGGCAAACATAGTTATTATGTGAAGATAGAGGACTTGGCTTGGGAAATCGAGCCTCAGGTTCTGCTGGATGTTGGCTCAAGTGTTTCAGTATCTTGTAAGCCGGATTTTGTGTTCTGGCCGGTTTCCGCACCAGATCACAAGCCTGTGGCCGTATTTACAGATGGTTTTCTATATCACAAAGACATCGTTTCTGATGATACAATTAAGCGAGAAGCTATTCGCAGAAGTGGCAATTTCCGTATTTGGTCACTAAGCTTTAAGGATGTTCAAAGTGTATTTGCACCACAGGGCGATTTCTATACAACAACACTTGAAGCAGAAAAAATGCCTTCTGGAAAGACGATGTATCAGAATATGATTAAGAAACAAAAAGCAGATGTCATTGAACCGGCAAAGTTATCTTCCTTCGATTTGTTGCTGGAATATCTTAAACTACCTGATGCAGAGATCGTTTTTAAAGGACAAGCATACGCATATTCTCTGTCCTTGTTGGAACCTGCTTTGATGAAGAACAATCTTGCTTTCAATAATTGGGAGACAATTGTAAAAGCTGTAAATGACCAGACACACTTTACTAATGCTGATTTCGTGTTTCCTGGAACCATATTCGGTATCTGGATTCCGAGAACTTCTAATGCGCATCTGGCAATTTATTCTGCTATCCTTGCATCTGAACTTAAAGCGAAGGGTGCTGTTGCTGTTTGCGCTGTTCTCAATGATGAAAAGGATCGGAGAACAGACAAATATGAGCAGGAGTGGAATGGGTTTTGGAGATTCTGTAACTTGATGCAATTCTCGGATGAGTTTATAGCGGTATCATCTGTAGGCATGAGCCACATGGATTACCTCGCACTGCCAGTTGCAATAAATGCTGATTCTGATATCGTTGCGCCTGTAGCCGCGGTTGATGATGCTTGGAATGCAATTAAGGAGCTTCTGTTCGATGATGATGCAAAAGCATTTGTCGAGATCGCAAAAGACGCTGGCGTACCGGCCCCGGATGAAGATAACATTGGTTACGAAGTTGAAGGCGATGATGGAGAAGTGGTTGCTACTGTTGAAATTGCATGGCCTGATAGACGAATTGGTTTTATGACTGCTGAACAAGCTGAAGATAAGGAGAAACTCGAAAAATTGGGATGGAGAATCCTGAATTTGCTGGATGCGACGAATATGGATGTCGCAAGCTATTTTGGAGGTGATAACCAATGACAGATAATGTTAAAGTGGCAATCTCATCGGATTTTTTAACAGCATTTGCTCGTCTTCCGAGACAAGTACAAGGTAAAGTAACGGAGTTCGTAAATAAGTTCCGAAACAATCCGATGTCTCCTGGCATTAACTATGAGAAACTCAATTCGGGAATAGATAAGAAAATTTTTTCTGTTCGTATTGATGATACTTATCGTGGTATTGTTGTTCGTCAGCAAGAAGCTGGAGTCTATCTACTTTTGTGGGTAGATCACCATGACGAAGCGTATCAATGGGCTGCTCGTAAACGATGCGAAGTCAACCCTAAAACAGGTGCAATTCAGGTGTTTGATGTTCAAACTGTAGTAGAACAGGTATCTGCACCTGAAAAAGTTGCTCTATTTGCCCTTGCAAACATCGCTTGACAAGGGCACACAGAGAAAAACAACTGAAAATGAGCTGCCAAGCCTTACACAATGCACCGCCTAATAGGACATAGGCGGTGTTTTTGTATGCAGACAGCGTTTTCTCTGTGTGCCGATATGGGCCAGCCGTGCGGCGTGGCCTAAATTCTTGTTGAGGAGGTTATTCGTGTCATGGCAGAAGAAAACAAGCATCCCCCTACCACGGAGGAACAGGCCCCGCCTGAAATGTCGGGAAAGGCCCCGGAAATGGAGCAGGTCGAGATCCCTGATGTGGGCGGCGGCCCCGCTCCGTCCGCAAAGGTGATTGACCTTTCCGCTGTGCGTTCCACGCCGGAAAAGGACGCTCCGCCAGACATCCCCAAGGAGCCGGAAGCCCCGTCCGTTTCCGTCACCGAGTACAGCAAGCGGGAATGGGAAAAGCCCATGCCGGAGCCGGAGAAGCCCAAGCCCAAACGGGGCCGCCCTGCAAAAGCTGAAAAAGCCGCTCCCACCGAGCCGGGAGCCAAGAAAGAGGTAAAAGCGGAAAAGCCCCGCCGTGGCCGTCCGCCCAAAACGGAAAAGACAGCCCCGGAGCAGACCAAGCCGCCCAAGGCTGGCAAAACCCATGCAGCCCCCGAGGAAAAGGCAGCACCTCCGGCCCCGGAAGTGCCGCCTACGCCCCGTGACGCTACCCGCGCCGAGAAAGAGGAAATCGTCTATCTTGACCTTTCCGACCTGCACCCGTTCAAGGATCATCCTTTCGGTGTCCGTGACGATGCGGAAATGAAATCTCTGGTGGAGAGCGTCCGCAACGGCGGCGTCAACCAGCCTGCGCTGGTGCGTCCCCGCGAGGGCGGCGGCTATGAGATCATCGCGGGCCACCGCCGCCAGATGGCCAGCCAGCTTGCAGGGTATCGCAATATGCCCTGTATCGTCCGCAATATGACGGATGATGAGGCTATTCTCGCTATGACGGATGACAATCTCCGTCAGCGCGAAACGATTTTGCCCAGCGAAAAGGCTATGTCCCTGAAAATGCAGTATGAGGCCATCAAGCATCAGGGGGCGCGCGGCGACAGCGCCGAGGCCGGAAAGCTCTCACTTGAAAGCGTGGGCCAACGCAACGGCATGAGCGTGAAAACCGTACAGCGGTATATCTGGCTCAATGACCTTGTGCCGGAGTTGAAGCAGACGATGGATGACGGAAAGTT